>JANTHB010000081.1 GCA_024762655.1 Bacteroidales bacterium
CAACTTGGCGCAACTTTGCGTTTTCTTTGCGTAACTTCGCGTAACAGCTATTCCGCCAAGATTCGCAAAGAAGTCGCGAAGAACCGCAAAGATTTATATTGTAGTAACATAATTATATTCCAGACATATAAATTTTTAATCCAGTGCGAAACTTTAATAATTATTTACAATCCAAACACCTGCTTCAGTTCTTTCAGGCCGGAACGGCTCACAGGGATCGTTGTCCCGTTATGCAGCACTATGCGATAGGTATTTTTACCATAGGGTTCCAGGCGGCTGACAGCAGAGACTGCCACCAAATAGGAACGGTGCACCCGCACAAAAAGATCTTTGGGCAGGTGCTGCTCATAAAAAGTAAGGGTTTGTTTTTTCAGGAAAGATTCTTTGACCGTGTGTATCTCCGTATAATCATCGCAGGCCTGCAGATAAATCACCTCCTCCAAAGGGATGACGAAAATGCGGGTCTGTTTTTTCACTACGATGCGTTGCAGGAAACCGCTTTCCCGCTGTACATAATCCACCACCCTCTCCACCGATTCCTTTCCGGCGTCGTTGGTTACGGCCGCCATTGCCTTCTCCACGGCCTGCCGGAAACGCTCGCGGGAAAACGGCTTCAGCAGGAAATCCACGGCATTCACTTCGAAGGCTTTCAGAGCGTGCTCATGATAGGCTGTGGTAAAGATAACGGCCGGCTTGTCGTCCAGTAACTCGAGCATCTCAAAGCCGTTGATACGAGGCATCTGCACATCCAGGAAAACAAGGTCGGGGTGCAGGTCGAGGATCAAACGGGCACCTTCGTACCCGTCTGCGGCCTCCCCCACGCATGCTGCCCCGGGAAAATCCTGCAGGAAAGTACGGATGACTTCCCGAGCATTTTTTTCATCATCGATAATAGCAACCCTGTACGTCATAACCGACATTCTTACTGCACCGCCCCCGGCGCGGGAGGGATGGTGAGGTGTACTTCAAAGATATCTTCTTTCCGGCTGATTTGCAACAGATCCTCACGACGATATATCAGGAATAACCTCTTCCGGATATTTTTCAGACCGATCCCTTTTCCTTCAGGGATGCGGACAGCAGGATCAACACTGTTAACCAGGGAAATTTCCACGACTTCGTGGTGTTTCTCACAGGAAAAACGGATGAATCCTTTGCCTCCCTCTTTGTAACCCACATGTCTGACGGCATTTTCAAAGAGAGGCTGCAGGATCATTACGGGGATGGGATAATCCTCACAGTCTTTTCCGGCCTCCACCTGCAGGTTCCACTGATCTTCAAAACGGATCTTCTCCAGATCCAGGTATAATCTTATCTGAGCCATTTCTTCCCGGACCGTGGAAAACTCCCTTTTTTCATAATCCAGCACATTCCGCAGGTATCCGGATAGTTTCACCAGCATCTCCCGGGCATGATCGGGTTTTTGCAGGATCAGGCTCCCGATATTGTTCAACGCATTGAAAAGAAAATGAGGGTTGAGCTGGTTTTTCAGGGATTGTAGTTCGGTTTCCGTGATCAGGGCTTTCATTTCGGCTTCCCGCAATGTTTTTTCTTTCAGGGCTTCTTCCGATAAGATAAGATAATACACCATCAGGGTGATCACCGTCAGGATAAAACCGGCAACAATATGCAAGAGCATCATTGAGGAAAAAAAAGGCATGCTCCCCTTCATGGCCGGCAATACGACCCTGGTCAGAGGATACGCCAGCGTGATCCATACCGGCTGCATTAAAACAGAAAATACCAACCAGTTGATGATCAGGGTGGCTCTGCCGGAGCTGCTGGTATACATCCCCTGCAAAGGATACCAGGACAAGAGGCTCAGCGTGATAAATACGCCATCCATAACCACACCGGCTGTCAGGGCAGGCTTCCAGGCCCAGCCGCCCAGGACGGTCAGCAGGTAACTATGGGCTATCAGGAGCAGCGCCCAGACAACAAAGTACGGAATAAAAAAACGGCGGTTATCAAAAAAGGGATGATCCATACGATAAGACAAAAGTAAAAAGGCAAAAATTATAAAAAAGATCCATGTGCCGGTTTATTTCCTGCCGGCTCGTATCATCCTTCCAGAACCTCTCCGCCACCCAGCATGGTCACTCCTTTGACAATCAGTACTTTTCCCGGTTCTTTTACGATATGCGGATCCGGTATTCTTTTGTCAGTAAACCCTCCCAGGATGGAGACCACCTCCACCTGCACCTCCCAGTCGCGGGGGACGGTCAGTTTTACACCGCCGAAAAGGGTTACCACATCCAATACATTGGTGCCCGGTGCCAGTTTGGCCTGATGCATATCGATTTTGGAGCCGCCGAAAAGCGAGGTAATGCGTCCGCCTTTGAAATTCTGTGAGGTGATCACTTTCTGGTTCCCGCCAAGTATAGAGACCTCATCCACAAAATCTCCGGCAGCGAAGTTGCGGTTTACCCCGGTCCACCGGCTGCCTGCTGTACGAAGCAATACCAACAGCCCCAGCCCGAGCAGGATCACCGGCCAGAAAAGATCGGAAGCTTCTACCGGCAGCCGAAAGCGGTTTAATACAAGAAAAACTGCACCGACAAGCAGAAAAACCACCCCCAGCGCCTTATTATTACGGGTGAACAGGAGGAAGAACCCTACAATCATCAGAATCACCTCCCAGGAAAAAATATGCACATATAAACGGGGGGGCAGGAAATGAAGGTTCCTCCCCAACAAGAGAAATCCGAAAAATAAGAGTATTACTCCCAGTACGATCCTGGAGCCGGATTCATGATGCGGCGGTTGATGTTGTTCCCTGTGTTCTCTTTCCATGGCTTTGCGTTTTTTATTAATTATTACACTCTTTTTATAAACCCCTCCCCCTCACGCCTCCCCAGGGGGAGGGCCGGAAAGAGGCTTTGTCCGGTAAACATAACATGGCATATAAACCGTTGCAAGAGAAAATCGGCGAACGAACGGAAATTGTCGGTGAATGGAGAGAGGAAGGTTGATCGTTGATCGTTGATCGATGAACAGAAAAAGAAGACGGAGAGAGGAAGAAAATTGTGAATGAGTGAATGAAGAAATAAGAGGAAGCATATCCGTGTCGTGATTATGCAAATTATTGTAACTTTGCGGGCTGAAAGATGAAACCGGTTTTTCAAAATAACATCAGCAAGGAGGATATCATGAACCTGCCGACAGGCCGGTATGAGGGAGAAATCGTATGCATTGACAACCGGGAAGCATTGTTTTCCGTGCTGCCCGGATTATTCCGGGAAAAAGTGCTGGGTTTTGATACCGAGACACGTCCTTCCTTTAAAAAAGGAACGAGGCACCCCCTGGCGCTGCTGCAGCTGGCTACGCAAGACCGTGTCTGGCTTATCCGGCTGAACCGCCTGGGCTATGTGCCGGAGTTGTGGCGGCTGTTTAGCGATCTCCGCATCATCAAAGCCGGCATCGGCATCCGGGATGACCTGCGTGAACTGCAGCAACTGCATCCTTTTGAACCGGAAGGATTCATTGATCTGCAGACCTATGTGAAAGACTTCGGCATTGAGGATGCCAGTCTGGTAAAAATCACGGCCCAGGTGCTGGGCTTCAGGGTCTCCAAAGCCCAGCGTCTTTCCAACTGGGAAGCCGACACGCTCACGGCCAAACAACAGGCCTATGCTGCCACAGATGCCTGGGTGTGTTATATGATCTATCGGAAATTAAACCAATATCCCTCATGAGCCGTAGTAAGATCGTCCTGAAATCAGGCAAAGACCAGTCGCTGCGGCGTTATCACCCATGGGTTTTTTCCGGTGCCATCAAAAAGACCTATGGTCCGCTCACCGAAGGAGACCTGGTGGACGTGGAAGACAACAAAGGGGAATTCCTGGGCGTGGGACACTACCAGCCGGGCTCCATCGCCGTACGTATCGTTTCTTTCGAGCCGGTGGAACCGGACGAGACATTCTGGCGCAACCGCCTGGAACAAGCCTGGTCTCTCCGGCACACCTCCGGGCCGGCCGGCGCCCCCGACACCAATGTATACCGGCTGGTGTACGGAGAAGGAGACCTGCTGCCCGGGCTGATCATTGATTATTACAACGGGATGGCCGTGATGCAGTTTCACTCGGTGGGCATGTACAGGCTGCGGGAAACGCTGGCCGCCATCCTGAAAGACCTCTATGGGGATAAGCTCACAGGCATCTATGACAAGAGCGAAAACACCCTGCCTTTCAAAGCAGACATCAAACAGAAAAACAGTTGGCTTTACGGCAAGGCCAAAGAAGGCGAAGTGACAGAATACGGCAACCGTTTTCTCGTTAACTGGGTGGAGGGACAGAAAACAGGTTTTTTCATAGACCAGCGGGAGAACCGGCGCCTGATAAGTACCTTATCCAAAGGGAAAAAAGTCCTGAATTTATTCGGTTATACGGGCGGCTTCTCCGTCTATGCCCTGCGGGGGGGCGCAGAACAGGTACACACCGTGGACAGCTCGGGCCATGCGATCCAACTGAGTCGCACCAATGTCGAACTGAATTTCGGTAAGGATGCGCCGCATAAGGGTATTGTGGCAGATGCCTTTGACTACCTGGAGACGGCTGAAACGAAATACGACCTGATCATCCTCGACCCGCCGGCTTTTGCCAAGCATAACAAGGTCCTTCACAATGCCCTGCAGGGATATAAACGACTCAACGAGAAAGCTTTCCGCAGGATACAATCCGGCGGCATCCTCGCCACCTTCTCCTGCTCACAGGTGGTAAGTCGTGAGAAATTCCGCCAGAGCGTCTTCGTGGCCGCCGCCAATGCCGGCCGGCACGTACAGATCCTCTATCAGCTCACCCAGCCCCCCGACCATCCTGTCAGCCTGTTCCACCCGGAAGGGGAATATCTGAAGGGACTGGTGCTGAAGGTGGAAGGAGTGAAGGAGTGAATGGGTTGCCCGTCCGTAAGTTACATTTATCCCCTGACCATCTGTTAAAAAACATTACAGATTTTTTAAACTAAAGCACGGTTGTAGCGTATAACCTCATGTTTTTTTGTCCCTAGTGCACAAATTCATGATGATAAACAATTCCGTTTTGTTAGCATCAAAAGACATAAATCCCGGATAAAAAATGAAAAAAACAGTTTTTTCCCTAATCGCTATTCTGATGGTGTCCACCCTTTGGGCACAAAGTCCTGAAAAATTGAATTATCAGGCAGTCATCCGCAACAGCTCGGGCCAGTTGATCTCCAACCAGCAGGTAGGCATGCAAATCAGCATTTTAAAGGGCAGTGCTACCGGCCCGGCCGTTTATGTGGAAACACAAACACCGGCATCCAATGCCAACGGGCTTATCAGCATTGAGATCGGAGGGGGCACGGTGATTTCCGGTGACTTTCAGGCGATCGACTGGAGCGCCGGTCCCTATTTTCTGCAAGTTGAAACAGACCCCGAGGGGGGCGCCAATTATACACTTTCCGGCACCAGTCAGTTGTTGAGTGTTCCCTATGCCCTGCATGCACGCTCCGCAGACAGTCTGGCCGGAGGAGTGACGGAGGCCGATCCGTTGTTTGGAGCATCCGTAGCAAGCAGCATCACCGGTACAGACACCAGCCATTGGAATACGGCTTACGGGTGGGGCGATCATGCTATTGCCGGCTATGATCCCACACCTGATAGTTGGAAAGGTGACTCCCTGACCTGGTCAAAGGAGAACATCGGTATCAAAGTTCCGCCTTCCGCCCTGAACCTGCAGATCGGCAAGCCACATGACAACTTTTTTACAAATTCTTTCCAGGGCGTTGATACATCTATGGACAGGACTTTATACCTCGGTGGACTGTGGGATTCGCACCAGCATTCTCAAGGGGTTTTGTACCTGGCAGGCCAGTGGGTCAATCCCGACGAGGTCACCGGCAGCCTGACCTTCGTCTCGGGAGCCTGGGAGAATGCGGCTATTCAGGGTCGCGAAGGTTCTGCCACCGACTGGTCAGGCGAACTGGTTTTCCTCACCCGCAAGGATAACAATCCCATGGCGGAACAAATGCGTATCACCCAGGAGGGTAATGTTGGAATCGGGACGACATCTCCGGCCGTAAAACTGGATGTGAACGGAGATGCTCATATTTCCGGTGATCTCACCGTGGACGGTACCCTGTCGGCCAACATCCATATAGACAGTGTGGACGTATCACAGATCACGGGACTGCTGGGCCAGGGTTATACACTGGCTTTCCCGGACATTGTGGATAATTATACGACCATCAACATAGGAAGGATAGGCAGCGGCCATGCGGTCATCCTGCACGGACCGGGCTATGATATAGAAAAAATTGAAATGTATGACGGCAATGGCAACCTGTATTATCAGCCCGGCGAATCCATGGAACATCCCATTATCTTTGAAGTGGATGATTCAGATCCTGCTTTCCTGAACAGCCTGAAAGCCTGGTTTGACCAGAACAGTTCCGACCCGGACAGCGTGACCATCATCATAAAAAACAATGCAGGGGACGAATCCATTCACTGGAACTCCTATCATTTCAAACCGGACGGATATGAGCAGGGGGTGGACAACCGGACAAGATTCACCCTCGTGAATGCATCGCTCCCGGATCATGTGGCGGATCACACCCTGGTAGGCGATCCGTTCGGCAGTGAGGCATCGATCAACCCGGAAACAGATCCCGAGGAGGTGCTTTTCAATGGTGAGAAGTTACATTATCCGGCTTTCAGCGACGACACGACCAACCACATCCTTACAATCACCTGGGATTTTATTGAGGCCCATAATGTATGGCAATACTTTCTTCCCTATGTGAAAGGCAACGGAAGTTTATTTCAGGTTATAGTATCTTTTTTCAATGGACAAGGGAACATAACCCAGTGGACATACGATAGTTGTACGCCTGTAAAGATAGAACAGACCACCGGTTTCGGTCTGGACCTGAAAACCAAACTGCAGGTGAAAATATGGTATGTCAGGAAACGAATAGCATAGAGCATATCCTTTCAGCCCTTAATGTTTTCTTCGGGTTAAAGGGCTGTATCAAATCCCGCTCCTATGTTTTCCACCCCGGAGCTTAATGCCTGAAGGGACTGGTAGTCAGGGTAGAAGGATGAAACTACAAGAAACAACCGATCTCAGGAATCAAATCACTTTATAAAATAAAACCTGTTTTTTCGGATGTATTCAATGGCCAAAGGTTGTGGGTTTTAACTTCATTCAGAATCTCCGGACAGCACGCACATAATAAGAAGAAATACTTTTAGATCCGGTACCCAGAGCCCCGGTTACAAAATTCTTTGTCCATGCTTTATCAAGGCCTGCTTCTGATGAACTCCAATATACAGTACCTGAAAAAACAGCTCCCCCATGTGCGACAGCCGTTGTATTAATGACTTCCTTATTATTATACATTAAATCAAGTTCGTACCTGGAGGGCAGGTACCAATCCCCGAAGCTCTGGTCTCCTTCTGTAATCCACAACTCGCTACAAATAAGGGCTGCATAAGGATTTCCGTCTCCAATGCTTTGATTCGCAATAATGATAGCTGTATTCATTTCTCCAGCATACGGTCCGAGGCCTTTTGCCATAGTATACGTATTGGAACCTGCATACCATCGTATACCGGTGCTCTGATCCTGCTTGGCACAAACCAGCCCATGTTCCCCGGTATCATCCAACCAAAAAACTATGCCGCCATGTGCAAAATCACCTATATTGTCTTTGTGTTTACTTATAACCGTACCAGTAATATCAATACCATCACCGGCCTTATAGGTATTTACACTGTCTTTGAATGAGCCACCGCCACGACTCAACGTGACCGTCAGTCCTTTTCTCGAAATGGTTTGTATTTCATTGGTAATATCCCCATCAATTTCTTTTCTGATAAATTGCCCGGTTGTATCCAGAACCGCAGAGATAGTGTCGGTTATATTCGGTGTATGTGCTAAGTCATTATAATCTTTATCCCAGGATTTAAAGACAGGATCACTTTCATTTATATTTTCAACGGACTTTGCCTGTAACGCATAAGGGACACTTAATAGTTGGCTTGTTCCTGTAATGGTATAGTTCGCACCTCCGTTAAGATCCGTTTCGGTTTTTAAATAAAAAGGGCCCTGTAGCCAGTCGATAGAAGAAAAATCTCCCTGAACAACGGTACCCGTACCAATTTCAAGGGTTACCAAGCCATTCTCATTGGTAGTGGGGAAATGCCTTTCAACGTAGACAGGGGTCCCGGATTCACCCCCTTGTAAAATACTGATCTGCATACCAATGTTTTTATTGGCAATCAGATGGTTATTGACATCTCTTATTATCGCCTGATAGTTCATCTTTTCAGGGCTTTGTCCCATCATGTTCGAACCCAAGATTACCGGGATTAGTAAGAATACAAACTTTTTCATTTTCTGATAATTATTAATGTTAATAATCAATCAATGAATTCTTTCGGTTACTTGTTATCCTGATATATTGTTATAAGCTTCCACTATCCGTTCATTTTTCCTCCAAATTTATCAAAAACCATCCAGGAAGTCAAGATGTAAGCAAGAAAAATGGCAAATAAATGTAAGGGTACATACCAAAAAACAAGTCTAAAACCAGAAGAACTTTTCAAACCGGATGTGGTGGTGTGACACAGAATTTATTATTATACAAAAAACATTCATCTTGCGAGGGAACCAAAAATATTTAAAAAAAAGTACTCATAAAACTTTTGCATTACCAAAAGTTTTATATATTTGTCCCGAAATTAAAAAACATGGATACCAAAAACAGGATCATAACAGAGTCTGTCAAATTGTTTATGCGTTATGGCATCAGAAGTGTTACAATGGACACGATTGCCGAGAATCTGGGCATATCAAAACGCACGATATATGAGCTGTTCAGTACAAAGGATGAATTAATAAAAGCATGCTTTAACCATATTTCGGCAGAAGATGAAAAAGAATATCGGGAGATCCTGAAAAACGCAGACAACGTAATAGAAGCTTTTCTTCATTCTATCAGAAGAAGTGTTGAACGCATTAAATCTGTCAGCCCTTTGTTTTTTCATGATATAAAAAAATATTATCCCGAAATTTTTAATTGCACAGGGGAAGAACACCGGAAAAAAGGATATGAACGTATTATTCATTTTATTAAAAAGGGGAAAGAAGAAGGTTATTTGAGAAAGGATATCAATCCGGATATCACTACCAAATTAATCATGGAACAGTTCAATATCATGGGAAATGAAGAATTGTTTCCTCATGACAAATATAACCGGTCCGAATTACTTGAAAACATAGCGGTAAATTTTGTCCGGGGAATCGCTACGGAGAAAGGCCTGAAGATTATTAATAATTTCAACGAACAGTTTAATAACTGATTTTTTTTATCCGGTAGTAAACTCTAAAGAACATGAAAGTTTTATGAGTATAGAAACAAAAAAGAAAATTTTAGAAGAAACGCAAAAATAAGCCTTATCGGAATTTCCACCCTGAAAGGGCACAGGATCATTGAAGAAAAAATTTAAACATAAAAACGGATTGAGAAATGAACAAGAAGAGATCTAAAATTAAAAAGATGTGGTCAAAAATATTTTTGGTTGCTTTTATTTCTTTTGGCATGATTCCGGTTTTTGGCCGGGACACGTTGGTGTTATCTTTGGACAGTGCCATCAACTATGCGCTGGACCATAACAAGAAGCTGATCAACTCAAGATTTACCGTTGACGCGTCCGCTCAGCAAATTAAGACATCCATAGCCCAGGGACTGCCACAGGCAAGTGCATCCCTGGATTATACAAATTACATGGGCGCCGAGGCTCAATTGAAAATGAATCCCAATGCACCCCCTGTCACCATCCAATTCAACCCCACCAGTAACTTCCGGGCCAGCATAAATCAATTGGTCTTCAGCGGAAGTTATTATGTAGGATTAAAACTGGCGAAGCTGGCCCATAAAGTATCAGAGCAAAACTACCAGAAAGATATTCTGGATGTAAAGGAACAGACCATACAGTCCTATTATATGATCCTGATCACGCAAAAGTTAATCGATATATTAAAAGAGAACCGGGCCAATGCCCAGATCACATTCCAAAAAACCAATGACCTGGCAAGTGCGGGAGTCATTGAACAAACGGATGCAAAAAAACTCGCGGTGATGGTCGCTTCCATAGACAACGCTTTAAAATCCACCGAGAGACAACTGGAGTTGGGGTATAACATTTTACGATTGCAACTGGGGTTACAACCGGGCCAGGCCGTCACCCTTTCGACAGACCTGGCGGTTATTCAACAAAAGTATATCCGGCCGGGTTTTTCCGGAAACACATTTAATATCAGCAATAATCTTGATTACCAACTGGTTCAGCTACAAAACCAGATGGCGGAAAAGCAGGTTTTATTAAAAAAATCCAGCTTCCTTCCCACCCTTGTTGCAACGTACTCTTACACCAAGAAAATCAAAAAACCCCTATTTGACATTACTCCCAAAAACATGATAGGCCTGACTTTAAGCATCCCAATCCTGTCGGGAGGACAAAGACTGGCAGAAGTAAAACAGGCCAGGATAAACCATGATATTGCCAGAAACACAGAGGCTTTGCTCACAGACCAGCTAACCATGACGGAAAAACAATTGAGGTATAACTACAACAATCTGCTGGAGCAATTTGAAAGTCAGAAAATGAATGTTGAAGTGGCAAAAGATGTGCTTACCCACATGAACAGAAAATACAAACAAGGGCTGATTTCCAGTCTGGAACTCACCAGTGCCAACAATGATTATCTGACCGCTCAATCCAACTATTACAGTGCCATGATCAAACTGCTGAATGCCGAGCTTGCTTTACTGAAAATAAACAATAACCTATAAACAGCTATAAAAATGAAGACGTTAAGATTTGTAACGATGTCCCTGTTCGCAGGCATGCTGGTTGTTACCACCTCATGTAAAACCAAACAGGAAGAGAATACTGCAAAACCATCCGAAGAAGCCATAAAACCGGTTACCGTAAGCACAAAAATCCTGAAAAAAACCACGGTAACACGGAAAAACACATACACGGCCACCCTGCTGCCTTTCAGGGAGGTTAACCTGGCTCCTGCCTCACCGGGAAAAATCGAAAAAATCGCCGTGGAGGTAGGGGACCGGGTCAGGAAGGATCAGGTTCTGGTATTCATGGACCGTACCAACCTCGAACAGGCTAAAATTAATTTATTGAATCTGGAGACCAATTTCAGACGTTTGGACACCCTGAAAAAAACGAACAGTATCGCTGAACAGCAGTATGATCAGGCAAAAACCGCCTATGAGGCTGCCAAAACCAGCTATCAGTTCCTTCTGGACAATACCCTGCTCAAAGCCCCCTTTGACGGAATTATCTCGGGGAAATATTTTGAAAACGGAGAGATCTATTCCGGGGCCCCGGTCCCCGCTGTGGGGAAAGCTGCTGTCATATCCCTCGTACAAATCAATTACTTAAAAGCGGTTGTAAATATAGAAGCGGCCTATTTCCCGGCTGTAAAGCAGGGTTTGCAGGCTGAAATAACCTCGGATATCTACCCGGAACAGGTATATACCGGCACCATATACAGAAAATACCCTACGATAGATCCCTCCACCAAAACCTTTACGGTGGAAATTAAAGTCCCCAACGACAATCTGGATTTGCGCCCGGGTATGTTTGCCCGGGTGAAATTAAATATGGGCCAGGCAAAGATCCTCTTAATTCCTACCATTGCCATCATCAAACAAATCGGCACCAATGACAAATATGTTTTTGTAAACAACCGGAACCGGGCCGCGAAAAGAATCATAAAACCGGGCCGGGTTTACGATGATCAGACAGAAATACTGAAAGGGCTCCGGGAAGGAGATGAACTGGTCATTGAAGGACAAAACAAGTTGATGGAAAACAAACCGTTAAGCATTAAAAATTAAGTAAAATAGAAAAATCATGAGTTTATACAGTAGTGCCGTAAAAAGACCGGTAACCACAACGATGGTTTTCATTGGGCTGTTTATCTTCGGGTTATATGCCTATTTTCAACTACCTGTTGACTTTTTCCCGAAGATGGATCCTCCCTATATCACGGTGTTTACCTTTTATCAGGGTGCCAATGCGGCCGACATTGAAGAAAATGTAACCCGGGTCCTGGAAGACCAGCTCAGCTCTTTATCCAACCTGAAAAAGATGACTTCCTCATCCAAGGACAATGTCTCGGTCATTACCCTGGAATACAACTGGGGAACCAACCTGGATGAAGCAACCAATGAGGTCAGGGATGCTGTGGGGATGGCGGAACGATCGTTACCCGACGGGGTGGAAAAACCCACTATTTTTAAATTCAGTACCAGTATGATGCCGGTTATTATGCTTTCCGCCACCGCAGATCAAAGTTATGCGGCCCTGAAAGACATTCTGGACGACAATCTGGTAAACCCCATTAACAGACTGGATGGCGTAGGTAGTGTGTTTATCATCGGAGCCCCTATCCGTGCCGTCATGGTAGATGTGGATCCTCGCAAGCTGGATGCTTACCATCTCACGGTAGAACAATTGGGGAATATACTGGCAGCCAACAACTTCAATCTTCCTGCCGGGAATATGGAGATGGGTAAGTCCAATCTGGCGCTCAGGGTACAGGGTGAATTCTCAAACAGCGATCAGATCAAGAATCTTATTATCAGCAATGTAAACGGGAAAACCGTTCGGTTAAGAGATGTGGCTACGGTCACCGACAGCCTGAAGAAAGTGGACCAGGACGAACGTATCAACGGACGTAAAGGGGTAAGGCTGATGATTCAGAAGCAATCCGACGCCAATACGGTTTCCGTTGCGAGAGAGATAAAAAAGAGACTCCCTGATTTGATAAAAAACCTCCCTCCTGATGTGAAAATAGAGACCATCTTTGATACTTCCGAATATACCCAGGCATCCATAAACAACCTTACCGAAACGGTCCTGTATGCCTTATTATTTGTGGTGGTGGTAGTGTTGTTCTTTCTGGGACGTTGGCGGGCCACATTGATTGTTGCCCTATCGATTCCGATTTCGCTTATTGTCGGATTTATTTATATGCTGCTTACGGGAGACACCATTAATATTATTACCCTGTCTTCCATTGCCATTGCCATCGGGATGGTCGTGGATGATTCGATTGTGGTACTGGAAAATGCGACAAAGCATATTGAACGGGGAAGTTATCCCAGGGAGGCGTCTATTTATGGCACCAATGAAGTAAGTAATGCCGTGATGGCCTCCACCCTTACAGTGATCGCCGTCTTTCTTCCCCTGACCATGGTAGGCGGCATGACCGGTATTTTATTCAGGCCCTTGGGCTGGATTGTTACCATCACGATTGCTACGTCGGTAATCGTAGCCCTGAGCCTCACCCCGATGCTCTCTGCGCAAATGCTTACCAATACATTACCAGATAAGAAGAAACTGGGCGGAAAACTCTATTATCTTTCAAGAAATTTGCTGGATTGGCTCGATAAGATATATGAAAAGACACTTATTTGGGCTGTCAGGCAGAAGTGGATCGTCATTACAGGCTCGTTGGCCATTTTTATTGCTTCGATTTTTCTGGTTGGAAAAGTAGGGGCTGAATTCATGCCGGCTTCCGACAATAACCAGATCGGGGCGGTCGTCAAGCTGGCTCAGGGAGTGAACATTGAACAAAGTATGCAGCTTGCCAGGAAGCTTGAGGATATTTTTCATAAAAAATACCCCGAGATAGAGATTACATCAACAAGTACCGGTGCCGGGGATGAAAACAGTCTGTTGGCTATTTTTACCGAGTCGGGTAACTATATTATCACTTTTACATTCAAGATGATCCCCCTGGAACAAAGGAGCCGGGATATTTTTATGATCTCGGACATGATGCGAAAAGATCTGGAACAATTTCCCGAGATCGAGAAATTTAATGTCGACCCCGGAAACAGCAGACAATCCCGGATGATGGGCATGGGAGGAGGAAACAATCTTGAAGTGAAGGTCTTCGGGCATGATTTTGATCAGACGGATATCATCGCGGATAAGATTGCCACCGAACTGAAACATATTTCCGGTACCCGCGATGTTCTTATCAGCCGTGACCGGGAACGCCCGGAGATGCAGTTTGTCCTGGATCAGGATAAAATGACCCATTTCGGGTTGAATACCGTCATGGTTGCTACAGCCTTAAGAAACCGGGTAAACGGGCTGACCGCAACAAAATACCGGGAAAACGGAAAAGAATATGACGTGATCGTGCGGTATGCCGAGAAATTCAGAAAGTC
>JANTHB010000082.1 GCA_024762655.1 Bacteroidales bacterium
TAAAGTTTCGCACTGGATTAAAAAATTTATATGTCTGGAATATATTATGTTAGTACAATATAAACCTTTGCGGTTCTTCGCGACTTCTTTGCGAATCCTGGCGGAATAGCTGTTACGCGGAGTTACGCAAAGAAAACGCAAAGTTGCGCCAAGTTGGGTTTAACAAAAAAATAGAATCTGCAAAACGTAGATAATCAATGAAATAAAAAATCTGCAGTTTGTTTGATAAAATAATTCTTAATCAAGAAGCAAAATGTTCGAAACTTTAATTATTTATTAAAAAAACATGAGATTAATTAAATTTTACAAGAGCCATCATTTGCTCTCTCTGCTCATCGCCTTGTCTCTGCTTACTTTTTACAGCTGTGTTTCCGGTCAAAAGAACCATCCGGATACTGCCGGCATGGATATGCCTTACAACAAAATCCTAAAACCGGCCGGAAAGATGATCATTTTCGGGGATTCTACCCTGGAGAATCATGCACTGGATGTAGCCATTTCGCCGGACAAGAAATATGTTGCCGTCGAAGAACGGTACAGCGTGCTGGTCCTGGATGCCGGAAAAGACTCAATTCTTTACCGTTACTCCGTCCGGGATAATGTACCTCATACGATGAACACCTATTCGGGGATCCTCTGGGTCAATATCCGGGGAAAATCCACTCTTTTCTGGGGTGCCCGTAACACGGTCTTCCGTGCCGTATGGGACAGTCTGAAACTATCGGTTATAAACACGTATCATTTTAACCCCGAGGGGGAAGCAAGGGCATCCCTGCCGAATGAAATGGTTTTTTCACAATCCGGCGGGCAACCGGTGCTTTATATTGTTCTGAACGGCAACGACCGGTTGGCCAAGCTGGATCTTGAAACCGGGACGGTTTTGTGGAAATCCCGTACTGGACTGGCTCCTTATGGGGTGGTCAGCGCTGCCGGGAAGCTATACGTAACCAACTGGTCGGGAAGTGTCCCTACGGAAGATACAAAGGCGGTTGCCGGGATCCCCTGGGGAAAGGCTTCGGTTGACCCTGTAACCGGATCGGTGAACTCCGGCACCATCCATGTGATAGACTCTGAAAGCGGAAAAGTTATCCGGGAATTGCCCGCAGGATTGCATCCCAACGACCTGGTGGCTTCGCCCGACGGAAAATTCGTTTATGTGGCCAACGGCAATGAGGACTACATCAGCGTCATACGCACCGAATCGGATCAGGTTGTCGAAAAAATATCTGTCCGGCTGATGCAGGAAAACAATCCCTATTTTGGCGACTCGCCCAACGGTTTGGCCATCAGTACCGACGGAAAAACACTCTATGTAGCCAATGGTATGGACAATGCCATCGCAGTGATTACACTTGGAGATAAGGCTTCTTCCGGCGGCACAGAAGGAAAAAGCAAGGTGACAGGCTTTATTCCCACCGGTGCCTATCCGGGAGGCATTGCGCTGGCAGAAGACATGAACAAAATGTATGTGGCTGACATTGAAGGACTCGGAGCCCGCACACTTTTTACAGACAAGGGAGCTCCCTCTTCCCGGGGTGCCTACAACGCGCACAGAATGCTGGCCGGAATATCCGTCATTCCCTTGCCTGATGAACAGCAGCTTACCTCCTGGACCACTACGGTAAGGGAAACCAACCGTATGAACCGTGTAAAACTGGCCTCCCTGCTTCCGCGAAAAGACCGCTCCCCGGTACCCGTTCCCGAACGCGTGGGAGAACCTTCGGTTTTCAAACATGTTATATACATCATCAAAGAAAACCGGACGTATGACCAGGTGTTGGGCGATATGAAACAAGGCGACGGAGACACCTCTCTCTGTGCTTTCGGAGAAGAGATTACCCCTAACACACACAAGCTGGCCGAGCAGTATGCCTTGCTGGACCGGTATGAAGCTTCCGGCAAATGCTCGGCTGAAGGACATCTGTGGACCGACGCTTCGATCGTTACCGATTATATTGAAAAGAACGTACGAGCATGGTTCCGCAGCTATACCCATGTGCTGTATGATGCCATGGCCTAT
Source organism: Bacteroidales bacterium (assembly GCA_024762655.1). Classification (GTDB taxonomy): domain Bacteria; phylum Bacteroidota; class Bacteroidia; order Bacteroidales; family VadinHA17; genus DRPN01. The sequence continues at coordinate 2,021 of JANTHB010000082.1, forward strand.
CCCAAAACCGGCTTTATCTGGGACAATGCCCTGGACCACGGGAAGAGTGCCCTGATATACGGAGAAGCTTCCGTTCCTTTCGATTACGGAGATAAGAAATGGGCCGATATCTATCATGATTATCTCGCGGGAAAAACGGTGCCTTTCGTAAACAAAACGACCATCGACCGGGTCAGGGGGATTCTTTCCCAAAGTTACCCGGCCTATGACAGCCATAACTTTCCGGATATCATGCGGGCCCATGCATTTATCGAAGACCTTCACCGGTATGAAAAGATGGACGGGGATGCACTGCCCAATCTGATCGTTATGGCGCTGCCCAATGATCATACGGCTGGTACTGCTCCGGATCATCCCACTCCCCGCGCTATGGTAGCCGACAATGACCTGGCATTGGGACAGATCATCGAAGCCCTTACCAGAAGCAGGTTCTGGGAAAATACCGTAGTCTTTGTCACCGAGGATGACTCGCAGGCCGGTTGGGATCATGTCTCTGCCTACCGCACCGTGGCATTGGTGATCAGCCCGTATTCAAGGTTGGGGAAAACCGTCTCCGCCCGGTACAATCAAACTTCCATGATCCATACCATTGAACAGATTCTCGGACTGCCTCCCATGAACATTGAAGATGCTACCGCCGATCTCATGACCGGCGTATTCACCGGCATACCAGATTATACGCCGTACACACATGAAAAAAACCGTATCCCGCTGGATGAGATGAACCCCCCGGCCACCACACTCACCGGTAAAGACCTTTATTTTGCCCGTGAATCAGCCCGTCTGGCAGCCCTGGGCATAGACGCCGGAGAAGATGACCTGATGAACCGTATTATCTGGCATTCCTTTCGCAGAGAAGCTCCCTATCCTGCACACCTCGCCGGTAGAGATAACGACGATTGATCCACTCTTTGTCATTCATAAAACCTTTTCATGATGAAGCCTCCTGTAAAAATTAAAAGTCCGTTTATCTTATCGCTGCTACTGATAAGCTTTCTTTTTTCCTGTTCCCAACCCAGGCAGGGGAATATCCTGCTCACTGACGGATGGAAATTTCAGCCGGGAGATAATCCTTCCTTTTCCTCTCCTCTTTTTAATGATAGCAGTTGGGAAGATATCTCCCCGTTGGATCTGTGGGACGCACAGGGACATGCCGACCTCGACGGGTACGCCTGGTACCGTATTCACGTTAACATTCCTTCTTCCCTTAAAACACATGCTTATTTCAAGGACTCGCTGATTATCTTTCTGGGAAAGATTGACGACCGTGATCAAACCTGGCTGAACGGCAAGCCTCTGGGACAAAACGGAAAAACCGTTTCCGCCGGCACAAAATTCCCGGACGACATTCCCAACGGAGGAGAAACATGGGCTGTCTCCCGTAAATATATGCTGGCTGCCGACGATCTGCGTATCAACTGGGACGGAGAAAATGTTATTGCCATCCGTGTGTTCGACCGGGGCGGCCTAGGAGGCATGTACGGTCCGGCCCCATACATCTCCATGCGCGATGTCGGGGATTATGTAACTTTCAATCTGCGTAAAGAACCTTTCATGATCAGCAGGCAGGTGAATTATAAGAAGATCATTGTCTTAAACAACGCTTCCACAAAAGACGACTTCGACGGTGTCCTGTCTGTTGAAGTGATCAACCAGGAGAATGACCGGGTTATTTTCAGTGAAACGACAACCACTCATCTGAAAGCGGGAAAAGCATTGAGACACTCCATTTCATTTATCAATGTTGACACGGCCAACTGTCTGTTGCAATGTTCTTTCAAGCCCGAAAAGTCAAAAAACATCATTACTGCCAACGTCGGAGCACCTTACATCCTTACGCCTCCGCCGCCGGCCTCCCCACGCATCAACGGTCCGCGGGTGTATGGGACACGTCCCGGGCACCCTTTCCTGTACCGTATCCCCGTCACCGGAGAACGCCCTGTCTCTATAGACGTCAAAGGATTGCCGGAAGGATTGAAAATAGATGATAATACAGGGATCATCACCGGCAAAATCCTCCGGAAAGGGGACTATCCTGTCCGCATTACGGCCCGTAATGCTGCCGGCACTGATACGGCCACCCTGCTTATCCGTGCCGGCAACACCCTGGCACTGACCCCCCCGATGGGTTGGAACAGCTGGAACGTCTGGGGATTAAGCGTAGATGCGGATAAGGTCAAGGCTGCTGCAGATGCTTTTCTCTCCACCGGCCTGGCCGACCATGGCTGGAGCTATATTAACATTGACGACGGCTGGGAAGCTCCGCACCGCACCCCCGACGGTGCAATCACAGGAAATGAAAAATTCCCGGACTTCAAAGACCTGTCCGGATACGTTCACAGCAAAGGCCTGAAACTGGGTATATACTCCAGTCCCGGGCCTTATACCTGCGGTGGTTATCTGGGCAGTTATCAGCATGAATTCCAGGATGCAAAAACCTGGGCCGGCTGGGGCATTGATTACATCAAATACGACTGGTGTTCTTATGGAAAGATCGCCAAAGACAACAGCCTGGAGGAACTTCAGAAACCTTACCTCCTCATGCGCAAGGCCCTGGATACCGTCAACAGGGATATCGTGTACAGCCTGTGCCAGTACGGCATGGGACATGTTTGGGAGTGGGGCGCTACGGTGGGAGGAAACCTGTGGCGTACCACCGGAGATATCACCGATACATGGAACAGCATGTCCGGTATCGGTTTCCGGCAGAATACGGCCTCACCCTACGCTTCTCCCGGCCACTGGAATGACCCGGATATGCTGGTGGTAGGCTGGGTAGGCTGGGGCCCGCATATCCGCCCCACCCGTCTGACCCCCGATGAACAGTATACCCATATCTCCCTCTGGTCCCTTCTGTCAGCTCCCCTGCTCATCGGCTGCGACCTGACACGCATGGACGACTTCACCATGAGCCTCCTTACCAACGACGAAGTGCTGGCCGTGGACCAGGACCCGCTGGGAAAACAAGCTGATAAGGTCTATGTGAAAGGAAACATACAGTATTGGACCAAACCATTGGCTGACGGATCCTGGGCCGCAGGGATCTTTAACCTGGGGGAAGGAAAAGAAAAAATTAACGTGATGTTTTCCGATCTGAAACTGAAAGGAAATTCCTATGAGGTCAGAGATCTGTGGAGACAGAAAAACCTGGGGACTTTCCACAAAGGGATGGAACTGAAGATCCCCTCGCACGGCGTTGTTTTGTTGAAGATAACCCGGGGGGTGTAGGTCCGGGTTCATGATTTACAGCTATCGGTTCACAAGTGGCTATTATATAGCTTGTTAGGCATTTATCGTTCAAAATATGTCTGAATTCAGTCAAAAAAAAGAAGCGAGAGTTAAAGCGCTGGTTGAATTGACCCGGTTGCTGATTCAGGGTGCACGCGGAATCGATCTGAGGGATCAATACCGTCTGTTATTCAAAGGGCTGGTGCCGGCAGATATCATCACGGCCGTAGATGAGCTGTACCAACAGGATATTCCTCTGGAAGCGCTGAAGACAGGGATCAACAAAATGCTGAATCTTTTTCAGATCCGCATTCAGGAATATCCGGCGCTGAAACCCGGGGAAGGGACTTTCCTGTGGTACCTGAACCGGAACAATGAAGCGCTGAAGAAAAAACTGTCGGTCTTGCGACCGAAGAACACACAGCTTAACCGGAATCCCGGCGATAAAAAGTTGCGTAAAGAGATGCTGGAAGCATTTCATGAAATTGAAGGCTTTATCAACCTGTATGAGATCAAGGAAAATGTCCTCTTCCCGGCCCTGGAAAAACAATGGTCCGATTACAGGTGTGTGCAGGTAATGTGGTCCTACCATGATGATATCCGTCGCGACCTGAAAAGCCTGATTGAGGAACTCTACAAGGATCCTTTTGATATCAAAGCCTTCAACCGTTTTCTGGGCAGCGTTTATTACAACATGCACACCATCGTTTTCAGGGATGATAAAATCCTCACCCCGGTGATACTGGAAACCTTCCCTGAAGATATTCAGAACCGGTTGCTGGAAGAAAGCCTCGAACTGGAATTTCCTTTTGTCAGGCCGGAAAAAGAATCTTTGTATAAACAGAAAGAAAATATCAACCACCAGGGTCTGATTGATCTGGGCACCGGAAAAGTAACCCCAGAACAGATCACCTTGATGTTCAACCACCTGCCGGTGGATATCACCTATGTGGACGAAAACGACGAAGTTCGTTTCTTTTCCACGCCCGAAAAACGGGTTTTTACCCGCAGCATTTCGATCATAGGAAGAAAAGTGCAGAACTGTCATCCGCCGGACAGTGTGCACATCGTGCAGAAAATCGTGGAAGCTTTTCGCAAAGGAGAAAAAGACGAGGCTTCCTTCTGGATCCATAAAAAAGAGGATTACCTGCTGATCCGTTATTTTGCCGTACGCTCGGAAACCGGCGAATACAAAGGGGTACTGGAGGTTACACAGGAGATCGGGGATATCCAAAAAATCGAGGGAGAGAAAAGATTGCTGGACTGGGAAGAAGAATGACAATTTTTTAAATACATATTTAAATAGATATTTAAATAAATATTTAAATATGTATAATTCAAATATTGATATTCGGTTATTAAAGAATACCTGTCCACTATTTTTCGTTTGACCCCCTCCCCAACCCTCCTCCTCAAGGCGAACCGTCTGACTGAACGAAGCCCTTCAGCCGGTAAAAAGGTTTCTCATTTTGAACCTTCTACGAATTGGCTAAACATGAATAACCACCCCGGTTACGGGGTGGTACACAACACAACAGATTCCGATCCCCGAAGGGGGTCAACCGCTCTTTCCAGGCCTGGTTCACCCCACCCCCTAGCCCCCTCCCCCGGTGTGGGAGGGGGAATATCACCCATCACTTTCCAAATTTAATTTATCACAATTTCCACATTAGAAAAGCCAAAAGGCTTTTTAATGCGGAACGACAAAGGATCTCATCATTAGGGATTGAAGAATATCGAACAAAGAATAACGATTTATGATTTAAGAAGTTGTAAAAAAATCTCAATACTAAATGCACAAATTCCAATAAACAACTTCCCAAACCACAAACCATCAAACCACAAACCTCAAATCTGCGTAATCAGCGTGAGAATCTTTCTCGCAGATAACACAGATAAGCGCAGAGCCAAACCACAAACCACAAACCCGCCTTCTCAGCCATTGGCGGGGAGGGAGATTCTCCTTTTGATCAGGCTTCCGGGATTCCAAAATTCCACTTTTTTTCCTATCTTTCGAACATGAGTAGTTTAGACCCCATCAGTGGCATACTTAACAAGATCATAAACGATCATATCTCGGGATCGGGCACGCTTCAGCAGCAGCTGACAGACGAATTGCTGACGTATCTGATCGACGCTCCCGATCTGACGGATCAAGAAGTGAAAGCGCTGAAGAAACTATTTGTTTCCTTTAAAAAGAAAATGGCTGACTTTGCTATCCTGGCCCATTTTTCGGATCATATTACGGATCATCTTCCGGAAAGAAGCGGTTTGTCTTCGGCAGATCTGTATGATCTTATTCTGGCCTACAGGAAGCAATGGCAACACGTAAACAAACAGATCACAGAAAAGTTTCTGGCCAAGGTAACGCTCAGGGACAAACAGATATTATTACACAGCCAGAGTTCGGTGGTGCGTTATCTTTTCCGTCAACTGAGCAACCGCAAACTCAACATCAATATTATCCAGACCGAATCAAGGCCGATGATGGAAGGACGGGAGCAGGCCAGATATCTGGCAAAGCTGGGATACCGTGTCAAGATCGTCACGGATACGGGGTTCTCTCCTTTGCTGGGGGTGACGGACCTGGTCATCCTGGGAGCCGACCGGGTGTACCCGGACATCTTCATCAACAAATGCGGGTCTCATGCCATCACGTCCCTGAGCCGGAAGCAGGATATCCCCGTATATGTTTTGGCAGACAGCCGTAAGTTCACTCCTTCCGAAAACGGATACAGCCCGTTGTCGGAGGAAGAAAAACCACCGGAAGAAGTATGGAAGAATCCGCCGGAAGGCATTACGCCGGTCAATTACTATTTCGAACCCGTTCCCACGCGGCTGGCCACATCATTCATCACCGAATCGCATATTATCCCCGGCAAGGAGATGCCGTTTTTTGCGATTAAAAAATAGAGGGTGAGGACTCCCTTTCTTCGTCCGCCGCAGCTTTAGCGAAGGGGGGTCACTTTCCTGTTTACGATCCAGTACAATCCGGGAATCACCAGCAGGGAAAGGAACATTGCCAGGCTCATGCCGCCGATCATGGATACGGCCAGGGGCTGGAGCATCTCCGAACCTTCGCCCATTGCCAGGGCCAGGGGCAGAAAACCGAAGATGGTGGCCAGCATGGTCATGAGGATGGGGCGCATACGCACCCTTCCGGCCATCAGCAAAGCCTCCCGCACATCGGGTTTTTCTTTCAGGAATTTCTCCGTATAATCGATCAGCAGGATTCCGTTGTTGACCACCACCCCCACAATCATGATCATTCCCATGAAAGCGGAAATATCCAATGGGATCCGGGTGATCCACAGCAGCAGGAAGACACCGCTCACCGACAATACGGTCCCGAGAAGGATGACCGTAGCAGTGCGGAAGGACCTGAACTCAAAGAGCAGGATAGAGAATACCATCAGCACCCCGAAGGCGAGGATCAGGATCAGCTCGCGGAAAGCCTGTTGCTGGCTTTTATACTGCCCGCCAATCTCCACCGTCACGCCCGGAGGCAAAGGAATCTGCTGTAACATCCCTTTCACATCATTGATAATGCTCCCCAGATCACGCCCGGAGATATGGGCTTTTATGTTTACCACCTGGCTCATATTCTCATGATCAATATCGGTTTTTCCCGGCACTTTCTCCACCTGTGCCACCTCATCCAGTCGCAGCACCCTGTCAATGGAAGGCAGGTACAGAGGCATGCGGCGGATCTTTTCCATATGGTTAAAGTCCTGTTTAAGATATCGCACCCGCACCGGTATCATTTTCAGCCCCTGCATCATACTGGTTACATCATCTCCCCAGAGGGCCATATGCACGGCGTCGCTCACCTCCCCTACCGTCAGACCGTAACGGCTGGCTGCCTCGGGATCAACACGAATGGTCAGTTCCGGCTCACTGCGGGCAAAACCTTTATAGACATCCACAGCCCCCGCAACTTTTTCCAGCGAGTCGGCAATATGGGCAGCCGTTTCCTGGATGATCGCCTGTTTCTCTCCGAACACTTTTATGACAATGGGGGCGATCTCGCCGCTCAGGTCGTTCAGCCGGTCGGGCAGCACCTGGAACAACTCGGGCTGGAGACGCGGCTCATGCACCTCATCAAACTTTCTGATCTCATCCATGATTTCAAAAGAAGACCGTTTATGCCCCCTTTTCAGGCTGATCACAAAATCGCCGTCGTTGGCGTGGGTACGCGGATGTGCCAGGCTGCGGCCCGTACGCAGGGAGTAAGTCTTCACCTCGGGGATACTCATGATAAACCGGGCTATGGGCTTCAGCATGCTTTTGGTCCCTTCAATGGAGCTGCCGGGGGGAGCCAGGTAATCATGCACGATGGTCCCTTCGTCCCATTCGGGGAGGAAACCGCTGGGTATCTTCAGATAAGACCAGACGGCGATCCCGGCAAACAGCAAAACCAAAAAAACAGTGATCGCCGGCCACCGGATCAATCCTTTGAGCAGGGTCTGCTGTACGCTTATGATTTTGGGCATCACCCTGCCCGGTTTTTTCTTTTTCGTGGAGATAAACACCACCGCCAGCGCAGGCGTCAGAAACACCGCCAGCAGCATAGACACCAGGATGGCAATGGAAAGGGTTGAGGCCAGAGCCCTGAAAAAAATACCTGCCACGCCGGTAAGAAAAACCAGGGGGATAAACACCACCAGGGTGGTTAACGTGGCCCCCAGCAGGGGTGGAATGATCTCACTCGTAGCCTCTACCACAGCCTCTTTTCTGGAATGTCCTGCCTCCAGGTATCTCTCGATATTCTCTATCACCACAATGGCATTATCCACCAGTATTCCGATGGCCGCCGCGAGTCCTCCCAGGCTCATCAGGCTCAGGTTCATCCCCGACAGTTTGATAAAAATAAACGTGATAAACAATGCCACGGGGATAATAGCCGCCGTAACCAGGGTAATACGCAACCGTCGCAGGAAAAGCAGGAGGATCACCATCGTCAGGAGTGCTCCCAGCAGGATCGCATCGCGCACACTATTTATGGATCCCCGGATGAAGTCGGTCATATCATACCACTTGCTCACCTTTACACCGGCAGGCAGCACTTTCTCCAGGTCTTTCCACTGCCGGTCCACCTCTTTCATTATAGAAACGGCATTGGTGCCAGGCTGTTTGATCACCGTCACCAGGACCGCAGGCTTCAGATCACTTTCACAAGCCAGGAACGTCTCTTTGATCGCCGGCTCAATGGTCGCAATATCGGACAGCAACACCGGGGTGGGACCGTTCCGGGCCACCACCGTTTTCCCGATATCTTCCATTTTCAGGAACCGGTTGTCGGCAATATTCAGATACAGTTTATGTGCTTCATTCAGCCGTCCCACATACTGGAGGGTATTGGACCGGCGCAGGGCTTCTTCCACCTGCCGGTAGTCCAGGTGCAACGCAGCCAGTTTCTGCGGATCAAGGTTCACCCAGAATTCCCGTTGATGCCCTCCCATGACCTCGATATTATACACGCCGGGGATACTGGCCAGTTGCGGGCGGATGGTATAGATCCCCAGATCACGCAGTTGTTCCAGATTCATCTTATCAGAGGTAAGGCTGTACCCGGCCACCGGGTAGGTGCTGGTGGTAAAACGCCGTACCTCAAGCTGCACACCCGGTGGCAACTGATGCTGCACCCCGCTCACGGCGGACTGCACCAGTTGATAGGCTTTGAACATATCCTGGTTCCACTGAAAATCAATATTCACCTCGGCAGAGCCCCTGCTTATGGAAGAACGTACGGTGCGCACCCCCTCAACCATCATCGCAGCCTCTTCAATGGGTTTAACCACCTGCATCTCCATTTCTTTCAGCGGAGCCAGCCCGTAATCCACCTCCACGGCAATACGCGGGAACGTGGCATCCGGGAAAACCCCTTCCGGGATTTTGTATATAAGATAAAACCCGATGGCCGACAGCAACAGGGCCGTGAAGATAAGCGCCCTTTTATTCTCCACCGCAAAACGGGATAAACCGTTTCCCTGTCTGCCTTTATGTTCTTTTTCTGTCATCTGGTTCCGGATTGGTCAGCGGACATTTACTTTCATTCCGTCGGTAAGCGAGTAGGTTTTCGTGACAGCCACTTTCTCTCCTTCTTTCAGACCGTCGAGCACTTCAACAAAATGATCGTGCCTGATCCCTACGGAAATCTTTCTTTTCTCAACGCTCCTGTTTTTGCGCAGCACAAAAACGCTGAAAACCCCTTCTTCCTCGAGCAGTGCCGATCGCGGGATCACCAGTGCCTCCGGATGGTGTGCTCCTGGAAACGTCAGCCGCACCATCATGCCGGGTCTGAACTCTCCCGCAGGATTGTCCAGCCGCAGGCGTATGGGCACGGTTTGCCGGGAGGCATTCACCTTCCCGCCGATGGCCACCACCGGCAACCGCACGGGAGCATGGTCATAATCCACAAAATCCACTTCAATACGTTTCAGCTTCCGTACTTTACTCAGTTGCGACACCGGCAGATCGCCATGCACATCCAGGGTCTGCAATTGCCCGATGTGTACGATGGCTTCCCCTTTCTGCAGCACATCCCCGGCATGTTGATAGACCTCCAACACCATGCCGTCCATCGGGCTATAGAGAGGGATCTCCCTGATCTCCTGCGAGATCTGTTCACGTTCTTTCTCATCGATCTGGTCCAGCACCTGCAGCAAGGCTTCACGCATGGGCGGGATGATCACCCCCAGTTTCTGTCCTTTCCTGACCCGGTCTCCCATCAACAGGGTAAAACCTTCCAGACGGCCGTCGAACTGTGAAGCCAGGAGCACCTCCTGACGCAGCGCCACCTCGCCGAAGATATGCACGGTATCCGTCATGTCCTGCCTTCCCACGGTAGCTACCGAGATATCCACCGCCGGACCCTCCGGTGACGGGGCCTGCTGATCTTTCGTATCCTGCGCCGGTTTTGGCTTGCAGGCAACCAGCATAAATACCGGCACAAGAAGAAAAAATATTTTCCGGTTCATAATCTGTTTTTTAGAGACAGGAGTTGACTTGTCTCAACATTATCAATTATCAATTCATCGAATCACAAATCTTTCCATTTCTTTTACCCTGTCCACCTGATTGGTGGTCAGATAAAACTCGGTCAGATTCATCATATATTGCAATCTTGTTTGTTGAATGGCAATCTGTGTGGAGGTCACCTGCTGCTGGACGTTCAGGTACTCCAGGTTGGTGATCAGTCCGGCCTTGTAATTGACGCGGGCCAGATCATACGCTTCCGCGGCCATCTGCAGGCGCTCCTGCTGGATAGCCAGTATCTCCCTGAGCTCGTGCATGCGGTTGACGGTTTTCTCCAGATGTATCCTCAGCTCGCGTGACAGGTCGGCCAGCTCGGAGCCCAGGGAGAAAGAAAGCGCCTCCGAATATTTTTTCTTGTGTCTGATGGCTCCCCACTGATAAACAGGAACCGCCACGCCGGCGTTCAGCAGCCAGTAGTTTCCATCGCCGGTAGGGTCACCGTCGGCAAAAAAGCCTCCGCCGGCAATCAGATGGGGCCATTGCCGGGCCGATACCAGCCGGGTCTGCAGTTTCTGCGTCTCTATACGGGAAAGATAAACCTGGTAAACAGGATTTTTCTGCACTAGTTGAGGAGTAACCTCCGTGATCTGCATGCTGTCTATCAAAGCCTGTGTATTGATTTCTTCCAGGCGGATCGAGTCTGCCGGTGTAAGTCCCGTAATGTTTGTCAGCTCCCGCACCAGATTTCTTATGGTCAGCGAGATCCGGGATTGTTCTTCCCGGATGGTGGAGATCAGCGACCTGGTCTGGAGCACATCCATGCGTGTACGTACGCCGGCGTTCCACAGTGATCGGGCTACCACCAGGTGGGTTTGCAGCAACCGGATACGGGTGTCCAGCAGTTCTGACTCCTTTTGTTTCTGCAGAATGCTCATATAGAGAGATACGGCCCTGCTGATGGCATCGAGACGGGTCTGCTCCTGCAACAGTTGAGCCGTAATCACCTGCTGGCGGGCTACCTGATCGGTTTTTTTGATAAAGTCGCCCACCGACCAGTCTCCATGCACCATGGCCCATTCCTGTCCGAAATTATAAGGACGCAGAAAACGACTTTCCATTCCCACATCCCCGGAAATATAAGGTAGCGTATACGTATGGCTTACAGCCAGCTCATGCTCCGCTGCCCCCGTACGGTATTTATCAGCCTGGTAAAGATAACTGTGCTGCTGGACACTGTCAATGCATTGCACAAGGGTAAAGACAGTATCCCGTTGGGAAAACCCGGCCAGGGACAGGAAAAAGAATAGTCCTGACAGAAGATATTCAGGTCTTATCATATACCGGATAACGCTCATACCTACAAAGAAAAAGATTATTCCCGTTCTGCATAGTAAAAAAGACTAAAAATTGTCTTAAAAAATTTTCAGGAATCCTTTTGCGGTCCTTCCGGTTTCATCCCTGGCGGTTGTCACCCCACCCCGGTTAAGGATTTCATCGGTTTTGGCTTTTCACCAAAACCGTGAACTCCTAAATCGGGATTAACCCGGTACCCGACCGCAGGCGGGTGCGCAATAGAGATTTCTAAACAAATCCCTATTGCGCAATCCGGGTTAAAGAATATCGAACAAGGAACAACGATTTTTGATTTAAGAAGTTGAAGATATTAGGGTACAATAAAGATATTTCTTATTACGAAAAAACCATGGACAACCCGTCCGGGACAATTCTTCAACCCCGCCGGGGTTGCGGATTTATGGGATTTTTATACCACAGGTGGTACTGTGGCTACTTTCGTCCGACCCCTCCGGGGTCTTTTGAATTCCAGGAACTCTTCAAGGTGCAGGTTGGTAGTGGTTA
>JANTHB010000083.1 GCA_024762655.1 Bacteroidales bacterium
CTCACTGATCCACGGAATCGTAAAAGTAAAAAATCTGGGAGATAATCAATATGAATTTACTTTCGATGTATCTTCCGTAAACATACTTAAACTGACAGGGTTTTTCAAAGCAACTTTCAAGCCTATCAAATTTAATAATAAAAAATCATATGAACCCCATTCCATTCTGAACCGGGACTAATTCTCCGGGATAAGATATTCAAATAAAAAAACGCCACGTTCTGTGGCGTTTTTTTATTAATAACAGCACCTGCAATCCTATAGTGCCAGGGGCTTATAATCCTTAAAAGGGGTTAATCCTGCCTTTTCCGCAGCTTCTCTGTATTGTTTCCATTCGTTGTCAAAGAATTTGTTGATGCGTTTCAGGGTACGGTCCATCAGATCGTCCGTTTGCTTCAACACCAGTTTCTGGGTAGCATTGAGGGGGTCAATTTCATATATAACAGAGTACAGGCCACGCATCCGGCTGGTTACTACTTTCGGGTCACGATAGATGCCCTGTACATTTTCATTGGGAAACAGCATGGAAGAAATTGCTTTCAATGAGTCGCCGGTTACTTTACTGATTTTCTTCAGGTCTTTTATTGCACCGGTTTTCTTTTTCGGAGTCATCTTGTTCACTTCCTGCATGGTGGTTTTACATTCTTTGATGCGCTGCATTGCTTCGGCCAGCACTTCCATTTTTTTCATTACCGGTTCAACCATGGCCCTGTTTGCTTTGACCGCTTCTACATCCACGTTTATGCGCGGATCGGTTTTCACGGTAAGCACGGTAGAGTCTTTTTGCCCCTGATAGGAAAAGACCAGTTTATAATCTCCGGGCAGTACATACCCTCCGCCGCCTCTTTCTCCGGATCCGGGTTTTTGCCGCGGGGTTCCGGGAAAGCGGTATCCTTTGCGGTCCAGTCTCCAGACAAAGCGGTTAACACCGGTCTTAGGAACCCGGATCAGGGTCCGGACCGTATCGTTATCGCTGTTAATAATAAAAATCTTCACTTTTTTTGCCTTGGGGGAGAGATTGCTGCCTCCTCCCATGCCCATCCCACGGTAACGGGATGATCTGTTCCGGGTCATCGAATTATCCTTTGCCTTATCCGCCTGAGGATCTCCTTTTTTCACCGAAAAAGTGATCATGGCACCCGTCGGGCGGTTTTCGCCCCTGAAGTAAGAATCACCGCCGGCAAAGAGTCCCGGGGCGTTTTTACTGCTCACCTCCCAGGCCACGGGGGGTGCAAACACATGAACGGGTTGATCCAGTAAGGCAGTCCCCTTATGTGCCAGTTCCCTTAAAGGACGTATATCATCGAGAACATAGGCAGCACGGCCAAACGTTCCGATCACCAGATCATACTCGCGAGGGTGTATAACCATATCCATGGTAGAGACTCCGGCAGGGTAACCGTTGGTCCAGTGGGTCCAGTTTTGTCCACCGTCAATGCTTACATACAATCCGTTTTCCGTACCCAGGAACATCAGTTTCGGTTCTATGGGGTCCTGAACGAAAGAGAGCACATATCCAAAGACATCCTTGTTATCCACCATTCTCTCCCAGCTCTTGCCGAAGTTGGTGGTATGATACAGATAAGGGGAAAAATCCATCCTCCGGTAGTTATTGACCACCACGAACGCTTCGCCTGCATTATATTTTGAGGCCCGTATTTGCGGTATCCAACTGCCGGCCGGCACACCCTTCAGTTTCCCGGCAAGATTGACCCAGTTTTTTCCGCCGTCACGTGTGAGTTGCAGGTTTCCGTCGTCGGTACCCACCCAGATCACACCTTGCTGCACCGGACTGGGGGCAATGGCAATAATGGTTTCATAATTCTCAGCTCCGGTCACATCATAGGTCAGTCCACCGCTTTTAAGTTGTTTTAGTTTGGAGGTATCGTTGGTAGTAAGATCCGGGGAAATGATGGTCCAGGTATTGCCGTTGTCGGGGCTCTTATGCAGAAACTGACTGCCGAAATAAATGGTGTTAGCGTCGAAAGGATCGGCGGCGATGGCAGCGTTCCAGTTAAAGCGCAGGGTTTTGCCTTCGGGATGTACCGGACGGATATTTTTTGTATAACCGGTCTCCAGGTCCACGCGCCCCACATACCCTTGTTGCGACATGGCATAGCAATAGCGCGGGCTGCTTTTGTCAGGCACCACATCGAACCCGTCTCCGCCAAAGAGATTGTCCCAATAGGTATTGATGATCCCGCCGGAAGCCCACACATAGGCAGGTCCCCGCCATGAACCGTTATCCTGCATGCCCCCGTAAACATGATACGGCATGTCCATGTCCACACTGATATGATAAAACTGTCCTACGGGCAGGTTTTGCACAAAACGCCAGGTCTTTCCGCGGTCGTACGTGATGGCCATCCCCCCGTCATTTCCTTCGATCATAAAATCGGGATTGGTGGGGCTGATCCACCAGGCGTGATGATCGGGGTGAATGTTATAACCAATCAGAGGCTGAAAGGTCTTCCCTCCGTCTTCGCTGACATTCACGCGTGAGAAAAGCGTATAGACACGATTCTCATTCGCGGGGTCCACATGTATGTCCGCATAATAAAACGGGCGGTCCCCGATATTTTTCGTACCTCTGAGATGCCAGGTCTTTCCACCGTCCTCAGAGCGATACAATCCGTTCTTTTTTGATTCAATGAACGCATAGACATACTCAGGATTGCTCCGGGCAATCGCCAGTCCGATACGGCCCAGTTGTCCTTCCGGCAGGCCATCCTCCGGAGTCAGTTTTTTCCAGTTATCTCCACCGTCGAGGGTAACATACAGGCCGGAACCGTCCCCTCCGGATTTAAAGAACCACGGCCAGCGCTGATGCTCCCACATGGCCACAAATATTTTTTTCGGGTTCACCGGGTCCATGACCATATCCGCCACGCCGGTCAGTTCATTGACATACAATATTTTCTGCCATGTTTTACCTCCGTCTTTTGTCCGGTACAGTCCGCGGTCTTCCTGCGGCCCCCAGGGAGCACCTATAGCACCTACGTAAACCACATCACTGTTTTGAGGGCTTACAAGGATACGGTAAATATTCCTTGTTTTTTCCAGGCCCATGCGTTGCCAGGTATCTCCGCCGTCCAGCGATCGGTACAGGCCATATCCGGAGGAAAGGGAGTTTCTGGGATTTCCTTCACCCGTACCCACCCAGATCACATCGGGGTTCTTCTGGTCTATGGCAATGGCGCCTATGGAAAGTACCTGTTCCTTATCAAAAACAGGCTTCCATTGAATCCCCCCGTCTTTGGAGCGCCATAGTCCGCCGGAAGCAGCGCCTACAAAAATAATTTTCGGATCATGCAGGTTCACATCAATGGCGGTCACCCTGCCACTCATCCCGGCCGGACCGATACTACGTGGTTTCAAATCCTTCAGCTTACTCATATCGAGTTGTTGTCCGAATGAAAAAGCCGAAAGGAACAGGCCGATAAGAACACCGGCAAAAAATACTGTTTTTTTCATTTTTTTGATTTTTGGTTTTTGGTTTCCATATATAATTACAAATCTAATTATATTTGACAATTCAGAAAGTGGTTTTATTCCCGGTAGTATTTTTAAATTTCATGTTATATGAGGGGCTTTTGCTCGCTTCGCTCGTGTAATTAGCTCCCGTTGGTCGCGAAATTATGTGGTAATTAGCTGCTCGCAGGCTCGCAGCGAAATTAAGTAGAAATTAGCGGCTAACGCCGCGAAATTAGTTCGGGCTACGCCCTCACGTAATTAGCTCCCTTTGCTCACCGTAGCCTTGTTCCTGGGTAATTCGCCTGCTGACGGATCGCATCGAAGGCGAAGGTGAGCGTTGGTCGCGAAATTATGTGGTAATTAGCTGCTCGCAGGCTCGCAGCGAAATTAAGTGGTCATTCGGTGGTCATACGGGAACCGTATAATCTCTCATTTTCCTCCCAGGATAAACATTGCCGGTCTCTTATGCAGATCGGGCACATTTTTTCTCCATTCTGCGATGGTTTGCATGCGAATAAATTCGCGTTCGGTGGTCAGGTCTGCCGCAATGCACAGAAATGTGTTATCATGGCAGGTAGCCAGGATATCCTGCAGCAGATGATTGTTGCGATAAGGAGTCTCCATAAAAATCTGGCTGGCACCTGAGCGTTGTGTTTCCCTTTCCAGATCCCGCAGTTTGCGTATGCGGGCCGAACGTTCTTTCGGCAGATACCCGTGAAAAGAAAAATGCTGACCATTCAGTCCCGAAGCCATCAGTGCGAGAAAGACGGATGAGGGTCCTGTCAACGGCACCACTCTGATGCCATGACGGTGACACAATCGCACCAGGGTACCTCCGGGATCCGCCACACCCGGCAAGCCGGCTTCAGAAATCATTCCCCCCTCCCCTTTTTCCTGCAATATCCTCAACAACCTTTCGGTTTCCCGGGCGGAAGTATGTTCGCTGAGTTCATAAAAGGTCAGGGAAGAGAGATCTCCCATGTATCCGGTACTTTTAATAAAACGACGGGCTGTCCGGATGTTTTCCGCGAAAAACAGATCGAGCCGGTGTAATATCCTTACCACTGCCGGTGGCAGATAAAGATCCGCCTCTTCGGCCCCCAGCGAGCTGGGTATTAAATATAATACGGATTTCATGGTATAAAAATAGAAAAATCTCAGGCATTCACCTCATCGTTTCTACCGAAAGCAGGAAATCTTATATTTGCTGTTTTCCGGGAACTCTTCATCGTATATTTTCCTACCTTTGCCATCATAGTGAAAAGATCCGATGGTCAAAGTAACATTTTTAGGAACGGGGACCTCCCAGGGAGTGCCGGTAATTGCCTGCCCTTGTCCGGTGTGTCATTCCGGTGATCCGCATGACAAACGGTTGCGCTCGTCCTTGCTGATAGAGACCGAAACGGCCAACGTGGTCATAGACTCGGGGCCCGATTTCCGGCAACAAATGCTCCGGGAGAATGTCCTGCATCTGGATGCGATTGTTTTCACACATGAACACAAAGACCACATCGCCGGCATGGACGACATCCGGGCTTATAATTTCATTCAGCAGAAACCCATGGATATTTTTGCAGAGACGCGGGTGCAGCATGCGCTGAAACGGGAATTTTCCTATGTCTTTGCCGAATACAAATATCCGGGAATCCCTCAGGTCAATCTGCATACCATACAAAACAACAGGGATTTTCGTATCAACGGCCTTTCCTTCACCCCTATCCGGGTCTATCACTACCGTCTTCCCATTTTCGGTTTCCGTTTCGGAGATATTACCTATATCACTGACGCCAAATTTATTTCCAAAGACGAATTGAAAAAGATGCGCGGAACGCGCATTCTTATCCTCAATGCCCTGCGCAAAAAAAGACACCTGACGCATTTTACACTTGAAGAGGCTCTGGAGATTGTTCGCCTTATCAAGCCGGAAACAACCTATTTTACCCACCTTTCACATCAGATGGGATTCCACCGGGAGGTGGAGGCAGAACTACCCGATCATGTTCATCTTGCCTATGACGGATTATCGCTAACATACCAAACCGGAAAATTATGATACACTGGAGCAACCCGCTTTTTCTGATTCTTCTAACCACCGGACTGGTATATTTTCTGGCAGGAGTGCTTTTATGGAGATTTCCGCCAAAGAAAGTGAACAGCATCTACGGGTACCGGACGCCCCGGTCTATGAAATCCAGGGAAAACTGGGATTTTGCCCAGCGGTATGCTGCGGTCGAACTCATGCGCTGGGGGTTCTTTCTGGCGCTGCTGAGCCTGCCCGGCTTGTTTATCCGTATGGATTACAAAGCGGCCATCGTGGTCAGCCTGATCCTTTCGATTGTTATAATCCTTTTTCCGATCCTTCGCACCGAGCGGAAACTAAAATCCATGGACCAAAAGAGCCCCTGATACTGCATGAAAAAAAGAGCCTCCCGAAACCGGACCCTCACCCTGACCGATGAAGAAAGGGAAAAATACCGCCGGCTACTGTTAACCCCGGAAGATATCCGGCCGGACACCCCCGAAAATCTTCTTAATAAAACCATCAAAGGGGATCTTTTTGAGGTACTTGACCTCTTGCCCAAAGCCTTTGCCGACCTGATCATCATAGACCCTCCCTATAACCTGGACAAGGATTTTCACGGTGTAAAATTCCGGTCTTCCTCTAACGAGGATTATATCAATTACCTGATGATGTGGTTTCCGCAGATCGTCACCTTCCTGAAACCCAACGGATCCCTCTATCTCTGTGGTGACTGGCGCAGTACGTCTGCCCTTCAGACCGTGATGGGCAAATACCTTACCATTCTGAACCGGATCACCTGGCAACGCGAAAAAGGAAGGGGCGCCAAAAAAAACTGGAAAAACGGCATGGAAGACATCTGGTTCGGCGTGAAAGACCCCCGGGATTATTATTTCAATGTAAAACCGGTCAAGATAAAACGCAAGGTCATCGCTCCCTACCGTGTAAACGGGAAACCCAAAGACTGGCAGGAGACAGACCATGGGAACTTTCGCATAACCCATCCTTCCAACTTCTGGGATGATATAACCATCCCCTACTGGTCTATGCCCGAAAATACCGACCACCCGACCCAGAAACCGGAAAAGCTGGTCGCCAGACTGATCCTGGCCAGTTGTCCGGAAGGAGGGGTAGTCTTTGATCCTTTCCTGGGCTCGGGAACCACCTCGGTGGTTGCCAAAAAACTGGGACGAAAATATCTGGGTATTGAGATCAATGAGGAATATGCTCTATGGGCAGAGAAAAGGCTGGAACACGTAGAGCAAGATCCCTCCATCCAGGGTTATCGCGATGGAGTCTTCTGGGAAAGGAATACACTGAAATTTCAAAGGAAGATGAAATCAGGTGGAAATTAGCTGCTCGCAAGCTCGCAGCGGAAATATGTTGTCATTTGCTCGCTATCGCTCGCGTCATTTGCACGCTTCGCGTGCGTCATTCGGTAGTCATTCGGTAGTCATACAGTAATCATTCAATGGTCATTCAAAATTTCTTCTGCCTTCTGCATTATAATCGTCATACGATGGTCATCGGGGAATCAAGTGAATTTTTGGACGATTCCGGCCAGTTGGGCTGCCGGCACCACACCCGGTTGACTGAAAAGGACTTCTCCTTTCCGGAATATCATTAAGGTAGGAACACTCCTGATCATGTATTTCCGAGCGATCGCCGGATTTTTATCCACATCTATCTTCAGAATGCGGATCTTATCCCCAAAATGATTTTTCACCTCTTTCAGTATAGGAGGCATCATGCGGCACGGTGCGCACCACTCTGCCGAAAAATCCACCAGAACCGGTATGTCACTGTTAATTATATCCTTGAATGAAGCCATATTCTCTTCCCCTCCTTTTTTGTCCGGTATATAACAATTAGCATACCGCCCGGAAATGTATGACATAATTTCAGGATCATGTCGTAATGTGAAAAACGTTCAGTATATTTATCATGAAATTCCGGACCGAAATACCCTTTATTATGCCACGTTATCAAAAATCATTTCCGGTTTTCCTCGTTCTTGTCCTGATCGTATTTTCAGGGTGTGGACCCAAACAACCTGTCTCTACGGAAGAGCTGGCACACTACCTGCAGGTCTATGGGATGCCCCCGGAGGATTATGTCGTCTCTAAATTCCAGGACCACGATTATGTCTTTCTCGGCGAGTACCACCGCATCCGCCAGAATGTTGAGCTGGTGCTGGCCCTGATCCCCCGACTGTACCACAATGGCATAAACACCCTGGCCATCGAGTTTGGTGATGCACGTGATCAGCATCTGGTAGACTCGTTGCTGGCCCTGCCTCACTTTGACCGGCAGCTCGCCCGGGAGATCATGTTCAGGAGTGATCCCCTGTGGGGGTATAAAGAATACATCGACATCTACCGGGTCGCCTGGGAGGTGAACCACTCGGACACCATGGATCATACGAAACCATTCCGGGTGGTCAACCTGGGAGCGCATTATGATCCCTGTAAGAAGGGCGGAGCCTGGAAAGATCTGGATCCGGATGTCTTCATGGCCCGGATACTTTTCAAAGAAGTGATTGACAAGCATGAAAAAGCCCTGGTCTATTCCGGAAATCACCATGCTTTTACACATTATCACCAGCCCCTTTATAATTTCAAAAAAGACTCATGTTACGGCTATACCACTACCCGTATGGGCAATGTCGTGTACGACTCGCTCGGGGAGCGGACGTTCAACATCTACCTGCATGCCGGTTGGACTTCCGGCAAAGGATGGGATAAACCCTGTGTAAGACCCGTAAACGGAGCCATGAGACCGGTGATGAAGGCCCTCGGGAACAAGCCCGTGGGATTTGACGTGGCAGGTACTCCCTTTGGCAAGCTGACCAGCACCAACTCCTATTATGCTTTATGCCACCCAGGCTTCCTCCTCGAGCAATACTGTGACGGTTATATCTGGCAGGTATCATTCAAAGATATGCAGCCCATCACCATGGAAAAAGATTTCATCACTCCCGGGAACATCGTTCTTGTGAAAAAACACCTGCAATGCCTCGGCGTCGATGAAAAATTCATCCGGTCCCTCACCGTAGAGAATGCCAACGAAAAGCTTTTTGAGGATATCCGTATGCATTTCCGGCATCTACGATTGTAACGGCATACCCCTTATCTTTTTAAAGGTCCGTTATATCCGTCAGAGATGACAATGTCATCAAACCAGACCGTATCTGTCACTCCGGGTTTGCCGTCGGTCATGTAATACAGCAGCCAGAAAAAGTTGATCTTCAGGCTGTCATCATACCGCCATTGAAAGCCTTCAAATGCCGTGCTGTCAGAATCAGGATAAAACTTATCCCACACCCAGTATCCGTTCGGGAACCCCTCTCCCATATCGAGCACCTTTTTCCCGTCGATCCAAAAAGCTTGTTCACCGTTAAAGGCACTAATGGGTTCATTAAGTTTCATCATCATTTCCACGCAGATCCATTTTTTCTTCCGGACGGGTGCGGGAGGCTCCGGATGGAAGGTATTCCCCCAGAAATGTCGCGGATCGGCATATCCGCGCATGTGCATCCAGTAGGTGTAAAAATCCCATGACCAACGGTCGCCAACTGGTTCTATCCCAGAGGTAAAATGATCATTTCCGACTGGCCGGTACCCTGCCGTGCCCTGAGGCCAACGTGTGGGAGGGTTATATCCGCCCATATGCACAAAATGGTGTACACGGGAGTGATGTTTACTGAACCTGGTATAAAAACGAATATAGAGGGAATCATAACCCTGAGGAAAGGACTTGTACAGGTGTCCCCCCGTATTCTGTCCCGCTACGTAGGTCATGGCCAGAGACTGCCTGCCTCTGCTGCCGGGAGGGAAATCTTCAGAAAAGAACATGCCCTCAATATTCCTGGCATGATCCCAGCGGGCAACCATTTCCGGCAAGGATGATTCCTCAAAATCTTCCCGGAAGATTACATGTTGTGCAAACACACCTACCGTCAGGGAAAGATAAATAATGGTTAGTACCAATCTCATACCGTCATTTGCTGACTGCAGAGACACACGGTCGTGCATCTCTACAGATAATTTCCATCTACGGATGTGTATTTTTACATCACGTCCCTACAATCCATACATTCATTAATCTTCCAATGTGGTAATATCTCCGGGATCCTGGCCCATGGCCTGGGCTTTCAGGACACGCCGCATGATCTTGCCGCTGCGGGTCTTAGGCAGGCTGTCGACGAAGATGATTTCCTGGGGTCGCGCGATAGGCCCGATTTCGTCCACCACATGCTGCATGAGCTCTTCCTTGAGTTCTTTGGAAGGGGTCTCTTTCTGTTTCAGGATCACAAAAGCGTGTATGGCATTTCCCCGGAGTTCGTCGGGCAGGCCTATGGCCGCTGCTTCGGTCACCGCCGGATGGCTCACCAGGGCACTTTCGATCTCGGCTGAGCCAAGACGGTATCCACTCACTTTCAGCACATCATCGATACGGCCGATGATCCAGAAATAGCCATCTTCATCTACCCGTGCAGAGTCGCCGGCCAGATACCAGCCCTGTTTCTCGTAAGCTTTCCAGTATTTCTCAATGTAACGGTCCGGATCATTGAGGATGGTACGTGCCATCCCCGGCCAGGGATTCCTGATCACCAGGGTTCCTTCTTCTCCGGGTTTCATCTCGTTTCCGGCCTCATCCACCACCGCGATCTCATTTCCAAAGAAAGGTTTGGTGGCAGATCCCGGCTTCAGGGGGGTAACAGGCAGGGGTGTGATCATAAAGCCTCCCGTCTCGGTCTGCCACCAGGTGTCCATGATCGGACAACGGCTTTGTCCCACCACCTCGTAATACCATCGCCAGGCTTCCGGGTTGATCGGCTCGCCCACCGAACCCAGCAAACGCAGGCTGCTGAGGTTGTGTTTCTCCACCCATGAGGACCCGAAACGCATCAATCCACGGATGGCTGTGGGTGAGGTATAGAGAATATTGATACCATACTTTTCAACCATCGACCACCACCTGTTGGGATAGGGGTGGTTGGGCGCTCCCTCGTAGCTCATAATCGTGGCTCCCATGATCAGGGGCGCATAGACGATGTAGCTGTGGCCGGTGATCCAGCCGGGGTCGGCAGCACACCACCAGCGGTCTTCGGGCTTGATGTCAAAGACATATTTGAAGGTGGACATCGTATATACCGAATAGCCACCATGGGTGTGTACCACTCCTTTTGGCTTGCCGGTAGTTCCCGAAGTGTAAAGAATAAAGAGGGGGTCTTCGGCATCCGTGACCTCTGTATCGGCTGAGGTGCCCGCAATGGGCATGCCCATCAGCTCGTGCCACCAGAAATCCCGGTCGGTTTCCATATAACAATCTTCCACATCGATGCGTTTCACCGTAATACACACCTCTATGGTAGGAGAACGTTTCATAGCTTCATTGGCAATCTTTTTCAGCACCACTTTTTTACCACGACGCCAGCCTCCGTCTGCGGTGATCAGCACCCGGCTGTTGGCGTCCTCGATCCTTTCGGCCAGCGCTTCCACACTGAAACCTCCGTACACCACACTGTGTACCGCCCCGATCTTTGCACACGCCAGCATGGCAATGATCAGCTCGGGTATCTGCGGCATATAGATCGTCACTATCTCTCCTTTCTGCACCCCCATGGCCCGCAGGACATTGGCAAACTTGGATACTTCGCGGGAAAGGGCATGATAAGAATACACCTTAATGTCCCCGGGCTCACCTTCCCAGATAAGAGCTATCTTGTTTCGTGTGGCTGTTTTCAGATGCCGGTCCAGGGCGTTGTGAATGATATTGGTCTTCCCTCCCACAAACCACTTGTAGAAAGGTTTGTTGCTTTCATCCAATACCTTATCCCACTTTTTATACCACTCCAGCTCTTCCGCTTCGCGGGCCCAGAACGCTTCCCTGTTCTCAACGGATTCTTTGTACATGGCATCATAATCCTTCACACGGGCTCTGGCCACTACTTCTTCGGAAGGATGATAAATTTTTTTGAGGTTTTCAGAATCAGACATACTTTTTATTTTTAGAGTTAATGGATTTGAGAACATAAAAGTATATAAATATGAAGATAAATCAAAAAATTACAGGATGCAAAGAGCAGTTACCCGTTTGCCATAGGGGAAAAACTCAAAGAAAAAAAAGCTTGAGTTTTGGGTTTATCAATTTATGCTTACATTTGGAAACAGATGCCTTATATTATAAGTGGGTACACTTTCATCTTTCTCCTTAACCAACCAAAGGCGAAATGCGAATCTTAACCCTTTTTAAACTAACAACTCTTTGTATTCTTTCCCTTTTTACAATATCGAACAGTATCTTCTCTCAAACTGAGAATGACAGCCTGTTTGCAGTTGTTAGAGATGACGGCCAAACCATTAAACACAGACTCTCTGCATACGCCAGCCTGGTTTTTCATTATGAAAGCTCTGACCCTGAAAAAGCAATTCAACTGGGAAAAGAAGGGCTGAAACTGGCCGGCCCGGATTCACCGAATGAAGATGTAGCCAGGCTTTATGTTAATATAGCGTTTGTATATTTTTCAGCACAGGAGTATAAAAAGGCCATCCCTGAGTTTGAAAAGGCTGCAGCACTTTACAGGAAAGAAGAGGAGGTCAGGAAAGAGGGGATTCAGTACAGAAATATCGGAGTGTTATACCGCAAATTGGGAAATTATCCGGAGTCGATCCGTTACCAGATGAAAAGTCTGGAAAGATTTGATGAGGCGGGTGACCTGGAAGGCCAGGTCAATGTATATATGAATATCGGGAATATTTATGTTTTCCAGAAACATCCTGAACTGGCATTTCCATACTATGAAAAAGCTTACAAGCTGGCACTTACCCAAAGCGACTCCGTTTTGATCACGGATGCAGTGAACAGTGTGGCCAACGGCTATGATCACCTCGGAAAAAAAGATTCTGCCCTGTACTATTACCTGGTGGCAATTAATGATTACGGGAAACACAAAAAATGGATCAAAAAAGCAAAGTCCGAACATAATTTGGCTTTGATATATATGTATAACAAAGATTATAAAAATGCAGAGAAGATACTCGTCTCCTCTCTTGCAGTATTCCGACAGGTACCCTCTGTGATGGATATCGAGAAAGCTACGGTTCAGATGAGTCTGGCAAGGGTGTATGAGGCAACAGGCCGCCGGGAACAGGCCATCCGGAATTATAAGGAAGCACTTGCAGTATTCAGAAACCGGGGAGCCAAAACCGAAGAAAAGCAAACGCTGGCATTACTGTCTGCCTTGCTGGCAAAAGAAGGCCTGTACAAAGAAGCATACGCCAGGCAATCTGATTATATTATTGTGAAAGACTCCATACAGAACAGTGAAATAACATCTGAAATTCTGGGACTTACGAAAAAATATGAATCGGAGAAAAAGCAAAAGGAAATACTGGAACTTAAAAATATGAATGAGGGATCTGCACGTGTAAAGTGGTTTATAATCAGCATATCCATAGGGATTTTCAGCCTGCTCATTATCGTGTTTATCCTTTATTATCAGCGAAAATCAAAGCAAACGGAGAGATTTAAGACCCGTATGCAACACCGCGCTACGGAACTGGATATCCTGCGATTCAATATCGCCCATTGCCACTCCCATAAGATGCTTCCTTTTAATTATACACTCAATCGGGAAGAAGTGAATACTTTTTTAAAAACATCTTTAAGCGAACGGGAGCTCGACGTCTTCATGCTGTTGCTGGAAGAAAAAACCAACAAAATCATTGCGAATGAACTATTTGTTTCTGTAAACACGGTTAAATTCCATCTACAGAATATTTATGTTAAGCTTGATGTTGATAACCGTACCGATGCAATACTCTCGGTAAGCATTAACAACAAAAATAAATTTACGAAAGAACAGGTTGTTGTTTAAGGCGGTTATAGTATTCTGCACATTCATCAACCAAATTGCATGTCTTATAAAAACTACCCGGGGTGGGTAGGTGATTTTATTTGTATCATCCTTATTTTTAATTGTGACAAAGAGCATTTTCTTCAAAACTATTTATGCATATTAAAAAATCAGCTAATGAAAACCTTTACCCCTTTTATTTTTCTTTTTTTATTTTTCAGTACCGTTCTTAGTGCGCAAACTACCTACACCAGTCTGGGAGGTGACTGGTTTAATGCAGCAACATGGACGCCCAATGGTATTCCCGGAGCAGCAGATACGGCAATTATTAATACGGGTACCACAACAATTTCAGATAATGTAACTGTTGGCGGCCTGTATATGAGTGCCGGTACAATTTCAGGAGACAGTAATCTTACGGTGACGGATTCATTATCATGGACGGGAGGAACCATAAGTTTTTCATCTGCAAGCAGTGCATTAAAAGCAAAGTTTACAATAGCTTCTTCTGCTAAGGCAA
>JANTHB010000084.1 GCA_024762655.1 Bacteroidales bacterium
AGCGTAAATCGTGGCAGTACAGAAGGTATTGCAGCGTCTGAAAGTTTTCTACGTAGGCGTCTTAGTAGAAACCGGGTGTTGGGTACTCCCCATTGGCCGTTCTTCTATTCATTCATTCCCGCCTCTGCCTCCCCCTCGATACCTCCCTGCGGGAGGCAGGCAACCGTCGCTTCGCTCCGGTCACTCGGGGACCGAGGAACAGCGGGCAAAGCAATCAATCACTCATTCATTCAATCACTCATTCATTCATTCATTCCCTTCCTCTCCTCATCGCCTCATCGCCTCATCGCTTCATCGCTTCATCCCGAACCGTATCACGCCTCCTTCCCTGATCTCTTGATGGTGCAGAAAAAAGCGATTCAGCGGCCGTCCGTTGAGGGAAATGCGACGTACGCGGTAACGGTGCGGATCAAAATTTTTGGTTTCGATGCGCAGGGACTTTCCGTTTTGCAACCGGATGATCGCCTCCGGGAACAGGGGCGTTCCCAGATCATAGATATCCGTACCGGCGATGGGGTAGAGGCCCAGGGCGCTGAATACATACCAGGCCGAGAGGGTGGCGGCATCATCATTGCCTTCCAGACCGACATAGGAATCGTCATATTTATGTTCCAGGACCCACCGCACCCATTTTTGGGCAAGGCCGGGCCGGCCGGCTTCGTTGAAGAGGTAAGCGGCGTGCAGGTCGGGCTCGTTGCCTTGCCAGTAGTAAGGTCCGAAAAAGAGTGGCTGTAGTTTTTTGGGGGCTTTTGCGAAGAAGTTGTTCAGCTCCCGGACAAAGTATGCGGTATCGCCGAAGAGGGAGATCAGTCCGTGCGGGTCCCAGGGCACGGCCCAGCGCCACTGCAGGGCGCTGCCCTCGACATAGTCGTCGGTATATTTTCCCTTATTGTCGAGGTAGGAGAGGACGAGGGGTTTAAAATCTTTGACAAAGGTGCCGTCGGCATTGCGGGGCTGGAAATACCGGGTGGCGGGGTTCCAGGTGTTGCGATAGTACTGTGCATGCTCCCTGAAGAGGGCAGCGCTGTCGTCTTTGCCGAGGGCGGCGGCGAGGCGGCTGATGGCATCGTCGGCCCAGGCATATTCGAGGGTTTTGGAGACGGCCTTATCCATCCTGTCTGCCGGGCAGTAGTGGTATTTGAGGTAGGCCGCGATGCCACGGCGGCCGGAGGCCGCACTGCCCCGCGGATGGGGCCCCAGGGCTGTGCCAGCCATATTGTGGAACGCAAAGTCTGCATCAAAGCCGCGAAGACTTTTCTGGTACGCTTCGGAGATAACGATGTCGGCGGGGGAGCCCAGCATGGAGCCGGTATAACCGTAGCCCGAGGGCCAGCGGGGCAGCCAGCCGCCCTGCCGTGCCATCATGATCAACGAGCGGATCATATCCCGCTGGTCGTCCGGGGCGATGAGGGTGTATAGAGGATGGACCGTGCGGTAGGTGTCCCACAACGACATATCGGTGAAATAGCGGAAGCTATCCGCCAGGTGGACCTGCCTGTCGAAGCCCCGGTATTCGCCGTTGACATCGGTGAAGAGAGTAGGCATCTGAAAGACACGATAGAGGGCTGTGTAAAAGATCGTGCGTTCTTTTTCCGGGGCTCCTTTGATCTTTATCAGTGAGAGCTTTTCCGTCCAGGCCTGCTGAGCCGCTGTCAGGATATCGTCGAAGCTCCTGCCGGCGGCCTCCTTGTCGAGGTTCTGCCGGGCGTTGGCCAGACTGACGTAGGAGATACCCACTTTAACGGTCACCTGTGTGTTGGGATAATCTTTCGGGATGCCGATCACCACGCCGGGACGGTCGCCGCCGAGGGTGTCACGGCCGGGGAAATATCCTTTTTCGTTCCATACGCCGTAACTTTCAAAAGGCTTGTCGAAGCGGGCGACGAACCATACCTGCACACCGCCGTAACGTCGCGCAAAGGTGCCGAAGGTACTGATGGTTCCTTCCACCTCCTGCTGTCCGGGCAGTATCCTGACAAAACCGTTTTTGGCCGGATATTCTTCATACCCTCCCAGGGTGTTGCCTGCGTTGATGACCAGGCGGGGATTTTTCCATCCTTTGAAGGTGTAGCGGTGCATGCCGGTGTGCAGGGTAGCGGTCATCTCGGCCAGGATCCGTTTTTTTCGCAGATAGACGGCATAATACCCGGGAAAAGCCGTTTCATCACGGTGGGAGAAAGGGATGAAAAAACCTTTCTTCAGCTTTTTATAGGAGATACGGCCCGTTACGGGTGTTATCAGAAAATGTCCTCCGTCGGTGGCGCCGGTGCCGATGAGGCGGGTGTGGCTGAAGCCCGTGATCCTGTTATCCCCGTAATAATACCCGGAGGTATTGAGCGCTTTCCTGTGTCCCAGGAAGGAGGCTGTTTCCGGACCCAGCCGTACCATGCTGTAAGGGAGGGTGGCGCCGGGAAAATTGTGGGCGCAGGTCCAGGGCCAACCGCCCGTGCCGATGAACGGATCGACAGACCGTATCAGGGCGTTTGCAGGTGCAGCTTGACGGGATGCGGGCAGGGGACGCGTATGCACGATGATCTGGTATTTGAGCAGAAACCAACCGGCGAACAATAGTCCTGCCAGGAGCAGTAATCCAAGACTTCTCAGTATTATTTTCAGAATACGTATCATAACGTTATTATCCGTATCAGAACAGCCAGAAATAGATTCCCAGCGTTATGCAGGTCAGGATAAGCCACTGAAGGCGCCAGTCTTTCAGCCCCGTGAGTTTTTCCCACCGTTTGGCATAGTTGATGGTGGTCTTCTCCAGGCGTTCCGGGTCGGTTTTGGGGGTAAAGGCCGAGACCGCAAAAAGGATCCCGCTCGTGATGAGGATCGCCCACAGACCCCGGAAACCGAAATTGAGCGTAAGGCGGTGGTGCAGGACAGGGAAGAGGCGGCTGCCTGTCTCCGGTCCTGCAAACTGGTCGATCACGAAAAGGGTGGCAAAAGCCAGTCCCACGAAGACAGAAACCGTGGCTCCCTTAAGGGTCACTTTCTTACTGACGATACCGAAGAGGATGGCTGGGAAGACCGGGAGCACCAGATAGGCCGAGATGGTCTGCAGGTACTTGTACAGCCCCTCTTCGTTTTTATAGACCAGCCAGGCAGCGCCGAATCCCAAGACCGTCACGGCCAGGATGGTGATGCGGCCTGCCAGGACCTGTTTTTTCTCGGAGATCCCTTTCCTGTATTCCACCACAAAATCCCGGACCACCAGCGTCGACACCGAATTCAGCACGGCGATAAGGGAGGTGATCAGGGCGGCCATCAGCGAGGCCAGCACCAGTCCGCGCAGACCGGCAGGCAGCAGGTTGTTGATGAGAAGGATAAAAGTCTGTTTCGACTGGTTCTCTCCGAGGCCGGGATAGAGGGCAAAAGCGATAACGCCTGGAAGGGCGAAGATAAAAATAGGCAGGAGTTTGAGCAGGGTAGCGAACATAGCGCCCCAGCGTGCCTGGTTTATGTTGGGGGCTGCCAGCACACGCTGCACATTCACCTGGTCCATGCCCCAGTAAAAGACGCCGGCATAGAATGCCGTGGCCAGGATCCCCCAGAAAGGATAAGCAGGATCCTCCACGGGGGTGCCTATATGAAGGGCGTCCGGCACCCTCTCCATCAGTCCGCTCCAGCCTCCCACCTTGTCCAGGCCGATAAACAAAACAATGCCCATCCCGAGGATCATGATAAAGGCCTGTATGCTGTCGGTCCAGGCTACAGCCGTAAAGCCTCCCAGCATGGTGAAGAGAGCCACTATCAATCCTATGGCAACCACCGTGACCATCACATTCCATCCCAACAGACCGTTCAGTACCAGCGCCCCGGCAAAGAGCGTGAAAGCCAGTTTGGTCATGATGCTTATCACCAGCATGAGACCGGAGAAAAAAATACGCGCACCTCTGCTGTAGCGGAGCTCCAGAAACTCTGGGATGGTGTAAATTCTGTTTTTCAGATAATAGGGGAAGAGGATGGCGCTGGCGATGCCCAGGGTGATGAAGGTGGTCAGCTCGACCGATCCGGCAGAGAGGCCATAGCGGTAGGCGTCACCGGAGAGGCCTACCAGGTGTTCGGCACCGATATTGGTAGCGAAGAGAGAAGCCCCCACCACGGGCCATAGCATTTTTCTGCCGCCCAGAAAAAAGTTGGAAGAGTTGCGGCCGGCTTTGGCACGGTGTGCCATGTATAACCCTGCCGCCAGACTTCCCACAAGGACCACCAGCCCGACGATCCAGTCCGCTGCACGAAGCGAGATATTCACAATCCTGTCATTTTAGAACAAAATATCAAACCTACATAAATTTTTTCATGCAAATATACATGGAATGTTTTTTCTTGATCCCTCATTCCTGCGTGTCATGGGTTGTTTCCGAGGGGATGCGATCCAAAGAAAATACATATTTAAATATTTATTTTAATATGTATTTAAATAAATATATTTTTTGCATCTTATGTTTGTTCTGTTTTCGTTTGGTGATCCCTGTAGGCCTTGTGGGTTCCTGCAGTCATCCGCTGCAGGCGAGGCCGGAGGTGGTTCCCGTAATCCTTTGTTGGCGGCAGCCATCAGGGGGATTGATGTAATATTTGCTTCATTTTCTTTATCCCCTGGATCATTGCCCTTACGGTATGGTAGTTGATTTTCCAGGAGTGTCCCATATGCGTCCAGATGGGTTTGCCTTCCCGTGTCAGGAGGGGATACCATTCGCCTGTACGGGGGTTGATTACTTTGTCGAAAACGAAGCGGTGTACGTTTTTGTAGGCTTCCCAATATTTTTCTTCTCCGAACAAGAGATATGCATCCAGCATGCCGGTCATCACCTCGGCCTGCTGCCAGAACTCCTTCTCGCGATCATAGACGCCCCCGGCATGAGGTCCTTCGACGAACACCCCGCCGTATTCCCGGTCGATGCCGTTGTCGAGGGTATGATCAAAGATTTTTCTCAGCAGGGGTTTGTAGGGGGCTGTTTCCCGTCCCATGATCTGCAGCGCATGGATCAGCAGCCAGGCCAGTTCGGCGTTATGACCGTAGCAGGTGTTGTCGGTAGGGTTCCCTTTGGCGCCGTCTTCCGAATAACGGTCCCAGCCCCAGATGATGTCGAACTTTATCTGGGGTGCCGCTTGCCAGTCGGCCCAAAACTGGGGGATGCCTGTTTTGTATTTGGGATGCAGCATACGGTTAAGCAGTATATTGATGTCTTCCTGCAGTTTCCGCCGGTGGGTGTCCCGGTGGGTAGCTTCATAAAGGGTGGTGAAGGCTTCCATCAAGTGCATGTGTACGTCGAGGGTCTTCCGGTCGCCTCCTTCGGCGTCGGGGCCGGCGAGGGTCCAGTCGCGGGTAAACATCTCGAAATAACCGCCGTAATAAGTGTCGGTGGCATGGGTCTGGATAAGGCGGAACAGCTCTTCGGCATATTCTTTTCCCAGCGGATCATCCGTAGCCAGGGTGTATTCGCTCAGGGCATAGATGGCAAAGCTCAGACCGTACAGGATCTTGCGGTCGTTGGTGACGTCGCCGTTGCGGCGGGTCATCCAGACGAATCCCCCATACCGGGTGTCCCACATCTTCTTCAGCAGATAGTCTACGCCGTGGGCTGCCAGGGCCGCCAGTTGCCCGCCGCCGTAGCCGGCGCGATGGGCCGCGGCGAGGGTGTACACCGACCGTGTCTGGGCGATGAGCGACTTCTCATCCTCGCCGGTATCGCGGCCCTCTTCATCAAAATGGGTGATGAAGCCGCCGTGTTTCCGGTCCACCATTCTGGAGGTCCAGAAAGGAAGCAGTGCCCGTGTCAGATGGTTTTCTGCTTCCCGGAGGTATGCTTGGATCTCTTTTTTATTCATAGAAACAGGTGATTTTACTAATAGTCTTATCTTCTGGTTATCATTACGTGCATCCGGGGGAATACTTCATCTTTGTCCGCTACCATGGCGCTCAGTTGGATATTCCCTTTTTCCAGTCGGATATCCGGGAAGGTTATCCGGGCAGAGTCAGGCATGGTGCCTTTACGCGTGACAGGACCGGCCTGCAGCGTTACATGCCAGCCGGGCCGGGGTTCAGCGATCTCTATGGTGATATCGAAGACGGCGGGGTGATCCACGGTCAGGAGCCAGTGCCCCTTGTCGCCCCATCCTTTGCCGTCGTCTCTCTTCCAGTCCTGGCGGGTGAGAACGGTGGTAAGCTGGGCGTCGTTGCCAATGATAATGCGGGGGGTGGCGTAATTGTCGGGACGGGTGGAGGAGACATCCCTGTACCAGTCCATGTACGATCTTTCCATCCTGCCGGCAATGTCAGCGTGTTCATTGATCAGGTTGTCTTTTTCGCCAGGGTCATCCTGCAGGTTATACAGCTCGAAACGGGCGCTGTCCATACTCAGCAGTTTCCATTCCCGGCTCACCCCGGTACAGCGTTTGAAAGGCTGTGGCACATCGCCGCGGTGCCATTGCAGGAAGAGTTCTCTTTCAGGCCATTCTGTTTTTTTCCCTTTCAACAGGGGCAGAAAACTACGGCCGTCCAGATGCAGGGTGTCGGGAACAGGTACCCCGGCAGCATCCAGGAGGGTAGGCATCACATCGTAATGGGCTACACGTACATCACTCGATTCCCCGCCTTTGAATACGGCAGGCCAGTGGAGGAAAAACATATTACGGATCCCTCCGTCGT
This sequence comes from Bacteroidales bacterium, assembly GCA_024762655.1. Classification (GTDB taxonomy): domain Bacteria; phylum Bacteroidota; class Bacteroidia; order Bacteroidales; family VadinHA17; genus DRPN01. The sequence goes on from JANTHB010000084.1 coordinate 6,653, forward strand.
GCACTTCCCCTTTCTTGCCACGTATTTTCCCGACATATCTCCGCGTATTGGGACCGTTGTCGCTGGTGTATATTACCAGGGTGTTCTTTTCAATACCCAATGCTTTCAGGGTGTCGAAAAGCCTGCCTACATTTTGATCAATGTTGGTGATCATGGCGCAGATGGCAGCCAGTCTGTCCGGGTTGGGTTGCTTCTCCAACGAGATAGAGGTGAGATTGGGCTTGCTCAGATAATATTTTTTCAGATCTTCCGGTACATCATGAAAAGGTCCGTGGGGAGCGTTGGTGGGGATGTAAGCGAAGAAAGGCTTTCCCTCCGCAACCTTTTTTTTGATAAAGCGGATGGCATAGTCGTAATATACATCGGTACAAAAACCGTGGGTCTGTATTTTTTTACCGTTATGGAAAAGGATGGGATCGGTGTATCTCCGGTGGTTTTCAAACGGGTCTGAAGGCTGGCACAGTCCTCCGCCGCGCAGCATCAGCACCTCGTCGAAGCCCTGATCCTGGGGACGCATGGGGTAGTTGTCGCCCAGGTGCCACTTGCCGAAGATGCCGGTGGCATACCCAGCCTTATGCAGTACTTCGGCAATGGTTACCTCGTCGGTGTGCATCATGGCCCGGCCGATATACGTGTCGGTCACCCCTGTGCGGTAGTTGTAGCGACCGGTCATCAGACTGGCCCGGGTGGGGGCACATACCGGACTCACATAGAAATTTGTCATGATGGCGCTTTCCCGGGCCATGGCATCAATGTTGGGCGTTTCAATGACCGGGTTGCCGGTAAACCCCAGGTCGCCATAGCCCTGGTCGTCAGACAGCAGCAGGATGATGTTAGGCTTTTTTACCGCTGATGTTTTTGTCCCGGATTGACAAGAGACAGTGAACCCGGACATCAGCATAAAAACAAAAATATACAGGGAGTTGAATAAGTGTATTTTCATAACATCTGTATCTTGATAAAAATTCAGGTTAAAGCTATGAAAAGGAGAAGGATTTTACAACAGGAAGTCCGAATAAGAAATTCACTAGTGTCCGGAATAAATATCATAGCCATTTATATGACAATGTATAACAGTGTGTTGGATGGATGTAATACAAAGAGAGGCTGTTTCTTCAAATATTGATATTCGGTTATTAAAGATACCTGTCCCTGTCCACTGTTTTACCCCCTCCCCAACCCTCCTCCGCCAGCTGGCGGAGAGGGAGTCTTTTTCTATGCCTTATCTTACTGTTGGGTAGGAGGGGGTAATACATAAAAATGCATTATTCTCTAAAATATTTAATCATTTTCTTTTTTACCGGACACCAGTAATAAGAAATTTAAAAAAGTGTATGAAAAACCTGGCACCCTATAATTGTTTTCCCCAGATACAGATTTATTGGTTCATCATTCTTAGAAAAGAGAAACATAAAATTTTCAAGTTTGTACTAATTTTCATTTCAGGCTCAATCCCGGGGGGAAGTACTCCCCACATTACGTGTATTTTTTAGGGCCAAACGTTTTAATTCAACTTCAATATTTTTCTTGATACGGTACCATTTTTTGTATTTACTTTAATAAAATAACTACCATTGGCCATTTGGCTTAAGTCAATCACATTTACTTTTCCGTATTCCCCCATTATTTCCCCGGACGTATTGTAGACCTGGATGGATTTTATGCCTTCCCCTTCAACGATAAATGTTGATGCTGCCGGGTTGGGATAAATTTTTATATCAGGAACTTCTTCGGTAGCTATCTGTTTTATGCCGGTGATATCTCCATTTACTGACATTCTTTGAAACCAAATATTAAGTTTTCCATCTCGCGTATCTCCCCAAACGGCATTAAGTGTGTCATTGATCAGTTTTACACACATAAAATCATTTCCGGAATAAGCCAGCATCGTATCATACGCGATTAGAGTATCCGATATTTTAAAATTGGAAGAGAAATTGGCGGAATCTTTGTTTCTATACGTTCCCCATATCTCATAAGCGGTTTCATACGTTGAATCCTTTCCGTTTCTTCTATCTCGCCAGGTGAATACAAGATCGCCATCATTGTCAAAATCACCCCATAACAAATCTTGCATCCGGTTACCGGATATGGGATCGTCATTAATCCTTACAGGATTTCCCCAGGTTACACCTGCATCATAGCTTTCCCGAATAAATACATCAATATCCCCATAGGGTACATCTAAATATGCAAACACAAGATGGTTGTCATCACCCGGATCGGATAAAATCAAATATCCTTTCTTTGCCAATGTATCCTTCACACTTGTTGCCGAACTAAAAACAGTATGATAAGAAAATGAATTTCCGGCATCAGATGAGGAAGCAACAATAAATTGAGCCAGGGGATTTTGAGAATACACATAACTGGGGTAAACAGCGTAAAATGTGCCGTTGGAAGATACACAATTTGTAGCCACAGGCTGATGAATAATATTTCCGGCAAGCCAATTAATTGTGTCCAGATATCTCCATGGATTAAAAGAATACCCTCCATCCGTGGATACTATGAAATAGGGATGGTAAGGTGGAGGCAGATAACCAAAAACATTTGGCGGCATGGATGTAATGTAAATATTCCCTTCATGAACGCCCCCTGATCTGTCGACACTAATCCAGGGTCTGTCTATGGGTTTCTGGGTATCTGCGTTTGCATTGATAACTTCAACAGGATTACTCCAGGTTAACCCTCCGTCTGTCGATTTAACAACAAAAACAGCTCCCGAACCCGAGTTTTTATCAAAATCAATAAAGGATAAAAAAACATTGCCGGAATTATCAAACGCCAGTGAAGGGTCGGCGCTACCGTACAGAGCATTTGTGTGTGGTATGGAATTTAATGAACTCCAGGTTTGTCCGCCGTCAAAAGTTACTTTTGTTTTGATGTATATTTTTGTATATGGGAAGTATCCCATCCAGGCCACAACCATGTGCCGGGGATGTAACGGATTCACAGCAAGGAATGGTTCCCCATCGAAAATATTGCCCTTTGATATATTTTGATTTTGAGCATAAGACGCATTACTGAAAATTAAAACTATTATGATAAATAATATCTTCTTCATAATATTGACGGTTATGTTTGTTAACGTGTTGAATCTGCGTAGTGCGGTTTTGCGGAACGATTCATTTTCAATTTACCGTTGATTGTGTTTACTGCTATCAATTTCATATTTAATATTATGCCAGTGTTACGTATCACCTTTTTTATCTGCCGGCTATTCTATTTTAATAATTTTTTTTGTTATGATTTTATTGTCCATTTCAATTTTCAAGAAATAAGTACCTGTTGTTAAATCACTGATATCTATTTCTGTCTGATTATTTGTGGTCATGATGACTTCACCCAATAATGTATAGAATGATGTTTTAAGGTTATGAAAACGTTTGTCAGTCTGTATATTTATTATATCATTTGAAGGGTTAGGATAAATCGTTAACGGAAATTCAATATTTGCTGGTGTTGTTATGTTTAATGAGTTTTGTCGATATCTCATTACTATTTTATGGGAATCAGGTGTTTTTCTGTGATAATATATAATTTGTTTATCGCGTGTCAGGGTTGGGGCTTCAATCAAGTCTTTCATCAAGTCTGAAAACAAAACTTTGGGTGTTGAAAAGGGATCAACAGGTGTGTTTCTAACTGCAACACAAATTTCAAACAGAGTATTCGAAGTTATGGTGCCTCTGGGATATCTTGTATAATACAATTCCAAATTATCGCTGCTAACGCAGGGTGCGTAATAAATGTAGTTTGTATCATTTATATTTTGTAAAATAATATCTGAATCAGATCGTTTAGTAAATGTTGAGTCGTTAATTTTTTCTGCAATACCTATTTCTGTTTCACAGGGGCCCTGGCAATTATTTCCATCAAATCTGGCATTATTATAATATAGAAATTGTCCGTCATAACTAATACCATGATCCATTACCAGCCATCCCGGAATGTTTTTATTGAAGTTTCCATGAACTCTTCCAATATTTGATACATTTCCATTATTAAACGTACCGTGAAATAAATTTTCAAGTTCTGTCGGATAATTTCTTGTGGAAGTCCAATAAAAAATATTCAATGTGTCCAGATCGGCAACCGCATCCAGATGGGGTTGTAAAGTTTGATTGGGTCCATTTAATTCGCCGACAAAATTGAAAGTAGAATCATTTACTTTAATGGCATAAAAGAGTTTTGTATTTATGCCGTCATTTAAGTTATTAAAGAAGAGATAGTGATCATCAGGTGAAATAAATGGTTCCATTGCATCAAAGGTCAAACCATTTACTGTGACGTCTATCTCCGGTCCAAAAGAAGGATAGGTTTGACTTTTGACTATTCCAGCATTCATCATTATCATTATTAAAGTCAAAAGTATTTTTATTTTCAGAGGTTTCATTTGTATTCTTTTTTACGCTTGCAGGTAGCAGCAGGCATATGGCAGCGGCTACTGTTCAGTGAGGCTTGTCTCCGGAAGCGAATATAGCAAAAAAGACTGGGATTCAGTAAGTCTATATTTTCAAAAAGCTTAGCTTCATTGAAATTATTAAATCGAACTATGAGGTACAACCCATTCTTAGAAGCACTTTTTGTTATTTCTTAATTAAATTGATTATTTATGTTTCACTGGTGTCCGGGATAAATATCACAACCATTTATATAGCAATGGATAAGAGTGTGTTGGATGGATGTAATACAAAGTGAGGCTGTTTCTTCAAATATTGATATTCGGTTATTAAAGAATACCTTTCCCTGTCCACTTCTTTTTGATTAACCCCCTCCCCAACCTTCCTCCGCCAGCTGGCGGAGAGGGAGTTTTCCCGGTGCTATTTTCTACTGATGGCAGGAGGGGGTAAAAATCCATTGTGAAACTTTAATTATTTATCTTTCACACATCTCACGGACTTACCTACATCCCCGCTGGTAAAGGACCTGAAAATGGATGATACGTCAAATCTCAAATCTCTGTCAATGTATGCTCCGGAATACCCTTCTGCAGCCGAAGCGGTATGAAAACAAGCATTGTCGCCCTGTAAAACAAATAGAGGAGCTCTTGTCCCTCCCGGCAAGGCCGAAAACCCAAATTCGTCTGTGGCTCCTTCATTTGGGCTAACCCAGTGAGAAGTTCCGGTTTCTTTCAGTTTACCCCCTTCGGTTGTGCCCCTCCAAACATTAAAATCCAACAGTTTATCCTTTATTCCCAGTACCTGTTCCAGCTCAATCCATTCTTCATCTGTAGGAAGATGCCAACCGTCCGGACACGAATTCATCGCTGCCTTCCAGTTGTATAATACTCCATATACTTTATAGTTTTGGGTCGCCTTTGCTGCATTCACATCATTACCATAATAATCATAGACATAATAGAATGCATCATTCTCTCTGCCCTCGTCCTCAGATCCATCTTTTTCCAGGCTGACTTCAGGAAGATAAGCCAGGTTCTCGCCCATCCAGATTTGGTCTCCAATCCTGATCCATTTATAGGTATGCCCATCCCTGCTATCTTCAAAAGTCCCTGAATTCCCTTCAAAAGGATCTTTTGTTTTGTCTTTATCACATGAAAAAAACAGTAAAAAAACCCCCCCAAATAATAAGATCACATGTTTCATTCGTATTGAATTTTGGTTATTAAAGATTTTAAAAAAAAATTTTATGATATTCATTCAATTAGGTCAACCCGTTTTATGCGAAATAAAAATATCAATAGTCTCCCCGATGAATTGATAGAAGGAAAATTTTGTATATCCTATTCCAAAAATAAATAATACAATAATATTATCCAAAAAGTTTCCCCTGTTTTTACTGAACTACAAGAAATCCCCGGATACCTGACATAAGGACGCAAAGGGCATTGACTCACTGCTGCTTCAATGAAATATTTTCATTAAGAACTTTCCGTGAAAACCTGTGAAAAATGATTTTATGGCGAAGCTGAGATATTGGTATTTCCTGTATTAAATGTCAGTGTCAGGGCGAAATGTTCCCGGAACCTGGCCTGAAGTGCTAAAGGAGAGGAAGTCCCAAGGAAGGGTAGCGGCTGCGGAAACATCGATGCCGAACCGTTCGGAAAAATCTACCGGAAAGCCGGTTTCTGTGTTTCTGCACTATCTGCCGGCAATGGGTTACAGCACCTGTTGACCGGTCTCCGGTGTCTTTGTCCTTAAGAAGAAGAAAGAATTGGGTTTTTCTTTTTCCTGGGAAAAGGAATGAATCTTGGAACCGTTTGTTTGTAAATCCTGTAATCAGGATATTTTGACGCGCTGATACGTTCTGTAAACTCAGAACTTCCGGCAAACAACAGAACAAGTAAAACCGGGCCTGCTGCTGTCCCATTAAGCCATTGACCGGAGGCTGCTACGCCGAAAAAATAGAAAGAGATCCAAATAGCTTGTTCTGCAGCAAAATTTGGATGGCGAACATAATTCCATAGTCCTTCAACCATAAATCCTTTTGATAAAGAATTCGTGTATTTTCCAGTGGGAGCCATTTTTTTCTTCTTTTGTAAGTGGAATTGATACAACTGATTATCAGCGATAGTTTCTATAACAATAAAAAGCAACATGAAAAAAACGGCCAGAAAATCCAAAAATGACAACTTCTTTTCAGGATGAATGGCAGCAAGCAGAAGAGGGGACGAGAAAAGCAATATCAGGAGATGTTGATAAAAAGATATAAAAAGTAAATTAAATACTGTCTGTTTCCATCTGGCCCTGAGTAACGGATGTTGTCGTAAAACACCCCAACGATAGTCCTCTGCTCCTTGCCATGGAATAATGCTGTACCCTCCTTTCCGATAAAAATTGTAGCTTAGCCGTAGCCCCCACAAGGTAACCAGCAGGGTCATTATCCACAGGCGGGGCGATGAAGGAACGTAAGTTAAGGTAATCCCGCCGTAAACGACCGGCATCATGCTCCATAACTTATCCGTTTGGCTGTAATTTCGTGTCAGTTCCCCCGCAAGAAAACAGATCAGGGCAGCAGCGATCATAACCAATATCCACGAATAAACCAAATTCGCCGATCCTGTTCCGTCAAGCCATCCGTTGGTGTTCAAGAGCTGTATAATTGAATCTTTTAGCATGGTTTCAAATTAAAAAATTTGCATTGAAACGGACCAGGTTTTCTTATCCTGATAAGCAAAAAAAGGGGAGTACGGAATTACGGCAAATTAACCCAATAACATTTTTCCGGGGGTCTTTAACAGATGCTACCCTAACAGGATC
>JANTHB010000085.1 GCA_024762655.1 Bacteroidales bacterium
GGGGCGTCCCTACGTGGGCGCCCCGAATATGGGAAACACAATATAAAATTTCATGCGTCCCTGTTTGACGTTATGGATTGGTTTAAAACAATGACCACCAACGAATATATTCGTGGTGTAAAAAATAATCATTGGACACCATTTAACAATCATTTATGGCAACGCGGTTATTGGGAACATATCATCCGCAATTATGATGAATTAAAAAAAATATCGCGTTACATCCGTAATAACCCCATAAATTGGAAAAAAGATCGTTTTATCAGATAGCAACGTATTTAATTTCCTTTAATCTATTAATGTTATTCCCTCATCCGGTACGGAAAAATATATTTCATGGAAATTGTTTTTCTCATTTTTTTTCCGTAATATGTGTGTGTACTTTAACTAAATCTCCCACCTCATGCAAACAGATTTATTCGGGGTCTCTGGATCCCACGGAATAATACAGGCCAATACGCGGATTGTATGCCTTGTGCTGGCACTGTTATTTCCGGTCCTTTTTGATGGTTGTAGGAAAAATGAACCTTTCAATGAGGAGCTGGATATATACCTGAAATCCCTGATACCTATTTCAGAGGCTATGCCGGATGAAAAAGATCCGGAGGTAATCAACACAGAAGTGGACACGACTGTTGAATATATTTATAGAACGGATTACTATAGCGCTGCAGCGGGTTACGATAAACAAATCGTTCTTAATCCCCAGACTGACGTTATCTACCCAGGTGCATTGGTAAAAGGGGAATCCATCCTTGACGGGAGTTACACGCTTATCCCGGCGAAAAGAAAACCCATAACCATTTCCACATCATTGACCGGGGGGTCCACTGTTTCGGTTGTGGTGGATGACCCTAAATTGTCCACGGTAAGGGAAGCTGTAAATGCCCTTATGGACCAGGATTATGATGTTCCACCTGCCAATATGGGATTTACCATTGAACAGGCCTATTCTGAAGAACAACTTGTGATGTCACTACATGCCAGTTATAAGTTACTTGGAGTGAACATACAAGGAGGGTTTGATTATTCCAATACCAGTATAAAAACACGATTGGTTGCCAAATTTATCCAAAGCTATTATACCCTTGATATGGACCTGCCTGACCGGCCATCCGACCTGTTTGAAGCGAATATTGATAAAACCTTATTCGGTACGTATATGCCCATGTATGTCTCAACGGTGACTTTCGGCAGGATGGCACTGTTTACCGTTGAATCTGAGTTGGACGAAATGCAGGTAAGGGCTTATTTAAACGGATCCTACAGCTCTATCAACGCACAAAGCTCAAGCGATTTTGAAAGTCTGAAAGCCAAATCAACAATGAAGGTCTATATCCTTGGAGGCAACGGCAGTTCGGCCGGTGCTGTAGTGGACGGATGGGAAGCCTTCAAGAATTATATTAAAGAGGGCGGAAATTTTTCAAAAAACTCCCCGGGGGCACCCATAGCTTACAAACTGAGGTATATTCGTGACAACAGCATTGGTAAAATTGTGTTTGCCGCTACTTACCCCATCCGGACAGCAGAACCCAGAACCGATAATATTGTTTATGACATTCCAACCATCCTTTATAGTTTTAAAACACATATTGATGATGCCGGTTCAGATTGCGAACTGTACGGCGAAGTTTCCAGCTGGCCAAAAAGTCTTGGGAGTGCTAGTAAACACAAACACTGGAGTTATTCCAGTTCAAATACATTTGATATGAACGAAAATGGCACCCACTATTTTTCGGAAACTACAGGAACGGTTAAAAACTGGGTTGGTCTCCATCAATTGGATACCATTGATATTTATGTCAGTATCGCTGAAGATGATGTCACCACTCATCAACAATTCACAAGAAGTACCTTCGAAATACCCGTTTCTGATATTGTTTTGGGGCAAACCGGAGGCATGTATGAAAAAACCGGTTTAACGGTTTATTATGGGGGATCAGAATATGTAAATGTAACCTTTCATTTTGAACCACACATGCGGCGAACAGGGGATAAATCATTTGTTTTTGAACCTAAATAACCCGTATCGCCGGAACCATTTATTTTCTTAAATTTACCATCGCGTTTCCCGGACAATTAATAAATTGATCTGTATGGATTTTTTTTACATTATCTCTGCCGTTGCAGCCGGTGGTCTTGCAGGATGGTTGATAACCTACCTCATCCTTAAAACAAAATTTGCCCCGGAAAAAGCCTCTTATCAGGCCCGCCTGGCCACGGCACAGGAATCGCTGCAGCAGGCCCGGAAAGAACAGGAACAACTCAGGGAAGAAATAAGAGAAAAAACCGACGAGCTGAACGAGGCCAATCGCCGGCTGGCAGGATTATCTGCCGACAACCGGGCGCTGGCAGAGAAACTGGAGACCCAGAAGAAAGAGATCGAGGAAATGGCCAAAAAATTCAACCTGGAATTTGAAAACATTGCCAACAGAATCCTCGAAGAGAAGACCCGGAAATTCACCCGGCAAAACAAAGAAAATCTGGAAACCATTCTGAAACCCCTGGGCGAGAACATCGAAACCTTTAAAAAGAAAGTGGAAGAAGTATACGATAAAGAGTCCAAGGAACGCTTCTCGCTGGGAGAAAAGATAAAGGATCTTGTCGAGCTGAACCAGAAGATCAGCGAAGAGGCCAACAACCTGGCCAAAGCGCTGAAGGGAAGTTCCAAAACCCAGGGTGACTGGGGCGAGATGATCCTGGAAAATATTCTGGAACAATCCGGCCTGGTGAAAGACCGGGAATATTTCGTGCAGGAATTTCTGAAAGATGAAGACGGGAATTTTATTAAAAACCCCGAGGGCAGGAAACTGCAGCCGGATGTTATCATCCGGTATCCCGACGACCGCAAGGTGATCATCGACTCGAAAGTCTCCCTGACTGCTTATGCCCGCTACACCAATACGGAGGATCCGGTGGAGCAGCAGAAAGCGGTCAAAGAACACGTGCTGTCGGTGCGGAAACATATTGATGAGCTGAGCAACAAAAGTTACCAGGACTTCATCGCCACCCTGGACTTCGTCATGATGTTCGTCCCCAATGAGCCGGCTTATTTCCTGGCTCTGCAAAACGACCCCGAACTTTGGAATTATGCCTACCGCAAAAGGATCATCCTGATCAGTCCCACCAACCTCATTGCAGCCCTGAAGCTGATCGTGGATCTGTGGAAGCGGGAATATCAGAATCGCAATGCCCTGGAGATCGCCGAGCGGGGCGCTGCCCTGTACGATAAATTTGTAGGGTTTGTGGACAACCTGCAAAACATAGGCCTCCATATCGAAAGGACACAAAAGAGCTACGAAGCGGCTATGAGCCAGTTGAAAGACGGCCGGGGCAACCTGATCGGACAAGCCGAGAAACTGCGGGCGCTGGGCGTCAAAGCCAGGAAAAAACTGCCCTCTTCCCTGACCCGGGAAGCAAAGGAAGAAAAAGAAACAAAAGATCCTCATCTAGAAGAATAATCCAAACCCCACATGCCTTATGAAACGCATTGACCCTCTCACGAAAATTATGTTTTCCCTCGCCCTGCTCTCCCTGCCTTTGTTGTTTTCCTCCTGCCGGCAGGGTGTCAGGATGGGGAAAGACACGCTCTGGCAAATACATTCGACAGAGGGTCCTTTCGGAGTACAACTCACCCAAAAGGCTACGGGACGGGTAACCGACCTGGCAGGTGTTGACGGTACCTCCGCATTTTATTATCTCACAAAAGAAGGTCCCCGGTATCTGCAAAAACAAAAAGCAGTCATTACCAACAACGACAGTGTTTATGCGGTGTCTTACCTCACCACCGACCAACGGGAGGCCACCGTTACCATAACACGGGGGCCCGCGGATATTCTTCATCTGGCGTTGGCGGTCTCTCCTGCTGACGGGATCCTGAAAACGGGCCTCACCCTCCGTGCACATCCCGGCGAGCAGTATTACGGGCTGATGGAGCGCACCGTAGACGGAGACCAGAGAAAAAGCTGGGATCCCAATACGCCCGGCCGCCTCGGCCTGCGTGGTCAGAAGGTGACCATGCTGGTACGACCGACCCTGGGGATCTACGAACCGGTCTATGTCTCCTCGGAAGGATACGGATTGTTTGTCCATGGCACACACCCCGGCACCTACGACCTGGCTGCCACCGACACCTCTTTCGTTCGTGTTGAATTTGACCAGGATCATTTGACCTGTTCCGTTATTCCGGGCCCGGCGATGATGGATGTGGTAAAGCATCTGCCTGCGCTGACCGGAAAAGCTTTTCTGCCGCCGTCATGGGCTTTCCGTCCGTTGCGTTGGCGGGATGACCATACCAACCTGCGAACCTATTACGACGGCACCCCTCACCGCGCCCCTTATAACTCCATGGTGGCAGAGGATATTCTCATGGCCCAGGCCTATGATATCCCCATCGGCACCTACTGGGTGGATCGTCCCTGGGCTTCCGGCAGCAGGGGCTATGGCAACCTGCGCTGGGACCCTGAACGTTTTCCTCATGCACAGGATATGATCCGCTGGATCAATGGCAAAGGCATGAAATTCATGGTCTGGATCGCCCCCTGGGTGTGTGACAGTCTGTTGGCAGAAGCAGGCATGAAAGGATATCTTATGCCCGCGTTACACGATTCTACCGGAAGATCCTACTATCCCAATCCCTGGCTTATCGATCTGAACAACGAGGCAGCAGTGCACTGGTGGGAAAAGATTCTGCAAAACCGCCTGATCAAAATGGGCGTCGCCGGGTTTAAGATGGATCGTTCGGAAGAGATCATCTCTCATATTGACACCCTTGTTCTGGCCAACGGGACCCGGATCCATGACATTCGCAATGATTATCCCCGCCGGTATATCAAGGCAGCCCATGACGCGCTGCAGGAGATACGTGGTCACGATTTCCTGCCCATGCCCCGTGCAGCCTATACCGGCAGTCAGCAGTACGGTGTTTTCTGGGGCGGCGATATTGGCGCCGGAGAATATGGTCTGCGCACAGCCCTGATCGCCGTGCAACGATGCAGTTTCATGAATTTTCCCCTGTGGGGCTCGGATATCGGAGGATACTGGAAACATCCTCTCACCCACACCAATATGGCACGGTGGCTGGCTTTCGGGGCCTTTACCCCCATCATGGAAGTAGGGCCTCTGGATAACCGGGCCCCCTGGGACATGCCATACACCCCTTCCTATGACACCACGCTTATCGCCATTTACCGGACCTACAGCATCATCCATGATACCCTGAAAAGCTATTCACACACCATGGCCCGCAAAGCCTCCCTGGAAGGGGTTCCCATCGTCAGACCCCTGGTTCTGGCTTTTCCGGAAGATAAGAACGTAAAGGGACGCTGGGATGAATACATGTACGGCGACAATATACTGGTCGGCATCATATGGAAAAACAAGCAACGCTCCTTTGACATGTACCTGCCCCGGGGACGGTGGACCGACTACTGGACCGGCAAAGAATACACCGGGGGGAAAACCGTTCGGATCGATTGCCCGGAATACAAGATCCCCATTTTTCTAACCGGAGAAAACCGGCCCGCTCTGCCGGATCCCAACAAACTGTATGAAGAATCCCTGAAACGGGCCGGCAAGAAACCGGATCTGACAAGACTGCAGGCCAGGGAGTTTCCAAAAAGATAAGAAACATCGCGGGATATATGTCATCTGCAAACCATATCTTCTACCGCAGTTTTTATGCTATGGGCACCCGCTTTGAGGTGGTCATTCCCGGGCCCGAAAGTAAAAGACTGGAACACCTCTTCCACGATATGGAGGAAAAAGTAATGTGGTGGCACCGCCATCTCAGCCGTTTCGAACCGGACAGTGATATCTCCCGGATCAATCTCGGGGCATCCCGTTATCCCGTGGAAGTGGATAAAAAAATATTTTCCGTACTGGAAGAATGTGACAGATACTACCGGGATACGCACGGGCTGTTTGATCCGGCGATCCTGACCCTGCAGGAATTCTGGAAAGAAAACGGGTGGACGGGAGATCCGCAGGAGGCCGCAAGCGTGGCTGCCCGCAGCGGCTGGAAGCAGGTGATCACCGATCCGGAAAAACAAACCGTCTTTCTCAAAACGAAAGACACAGGCATTGATCCGGGCGCTTTCGGGAAAGGACTGGCTCTGCGCGAAGCAGGTTATTTTCTGAAAAACGAAGGCATTGAAAATGCGCTGTTAAGTTTCGGCGGCAGCAGCATCCTAGGGGTGGGGAGACATCCCCACGGGCCCCACTGGCCTGCGGGGATCACGCATATCTTTGAGCCCTACCGGAATGTTTATGTGTTCCCGCTGCATGATGCAGCCCTTTCCTCATCAGGGGCTTCCCTGCAACGCAAACCGGCCGGAAATCAGGAGTACCTGCCTGTTTTTCATCCACGCACCGGTATGCCTGTCACAGGATGGAAAACCCTGTCGGTCATGACGAAGGATCCTATGGTGGCAGAGATCCTTTCCACCGCCTTTCTTCTGGCCGACGAAACCGAACGGGAAGATCTCCTGAAAACCTTTCCGGGGATTTCACTGGCGGTTGAAGTTACTTATTTGAAACAAAACGCAAATATTCGTACATTTACAAATTCATTAAACAAGAATGACCAGAATGGAAAAACAGGAATCAAGACGTGATTTTCTAAAACATGCTGCCGTACTGGCCGGTTCTACGGTGCTGGCCTCGCAGTTATCGTGGCTGCGCGGGTATGCTGCCGACCCTTCGAAAAAAATATCCGCGGGGGATAAGATACGCATTGGCATGATCGGCATCGGTTCGCGGGGGCACCTTCTTTTTCTGCATCTGAAAGACATCCCCCAGGCAGAAATTGCAGCCGTATGCGATATTTACCCACCGCATCTGGCACGGGCCCTGCGCATGTCCGACAACAAAGCCAAAGGGTTCAGGGATTACCGCAAGATGCTGGAGGAGATGAAAGACCTGGATGCCGTGGTGATCGCCACCCCGCTGCATACTCATGCCACCATCACCATAGATGCGCTCCAGGCCGGCAAACAGGTGTTCTGTGAAAAATCCATGGCCAAACTGCCGGAAGACGCCCTGAAGATGGTCACGACGGCACTGGAGACAGGCAACCTGCTGCAGATAGGTCATCAGCGTATGTTCAACCCCAGGTACCTGCATGCTTTTGAATTGCTTCGCGCCGGCCAGATCGGCGCAGTGACCCAGATCAGGGCCTACTGGCACCGTAACAGTAACTGGCGCAGACAAGTACCCCCGGGAAACGTGGCGGATTTCGCCGATCCCAAAATGTATCCCGACATGGAACATTTTATCAACTGGCGTCTTTACCGGGACTACTCACGGGGTATGATGACCGAGCTGGCCTCCCACCAGATGCAGGTAGCCAATTATATCCTCGGCAGCTTTCCGACCGAGATCATGGGCGCCGGCAGCATCAACTACTGGAAAGACGGCCGGGAAGTGTTTGACAATGTCAACCTGGTATATACGTATCCTGACGGCACCCAGGCAATCTACGACTCCCTCACCAGTAATAAACATTACGGTCTCGAAGAACAAATCATGGGACCCAAAGGCACCATGGAACTGGAGGCAGGCCTGATGTGGTCGGAGACTCCTCCTCCGGCGCCGGGAATCCTCCAACTGATCAACAATATCGAACACGGTTTGTTCGACGATCTGCCCCTCGGCGGCGCCAGCTGGGTACCCGACACACCGGTAAAAGACAACGGGATACCTATCCTCAATGAAAAACTGGAAGACGACGGCACACGCCTCGAACTGGAAGGGTTTGTCCATGCCGTTCAAAGCGGCGAGAAATACCGCGACCTCCTGAAACAAGGTTATTATGCTACGATAGCCGCCCTGCTGGGCGATGAAGCTATGATAACCGGAAAAGTAATAACGATGCCGGAAGAACTGATCATTAAAGATTTATAGCCATGAAAGACACCATTATACCCGCCAAAACAAAGAAAAGAGAACTCTGGTACCTGCTGGCCGCCTTCCTCCTGGCGTTCTTCCTGAATATCCTGTCCATCCTCATCTATCACACGGCATGGAAAGAACTCTACACGCAGTTCGATACCGTATTGGTGTTAGCGGTGGTCCTCTATTTTGTGATCCTGATACTCCGGTTGGTGATCATCGGTGTGGCCAGAGTATTCGGGAAAAAGCTATGCATATGAAGCGTAAGGATTCTTAATTCTTGTTTCTTGTTTCTTGATTCTTGTTTCTTGTTTCTTGTTTCTTGGCATGGTGCTCAGGTGGCACATGCCAGTCTCTGAGGATTCTTTGGTTTTCCGGGATTCGCGAGGGGTTGGAGGTCCCCCGTTTTTCCATCAGGAAATGTCCAGCACTTTCCTTTTACCATTACTTTCCAGTGCCCGTTCGATCAGGCGGATTACCTCGCGTGACTCTTCCGGTTTCACCGCCGGCTCTTCTTCCCCGTTCAGAGCATGGTACAGGTTCTCGTAAAAAGCCTTGTAATTCCCCGGCACGCTCTGGTATTTCCCGTCGTAGGAGAGCTCTCCGTCGCTCCTCAGGGTGCCCCAGGCCTCCTTATCTTCCGTTCCGAAGCCCGGTACGTCGGGCAGGATACCTGTTGTAAGACGTTCCTCCTGCGGATCAATACCATACTTCACGTACGCGCCCTCATCACCATGCACCAGAAAACGGGGGCCGGGGATCATGGCCAGGTAAGAGTGTTTCAGGACGACCCTCATGCCGGGGTAAAAGAGCCGCACATCAAAGTAATCGGTCACGCGGGTGTTGTCCCGCACCACGCGCAGATCGGCAAAGAGGGCTTCGGGCATGCCGAAGAGCACCAGGGCCTGGTCGATCAGGTGGGAACCCAGATTGTAGAGGCTGCCGGTGCTCACCTCATCCTGGTCTTTCCAGCTATAGGGACGTACTTCGCGGCGGTAGCGGTCGAATGTGGAACGCACCTCCACTACACGTCCCAGCCATCCCTCCTCCAGAATCTTCCGCACGGTCAGAAAATCGCTATCCCAGCGCCGGTTCTGGTAGACCGTGAGGAGGAGCCCTTTCTCTTTTGCCAGGGCGATCAGATCATCCGCCTCGGTGGTGGTGAGGGTGAAAGGTTTTTCCACCACCACGTGCTTGCCGGCCAGGAGTGCCGCCCGTGCCATCTCATGGTGCAGCCGGTCGGGAGTGTTCACCACCACCAGGTCAACAGCAGGATCCTGTAAGATTTCATCATACCTGCGGACGATGGTCGCCTCCGGCAAGAGGTCCCGGGAGTTGTTCTTCTTCCTTTCCAGCACTTTCACCACCCTGAAACCGGGATGCACTTTCAGCAGGGGCCCGTGAAACACACGGCCCGACATGCCGAAAGAGGCCAGGGCGACATGGTATGTTTTGTTCATTGTTTTTATTTTCAAAAATAGTATAAAATATATACAATGGTCATACAAGGGTTATTCAGTGGTCATACGATAGTCATACAGTAGTCATACGGTGGTCATTCTGTGGTCATTCAGTAGTCATTCAATCGTTTCACTCATTTACGCATTTACGCATTTGGAGTGCGGAGTGCCAGGAGTTTGGGGTTTAAGGTAAGTAGTTAGCAGTTCCTGGTTGGCATTGCGCGTTTTGCCTTTGGAAAATTGATTTTTTCCTGCCATTTCACCCTGAACCACTATAAACTCCACGACTCCATCCCACGGATATGGATCAGATCACTGGCTTTTCCCTGAAGGCTTTTGAATGCAGTATCCTGCCAGAAACCGGAACGTTGCTGTACTGGTAATAAATCCATACGCACCTCTTCCAGAAATTCATTCTCATAGTGATCCCACAACATGTTCCAGTAATCAAAAATGATCCCGCTCCTTTTTTGTAAAAATTCCGGTTCAGGAATCCTGTCTCTTTTTTTATTATTAACGGAACGTTTGGCAGGCAGCAGGTTCCAGAAACTATTATTCGGAAAACGGGAAAAAGGAAGAACATGATCTACATTGAGGTCCTCTTCCCGTAACCTGTTTCCGCTCCACACACAATACAGCCTCTTCCTTTTCATCACCTCATGATAATATTTTTTAACCTCACCTACATCACGGAAACTTTCCGGCACCTGAGAAAGTCTGTCCAGAACAATCTCTTTATCAACCGAATATCTTTTATTTGCAACGGTAATAAATTCAGCCCATTTATTGAGTACCGAATCCATGCCTTCAATAAAACTACCCAGGTATTTCAGGGTAAGGTAAAACTTGTATGGGAAAGTGAAAGTGCCCATCTTACGGACAAGCAATTCTGTAGTAATCACATCTACCGGTAAGATTTTTTCTTTGCCGGAATGGATCCGGTAGATCGAATAATCTTCACCTGAACCGTAATGACCGATATGCCTCATAGGCATTCTGGTAATCGTGTCGTAAAGTCTTATAACCAGATCCTTCAGCTGAGCATTGATTTCCGGAGGGAGGACTTTCTTTTTAAAATCATTGTAGAGATGCCAGAACCCTCCGTACCGAGGTTGCCACATCCTTATCAGATCAGTAAAACTTTTCCTGAAAGCAATATTCTTCCGGGGAACTATTTCCAGGGGTTCATTATGTTTCTGGGGGAAAAAACCATCCACCAATAAGGGATAGTAGTACCAAATCCATCGCTCCACGATCAAACCCGTAGGAACAACCACTTTGGAGGTTTCATTATCCCTGTATATCAAATGATCAAATAGTTGAATAACATCTATCGTCGCCCGCAATAAGGCAAATTTATAGGTAGTATTCTTCGAATCCCGCTCAAGGATCTGACTAACCATGATCAGATCATCCGTATCCAGTTTCATACCGGTTTTCTTTTTAAAAGAAAAGTGTACCAGGGAATGTTCCGTCCGGAAAGATCAGGATTTTCCAGTACCGATACAACCTCGTAACCTGTTGACAAAAAAATCGCCTTCCATTCTTCAGCAGACATTTCCAAAAAATCCCTTTCTTTCTCTCCGGTGTTCCTCCTTCCTGATACAGAAATAATTATCGGTGCTTCCGGCAGCAAATATTTCCAGCATTGTCTCAAGATCAAACGGAGTTGATCGCGTGAGAAGTGCATCAGAGTAGCGATCGAATACATTGCCTCAAAGGGCTCGTTAAAAACCGGCCGTCCATCCGGCAGGACAGCATGAATAATCCTGCCTTTAAGCTCCGGATGCAACCGCTCCGCCTCCCGGATCATTGCAATGGAACCGTCAATACCGGTCACTTCAAAACCTTCTTTCATAAGAAAAGAAGCATCCCTTCCTGATCCGGTACCGATCTCCAGAATTTTTTTTCTTCCTCTGAAATGTTCTGATAAAATATTCCACAGGAAGACCATTCCCAACTTTTCATATTTTTCCGCGATCATCCGTGCCGACCGATCGTAATATTGAATTATTTTTTTCTGCTTCACACTCTCAAAATAAAAATCAATAGCTACCTGTAAAACTACTAATTTAACCCATTCTTTTCAATCAATCAATTATTCATTCCCAGCACCCCTTTTTTCCTTCGACCTGTTCGCCATTCGTCTTTCATCTATCTTCCTTCCAAAAGGCAGACATCATTCAAAATTTTACATTTTACATTCAAAATTCATCATTCATCATTCATCATTTATTCTCCCTCCCTACTCCTTACTCCCTACTCCCTACTCCCTACTACTCTTTGCTCTGTGCACTATACGCTAAGCTCTATGCTCTTCGCCGCCTTTCAGCCTTTGACATTCGTCCTTCGTCGATCATCGTTCTTCATCCTTTCACCACTGCCAGCGGCTGCAGTTCCACAAGTACATCCACCAGGTCTTCCTGCAGACGGATGACCCGGTGGATATCCTTATAGGCCGAAGGTGCTTCGTCGAGATCTTTCTGGCGGCGTATGGAATGAATAATCCCTTTTTTCTCCAGCCTTTCCACTTCATTTTGCAGGTTCAGGTGCCGGATGGCCTGGCGGCGCCCCATCACCCGGCCTGCCCCGTGGGAACAACTGCAGAAGCTTTCTTCGTTTCCTTTTCCAACCACAATATAGCTCTCCGTACCCTGCGAGCCGGGGATGATCCCCCGCATACCCTGAAACGCGGGGGTGGCTCCTTTGCGGTGTACCCACACTTCCTGTCCGAAATGTGCTTCCGGGGCCGCAAAATTATGGGCAATCGCCACCCGGTCTGTCTCTTCCACCGGTTCTTTCACCAGAAAATCCAGAATACCCAGGACGGTATCCATCATCAGGCTGCGGCTGGCAAAAGCAAAAGCCACACAGTATTCCATCTCGCGAATATAGCGTTGTCCCTCCTCGCTACCGGTATAAAGATAAGCCAGTTGTTTCTCCCAGGTATTTTTGATGTTTTCTTTTTTGTTCAACGCTTTGGCCAGCTGGTTGTATTCGTCGGCCACCTGCTTGCCTATATTGCGGCTGCCCGAGTGTATCATCACCCAGACATGTCCGTCGTTGCCCTGTTGTATCTCGATAAAATGATTGCCTCCGCCCAGGGTCCCCACCTGGTGACGGGCACTTTCATATTCGCGTCGAACAACGGGCAGATCCGCCACAGGCAGATCCGGCATGTATCTTTTATCCTGCGCTTTTTTGTGATGCTCAAATCCCAGCGGTATGACCGATCGTATCTCACCGACAACATCTTCAAGCACCTTCCGGGAGATCTCTGTCAGAGTGGTTTTAACCGCAATCATACCACATCCTATATCCACGCCTACGGCATTGGGCACGATCACGTTGCGGGTGGCCATTACCCCGCCGATGGGCATCCCGAAACCTTTGTGACAATCGGGCATAACAGCTATATGATGAAACGCAAAAGGATAGTTGGCCAGGTTCATAATCTGCTCCATAGCCCCCGGCTCCACTTCATCCGTCCATAGTTTTACCGGCACCTTCCCGGTTTCTATTATCCTGCGCATAACACTGCTTTTCCGATAAGATGAAGATACGAAATTCAGACGATTCTTGAAAAATTATCCTAAATTGCAAGCATGGCAGCAGACACAAATCATATCCCATCCTATCTTCATTATTACCGCGTGCTGGGACTTCGTCCGGGAGCCGGTCTGTCCGAGATCAAACGGGCCTACCGCACCAAAGCAAAGAAGTATCATCCGGATATCAATAAATCGGAAACGGCCGCCGATAAGTTTATCGAAGTCAATGAAGCCTATGAATTTCTTATCCGGCTGGAAGAACAGAAGACTTTTACCTCATCGGACCATCGTGCTTCACAAAGCAGGTCTCATTCGCATGCTCAAAGACCGGGAAGGGCTCCCACGACCGAGGATCTTTTTAGGGAATGGATGCAACGTGAACGGCAAAAGGCACGGGCACGAGCAGCCCGGGAAGCCAGAAAAAGGTATGAAGATTTCAAGAAATCCAGGGTATATCGTACTTCCCAGGTTATCTCCGCGGCCTATGATTATATTTTTGTTGGCGTGGGCATACTTATTATCATCAGCTCCGTCGTCGGACTGTTTACCCAACCCAGGAACAATGATCTTTTGCAACAGCATCAACGCGAAGCGTGGGCAGGACATATCGTTGCCACCATTGCGCTTGTCGTGATCGGCACGGTTTTTATCATTTTCGCCAGCCTTAATATCCGGGAAAGACGGGGAGAAAGGAAAGGGAAAAGATGAAAAATGGAAAAGGAATAATGGAATATTGGAATGTTGGAATGTTAGGAGATTTTATTCAGATATACAACGACTTAATTACAATGCATAAATGATTGAATGATTGAAAACAACTGTGTGACCATGTAAGGCTAAAGCTAAAAGGCTAAAGTTAATAGGCTAAAG
>JANTHB010000086.1 GCA_024762655.1 Bacteroidales bacterium
GACCCCAAACTCACAGGAGGCCTGGATGTAAAGTACGGTTTTTCCGAGAAACTCACGATGGATGTGACCCTTAATCCTGATTTTGCACAAGTGGAAGCAGATGACCAGAAAGTGAATCTTACCCGCTTCTCCCTCTTCTTCCCGGAAAAAAGATTGTTTTTCCAGGAACGGTCCAGTTTGTTTAACTTCAATCTGGGGGGTCCTAATAACCTCTTTTACAGTCGAAGGATAGGCATTGAGGATGGAGTGCCGGTAAATATATACGGAGGAACCCGCCTGGTAGGGCGTTTGGGAAAATGGGATATGGGGTTCCTGGACATGCAAACCGTTTCAAGTGAAAACCTCCCTTCGGAGAATTTCGGCGTATTTCGCATGAAGAGATCTGTATTCAATCCAAACAGCTTTATGGGAGGAATGCTCACCAGCAGGATCGGCACCAACGGAAATTATAATCTTGCCTATGGACTTGATGGGGTGATTCGCATTTTCGGGGATGATTACATGACGGTGAAACTGGCCCAGTCTTTTGAAAAAGACAGTATCAATAACCCCTTATCCCTGGATCCGACACGGATTCGTTTTCAGTGGGAACGAAGATCCATCAAAGGCATCGGGTATCGTCTTTCCTACTCGTATGCCGGCAAGGATTACCACCCAGGTATAGGATTTGAAATGAAGGAGAAATTTTCCATGATTTACGGACAGTTGTTTTACGGCTGGCTTCCGGGAGAAGAATCAAAGCTGTTCTCTCATAAAATAGCCATCCGGAGCATGAATTTCTTTCGTCTGGACGGTACTCCTGAAACCCTGGAGGAGAGTCTGGAATGGGGTTTTCAATCCAAATCATCCATGTCCGGCAACTTCTCCCTTAAATATAATTATGAAAGCCTGACCGATTTATTTTATCTTTCCGATGACGTTTCTGTCCCGATAGGAAACTACCGTTTCTTCAGCAGTCAGATACAATTCTCCACGCCTCAGAATCATCTGTTTTACATAATGAACATGGCAAATGCAGGAGAATTCTACGACGGCAGCAGGGTGTCATGGACCGTTTTGCCCACTTGGAATGCATCCGCCAGCCTGAACCTGAGTGGAACGTACCAGATCAACCGGATTTGGTTTCCGGAGCGTAATCAGAATTATCTTTCCCAGTTGCTGGGGGTCAAAGTATTGTTGATGTTCAGCACAAAACTGTCTCTCAACTCCTTTATCCAATACAACAGCCTCAGCGGAGACGTTTTGGGAAACATCCGCCTCAGGTATAATCCAAAAGAAGGTACCGACCTGTATATTGTCTATAACGATGACATGAATACGGATCTCAACCGGGAAATTCCTAACCTCCCTCTTTCCAATTCCCGCACTTTCGTTGTAAAGTTCACCTATACTTTCAACGTGCCGGTAGCTGTAAAATAATAAATGCCCTTGCTCTTCCAGGTAACCGCGTGAAAAGATTCCGGATTATTTTTCTTTCATATTCCATTTTTTTCGTTAATTTTCGTTTCCTAATAAATTTTCGCAAAACCCGGAGCCTATGAAAACGACAACCTATTTCCACAAACATGTCTTTTTGACCCTGTTCATTTCTCTTTTTCTTATCCATTCGCTTTTTGCCCAGAAGAAACCGGTCACCAACGGTCAAAAACGAGTTGACCTTTACCAACAGGTTCTTTCCATGAAGGAAAACTCGTCTATGAAAAATTTGCATTGGCAGTTTCTGGGACCAACCAACATCAGCGGACGTTGCACGGATGTGGAAGTCGTCCGGCCCAAAGGAAAAAACTACACGATTTATGTAGCTACGGCTTCCGGCGGATTATGGAAAACGGTCAATGAAGGCACTTCATGGGAACCCCTTTTTGACACTCAGCCTTCCACCACCATCGGGGACATCGCCCTCGACCCCTCCGATCCCAATGTGTTATGGGTCGGGACTGGCGAAGCCAATATTTTCAGAAGTTCACAGACCGGGGCAGGTCTTTTCAAAACCACCGACGGAGGAAAAACCTGGCAACCTGCCGGGTTGGCCAACACCTTCACCATCGCCCGTATCATAGTGGATCCCCATAATTCCAATATTGTTTATGTAGCTGCATCGGGGCACGAATGGACGCCCAACAAGGAACGAGGCGTTTACAAAACCACCGACGGGGGCAAAACCTGGAAAAAAATCTTTTATCTGGATGCTTTGACAGGCGCTATCGACCTGGTGATGGATCCTGACGATCCCAACACACTATACGCAGCCATGTGGCAACGGATACGCCGGAAATGGAACGACCCCCGCATTGAACCGGGGTTCACACACAGCGGAATATACAAAACCACCGATGGGGGAAAGAGCTGGAAAGCTGTCAACAAAGGATTACCCCCGGCCAAATACCGGGGTCGCATCGGCATTGCCATCGCAGCTTCCAATCCCAATATTCTCTATGCCTTTGTAGATAATTATGAGATCGCACATTCCTGGCCCGCCGGCACTACCGATGCCTACGGAAGACCCCGCGGAGGTGTGATCAAAGGAGCTACCATTTACCGGACAGACAACAAGGCAAAATCATGGATCCGGGTGAGTGGTCAGACAGAAGAGATGAAAAAATATATGGAAAGACATTCGGCTACTTACGGATGGGTATTCGGGCAGATCCGTGTGGACCCCAACAATGAAAACACCATTTACACCATGGGCCTGGCCCTGAACATCTCCACCGATGGAGGAAAAACGTTCAAACGGCTCAGGGTACAGCATGGTGATCATCACGGCCTGTGGATCGATCCGGATAACCCTGATTATCTGGTCAATGTTAATGATGGGGGTATCTTCATCTCTTATGACCAGGGGAAAAACTGGCGATCCTTCCAGGACAGGCTCCCTGTCTCTCAGTTCTTCAATATCGCTTATGACATGGACAAACCCTTTCATGTATATGGTTCGGTACAGGATCACGGCAGTTTCCGGGGTGCGATAGACCTGAGCCGGGGACGTGACAAAATCCCGGCACAGAAATTCGAGCGTGCCCCCGGCGGCGAAGGAAGCCACCAGGCTATTGACCCGGAGGATCCCAATATCGTTTATTCTGCCGGATTTTACGGGCATATCACCCGCACCGACCTCTCCAAATCCTGGCCGGACAACACCAAGTCTATCTATCCGGTAGTCTATCCCGGTGAACCGCCTTTACGCGGACAATGGCTGGCCCCTTTTATCCTGTCCCCACACAACCCGCATATCCTCTATCTGGGATTACAGTATATCTTCATGTCCCGTGACCGGGGGGACACCTGGGACCGCATCAGCTCCGACCTGACGTGGAACGACCCGAAAACCCTGGGGGATATTCCTTATCATACCATCTTTACAATTTCCGAATCCCCCATCAAGTCAGGTCTTATTTATGCCGGTACCGATGACGGACGGGTTCATGTCACCAAAGACTTTGGGAAAACATGGACGGAGATCACTGCAGGTCTGGCCAAAGAGAGATGGGTATCCCGGGTGGTAGCCTCAAAATATGAAATCGGGACCGTCTATCTTACCCAGAACGGTAAACGGGATGATGATTTTGCTCCATACATCTGGAAATCTACTGACTTCGGTAAAACATGGGAGGATATCTCCGGGAATATCCCACTTGGTCCGGTCAATGTGATACGGGAAGACCCCATTGACAAGAATATCCTCTATGTCGGAACCGACGGCGGGGTTTATATCACCAAGAACGGCGGAAAGAAATGGGAAGTATTGGGAGACCTGCCTTCCACCTATGTTCATGATCTGATCATTCATCCCCGTGACAATATCATCGTCATCGCCACCCACGGACGCGGTGTCTGGGTAATGGATGCAGATAAGATAAACGGCGGAAAAAAGAGACGCAGATACTATTAGCCACTAATTACACGGACGTGCAAGAATGATTACATTCGTGCTCATTCGTGTCATCCGTGGCCATAATACTAGTCTTTGAAATTTCAACCTCAACTCCCCAAAGTTAACTAACAGGGGATCCTTATAAACTATTCCCAGATATCCGGACCTCGAACTTTATGTATTAAAAGCACTTTCCAGAGATTTGATAACTTCCGTCTTGGTATTTAAGTCTCGCATTTCTTAAGCCACTAATTACACGGATGTACACGAATGATTACATTAGTGTTTCATTCGTGTCATCCGTGGCTAAAATACTGGTCTTTGAAATTTCAACCTCAACTCCCCAAATTTAACTAACAGGGGATCCTTATAAACTATTCCCAGAATTCCAGACCTTGAACCTAGTGTATTAAAAGCACTTTCCAAAGATTTGATAACTTCCGTCTTGGTATTTAAGTCTCGCATTGTTTGAGCCACTCATTACATGGACGTGCACGAATGATTGCATTCGTGTTCATTCGTGTCATCCGTGGCTAGAACACAAGTCTTTTGTAATTTAACCTCAGCTCTCCAAAGTTAACCAACAGGGCAAGTTTGTTGCCCGATACTTTTAGATAATTTAATGTCTGGGCAATAAACTCGTCCGGAATGCCTGCAACAGCTTTTATCTCAAGGATAATCTTATCAAAAACGACAAAGTCAGCATAAAATTTATGAGGAAGAGTTACTCCTTTATAATCAACGATATACTCCTTCTCTCTTGCATAGGGTATCCCTGCATTTCTGAATTCATATTCCAGGGCATCCTTATAAACTATCTCTAAAAATCCGGGGCCCAACGTTTTATGTACTTCAAAACACTTCCCGATAATTTGATAACTTTCGTCTTTATATAGTAAGTCTTGCATTTTTTAAGCCACTAATTACACGGATGTACACAAATGTTTGCATTGGTGTTCATTCTTTTCATCCGTAGTTAAAATATAAAATTCTGTTCTTATCTCCTGACGCTCTGACGAATCTTCTGCTGGGATCGTTTCACCATACCAGCCGTAAAGGCTGTCGGGGAAATACGCTGGAAGAAATAGAGGACTTTATTCATCAGGCCGGGGATGGCCACAGTTTTCTTTTTCTTCATGGCTTTGAAAGCATACCGCGCCACATCCTTTGCAGAAGATGAAAAGGATTTGTTTTTGGCGATAGCAGCCGTATCACCGTGCACCGTACGTGAGAAACCGGTCTTTACCACCCCCGGGCACAACACCGTTACCGTAACGCCTGTCCCATTCAACTCTGCTGCCAGTGCCCGTGACAACGAAATAAGATACGCTTTTGACGCATAATACACCGCCATCAACGGACCGGGTACAAAACCTGCCATAGAGGCCACATTCAGGATATGCCCCTCTCCCCTACCGATCATTCCCGGAAGAAACTCCTTGATTAAAACCGACGCGGTCAGCACATGCAACCAGATCATCTCCTTTTCACGCTCCCATGGTGACTGCGCAAATGCACCATACACTCCAAACCCGGCACAGTTGATCAGCAATCCCACCGATTTCCCTGTTTCATCAACCTTTTTTCCGATTCTCTCCGGAGCTTCGTCAGAAGCCAGATCCACGTGCAGGGGGATAACATCCACAAAGGGATATTCTCCGGTCAACTGTTCCGCCGCTTTTGACAATCCTGTGTTGTCAATATCTACCAACAATAAAGCATATCCTTCGCGTGCAGCCTCTTCTGCCAGTGCCAGGCCGATCCCTGAGGCAGCGCCGGTAATTATTGCAAGTTGATTCATACAAAAACTAAAAATATCTTCATTCTTCCTTAAAAACAAACCATGTCTCTCCATGCGCCGGGATCGTCACTTTCAGGGTGAGTGAATAATCCCTGTCGAGGGAACTGCTCACCAGCGGTCCCTCACGCTCTGATACCCGTACACCGTTACGCAAGCCCGTATAGTATAGCTTTATTTTTATCGTTCTGGTTATCTCCTCATGCAACGGATTGTAGATCATCAGCAATCCTTTCTCCTGCCCAAAAGGATTAACATGCAGGATAGCATCATAATCCCGGCCGTCAGGACGACGAATATGGATAATATCTCCGTCCAGCACCTCCCGGTGTTTTTTATAGAAATCCACCCATTTCTTTACCAGGGTGCGTGTTTGGGGAGCGTCATACAGTTCCGGTCCGCGGTAGCAGGCCTGCACGCCGGCACCAAACAGATTGGCCAGCCGCTGGCCATAATGAGACAGGTGTTCTTTTAGGGGTTCGATCGTAGCCGCAGCGCCTCCTCCGTGGTATTGCACCAGAGGGACAAACATCCACCCCATGGAAGGCGTTTTCTCCCAGGTGCCGTCATAGATATTCTGCCGTTCAATGATCTCCTGTTGTTTCCGTGGCAAGGACCAGTTGGTCTCGCGGTATCCCATGCCGGTCTTGTTGCTCCCGTTCAAAAAATACCAGTCCGGTACATTCAGGTAGATCCCCCGGCTCCTGCACCAATGATAAAATGCAGCAATCTCGGAAAACTGTTTCCATTGGCTGTCTTCCAGACCCCGGTGACCCGGATGCGTGGTAGAAGCGCACACATCCCCGGGGTAGGAACCATCATGTTCCAGGACATCCTGCCCTGTCTTTTCGTAAAAGTTATACAGTTTATGAAAATATTCCCTGCCCCATTTACTTTGTAAACAGGGGGAATGGCCAAAACGGGGCTTCATTCCGGGAGGCATGACCACATCATCCGCAGCATCAATATGACGACTCGCCAGGAGGGAGTATCCCCCCAGAGCGATTCCTTTGCTACGGGCATAATCTGCCAGCTCTTTCATGCGGTTAAGGTTTGTCTGACGCGTATCCTCCAGGTTAAATCCACTTCCGAAGGTCATGATCACCAGTTCAAATCCCACGTCGGCACATTGGTCTATCGCCTTCTTCACAGATTTGTTATCCGCTTTGCGTACATGCATAAGGATAGGGTTCTCCGTCACCCAGGGAGCGATAGCCCGGTACATCCTTCTCTGTTCCAGTCCCATCCGTTCACGGTCCCAGCTATCATGCAACAGCTCCCACACCCGGAATGTTGAGAAAGTATCTCCCGGGGACACCTCCTGCGCCGGGCCCCATTGGGGTTTACACACCAGCAGACAGGGTGTTTTTCGTTGATAGTTGACCTGTGTGCGGTAGAGGGAATCCTCCTCCCAGAATACGCTCTTACCCAGGCTGGCATCTGAAGACATCCCTCCTCCGAATTCATAGTCTGTCTCAACGGTCATATTAGGCAACTTCCAATGATCCTTCACTCCTACCGAGCTCTCGCCTTCGGTAACTCCCAGAATCTCACTTTTGAACCGGTCAATAACCAACTCCTTTTTGGAAAAATTCTCTACCGTAACCCATTTGCTGATAACGGGCATATCGTCATAAAGGCGGTAATGTACATTCACACGGACCTCTCTTAAATAAGATGGAGCCTCAGGATGACTTTGAAAGTAATCCTCTCCCAGCGCAAAATGGAACACCAGGTCGGCACCGGGATAAGGCCAGGGCAAGTCACGGGGCATCCACTCTTCTCTTTTCATCCAAAGGAAACGGGCTGTCACATTGAGAAGGTCATAGCTCACCATATGAAAAGCTCCGGAAATGGGTTTCATCTCTTTGAGCCATTCCGGCAGTAAATAATTCTGTATGGGCTGGCCGGTGAGTCCTCCCACTTCAAAGGTCCGGCCGTCAATCACCACTTCCGCCTCAGGCCTGACAGAGCGGAGAAATGATTCGCCGGTGATAAGATGTTCAAAGCCGATGGTTGCCAGATCAGGCGTTACTGCAAAAGTCCGGCTGATGATCCCGTTGGTAAAGACCAGATGACCGCCCGTATCTCTGAAAAGCCCGGCATGAGTACCGGTTTTCTCCACCAGCCAGTCTTTGTTCGTTTTGAGCATTTCTTTGTTATACGGAGATAGTTTTTCCTGAGCAGAAACGGCCATTGCCAGACCCCACCCTACACAAATCAGAAATACAAAATTCTTTTTGAATATTATTCGTGTCATAATCAGAATATATTTAGTAATCCGCTGTAAAATTTATGCTTTTAATAATTCCCTGAATATCCGGTCTTCTCATATCACAACCAGCTTTCCAGGGCAGCACCCCAAACTCATACGCCCCGGCATCGGGAACTTTGCCCCTGTAGCCATCCGTTATACCCGGAACGACTATTCCATAGTCTATGGCCGGGGAATCTTTTCGTAAAGTAAAATCCCCGTTTTGAGGATTCTTAAAACCCGGATTATTTGTTACCAGGTTCTTATGAAATTCCGTTCCTACATCCCACGGTTTATCCGCCAGATTGTTGGCTACAATCTGATCTTCCACCTCCGTACCCTCCCTGCCCCAGGCATGCATAGCGTGGTCACAGTGCCATACGGTGTTGTTGTATATCCGGTGGTGCACAGCAGGTTTATTGGTCTGGATGGCATAGGCTACATTCCAGACCACATTATGATGCACCACATAGGCTGTATCGTAATTATCCAGATAGATCCCGCTGGCCGTACTTTTCGCATGGTTATCATGTACCCGGTTGTATGCAATCTGCGAACCGGCCCCATTGGTATGATAAGAATAGGTAATTCCCAGATCTTCGCACATCCGGCCTGCATCACCCAGATCATTATAAAGGATATCCGTTTTACCGGCAAACCGATTAAGGAGGACACTGCGGGCGGTATTCCGCAAGGTGCACCGGATGATTGTATGCCCATAACCGGTCACAGATATCGCTGCCGCATCGGTAGCCGACCAGTCGCAATCCTCCACCAGACAATTTTCAATCTTGTTGCATGTGCCTCCTATACTGATGCCGTCGCCCCAGCTATGCCCCACATAACAATTGCGGATCACGTTGTATTTCCCGGAAACCACCACGCCCTTTCCTTCCCAATGAACTATGGAATAATCCTTCCCACCACCCTGATCGCGGCACCACCCGGAGTGATAAAAGAAAAATGGTTCAGGGTAGAATATATTGCAACCCTCCAGGGTACAATTTTCAGCTCCTTCCATATCTACCGTAGCCATTATAAAATCCAGTCCCCTTACCTCAATGTTTTTCCTGTTTCTGATAACAAACCCACCGGTTCGTATACGTGCTTCCACATCCATATTTGTCAGATCTTCTCCCTGTCTCGGAAGATAATAAAGCGTGTCCTGTTGCCAGAACCACTCTCCCGGATGATCCAGGGCATGCAAATGATATATACATCCCACACCTTTCCCAAGATATACCCCACTGTTCAATGATACCCAGGAAGCTTTATTATTACAAAACACTTCATTCCCTTGAGAACGCTCAATCTTTTCTATGTGTGCAATCCAGTGCTTTCCGGTAAGAAAATGGCATATACCGGCCTGCCAGTATCCGTTCGATTGCGGGGGACCATTGAAAACTACTTTTCCATCCGCAGAAGCAGAAACCTCTGCCCAATCCGAGACCGTCAACATATTATCCCCTTGTTTGTCCGGATACCGGGCCAGGTTAGCCAACTTACCATGCACCGTCAACTGCAACACCCTGTCCGGCACATAAGCCTTCCAAATCCCGTTTTTCCAGGGTATCCATGCATGTACTTTGTCTGCTCCGGTAATAATCACCGGATCTTTTCCGTACCTTATAAAAACAACAGGTGTGAGTTTTCTCCCATCCCTTGCCAGCATGACCGTTTCACGATATACCCCCTGTCTGATAAAACACGTATCTCCGGCTTCCATCCGGCGGGCTGCCGCCTGAATTGTCCTGAAAGGAAGGTGTTTTAATCCGGGATTTCGATCACTTCCGTTTTTTGCCACATAATAATTTTTCGCACCTGATAAGTGTGGAATGAAGGATAAAAAAACAAACAGAACTAAGCTCTTTTTCAGGTTCATAAAATATATTTTAGACTGATGCTATAACAAATATCTTTCTTTCCCGTATAAAAATAACGTTTTTCAGTTAAGTCAGTCAAAATATTCTGAAGTAATGGCTATGTTTTTAATGTTTCACTAAAACTAAACATCATGAAGAAAGTTGTTTTTGCATTTTTACTCTCTTTTATTGTGGTAGGTTCTTACGGCCAATTTGGCGTCAAGGTAGGGACCAATACGGCTAAATTCAAGATTACCAGCGCCGATCAGGCCTTTCAGGAAGCCAAAGAAGCGAATTGGGGTCTGAATGTAGGTGTTTTCTACCGGCTTAAAATTGCCATGATCTATTTTCAACCGGAAGCTTATTTTTCATCCACCGGAGGAAAATTTACTTACTCCAATCCCTCCTCAGGACTTGATGAGATTCATTCTCTTGACTTGAACAGGATTGATATTCCCTTGCTGGTAGGTTTAAAACTTGGTCCGATCAGGGTTCACGGAGGCCCCACTGCGTTTTTCACTATTTCAGACAAATCGACTTTGAAGGACTTTGATGCAGCCATGAAAGGAACCACCTGGGGTTATCAGGCGGGCCTGGGCTTTGATCTGCTGAAAAAGCTCACGTTTGATGCCCGTTACGAAGGCAGTCTGAGTGAGATCAGTAAAAACGTCACCCTGCCCGGCGGCACTACACTTGAACCCAGCACCAAGGCCAGTGCATTCCTGTTGAGCGTAGGTTTTATGTTTTAAATAACAGATTATACCTCATAAAAAAGGGCTGCACTTGCAGCCTTTTTTCTTTTAACCCGGATTGCACAATAGAGCTTTCGAAAGAATCTTTTATTGCGCACCCGCCAACCGGCAGAGAAGGCGGGTTTGAGGGTTTGTTGTTTGAGGTTTTCGTCAACCCCATCCGGGGTTGTTTTGTGGGTAGAAACCTCCTTATACCCCGGGTGGGACCGGGGTTATTCTCTGCGACCACTCCGTGGTCGGTACGATAAACTACTAACCACCACCTGCGACTTGAGGGATTCTTGTTGCCCAAAAGACCCCGGAGGGGTCGGACGAAAGTAGCCACAGTCCCACCTGTGGTATAAAGCATTCCATACAACCCCAACCTCAGAGGGTTTAAGGATCATCCCGGGATTTTGCAACAGGGATTTCGAAAAAAAATCTTCTACTGTACACCCGCCTGCGGGCAGGTACAGGATAAATCCTGGTATAATTACAGATCAATATTGTACAAACGCCAAAATCAGATAATAAACCCCATAAACGATCATCAACGCCCCGAACCAGATCATCAGGGCCACTGAAGCGGTAAAAGCATTGAAAAGGACTACCAGCCCGAAGAGTATCAGCAATATTCCGGCCAGGAGCTGTATCCACCAGTAATTCCATCCGACAGCTTTGTTTGCGGACGAAGCCACCATCTGCTGGATCCCAGCCCCGAGCATCCAAATCCCGATAAAAACAGCAAGGAGCTTCCCGACAAGCTGGGGTTCCAAAATAAATAACAAACCAAAAAGGGTCAGCAAGACCCCTTCAACCAGTAAAGAAGACCCGATACCCGATTCCTTTTTCATCAACGCAGTAATGATCATAACCACTCCGGGCACCATCATCAGCAAGCCAAGATAGATAGATATCCCTATCAGGATGCCTTCCGGGAAAGTCATAAAAAGAATCCCGACAAGTAGAAAAATAAGGCCCTGTATTACAAGGTTTTTACGTGTAAGTGTGATAAAGTTCATATTATTTCGATTTGGTTCATAAATCGCATGACAAGATAGACAAAATAATTTTTACTCATCTTCTACGGTTGCTAACTGCATTTTTTTGATATATGATAGAATACAAGATTCAATAAAACTGTTGCACTGCATTTCTGAAGATTTACGAGAGTCAAAATTTTATACGAATATGTAGTAAACTTCACCTGTCCACAAAAAGCCAACGGAAGTGTCCCACATTCAAACAGGACATAAATTATAACTGGAAATTATTAATTTTGAATGTAGCGAATTAAGGGAAGTTTTCAATATGACTTTAAAATTTCAATTGTTTACGATTATCACTAAGCAAATTGAAATTATTATGTACACAAACGTTATAATTTTCCCAAGAATATTATTCGCTATTTTATTTTTAGAATATTCATCAATAATTAATTTATACTTTTTTTTATGAATAAAAACAAAGTAGTTAATTATTAATAAAATAAAAACAACTAAATAATATTCCTTCTTTGTTAAAGTATCAAATAGTTTTGGGAAAAGAAAAAACATTATAGCATAAACATTTAATAATATCATTATACTAAAAAATATCATCGATGTCCATTCTACAATGTCTTTATTGGTTTTATATGTTGTCTTATATAAAACATAATATATAAAGTAATAAATTTTCATATCTACTTTTTTGCAGGTTCAAAAAATAAAGGTCCATCAGGAAGATGATATAATCCTTTTTTCCTTTCCATTTCTCTTTTAGATTCATTTATCATTCTTTTCCCTTCCGGAGAGTTGGCAACCATTTGACCAACAGCTATTAATAACCCCACCTCTGCATTAATATAATATACACCACTAGTAATTACATCAGATAATAATTTCCTAACTGCTTCATTCTTATTCCCTCCATTCTTTTTTACTAGTGATAATTGATAAAGATCTTTTGAAATCATATATGCCGTTATAAGATGTCCCCCTACTTTAATTGGTTTTTCAAGTTTTATTATTTTGGTATATTGATTTCCATAAAAATTTTCTCCATATATACCAAACCGCATAGTATTTAAATAACCAATTTTCAAACCGGTCTTTAGTATTTCATTTTCAAGCATAATAGTTGTATTTACCACAAATGTTGCATCTGCAACAGTTTGTATTTTTGGTTGTTTAACCATTATATCTTCTCCCTTATTTTGGTTGCTTTTTTTATATTGATTCGTTAATCGGTAAAATTTTGCTCTCAAATCAGGAGAAAAAGGTAATTTTCTATTTCCATAGCAGACTACAGGTTCAATTACATACGAGAAATCCATTCCAAATAAATCAATTAATAGTATTGGATTATTAAACACATAGTTATATAATGTGAAATCAAAATGGTTTTCCCCCATCGGATCCACACTCCACCACCTCCCCACCTGCGGATCATAATACCGTGCTCCGTAGTCATACCACGCTAATCCGTTTTCATCCTGTAGTTCTTTGCCGTTGTAAAGATATTTGTTCTCCTGATCATCTTCTTCCGGCAGGGAGGAATGGTCGAGGGTGGCGATGGAGAGACCGAAAGGATAGTAATGGTTTTCCTGGATGGCCATGGCCCGGCCTGCCGTGTCGATGCGGAAGGTGACCCGCGTGTTGCCCAAATGGTCCTTCAGTAAATACTCATACTGCCAGCCCTGATCTTCGGTATAGACCAGACGGCCTTCCTCCGTGAGGAGGTAATCCATCCGGCCGTCGCGATATACAAAAGCTCCGTCATAGTCCGTCACTCTCTCCAGGTGTCCTTCTTCTCCGTACACTTCTTTTCTCAGTTTGGTTCCGTTGGCATCATAAAGATAGTGAATCGCCCGACACGGTACAAAAATTAACTTTTCTTTCGCTCCGACACTTTTAACACTTGGGGTTGTGTTGAATTTCTGTCCTTTTACCCCACTCGTGGCTTTTTGCTCA
>JANTHB010000087.1 GCA_024762655.1 Bacteroidales bacterium
ACAGGTTGTCCCAAAGTTACGCCCCGGAATACTACGTAGCTCCCTACGTAGAAAAGTTTTTAATCCAAATAATATATTGATATACTGATAATTGCAGGCATTCTCAAAAACAGGTTGTCCCAAGGTTACGCCCCGGAATATTTTTTTTCAGTTTTAAATTCTACATTCATTATTCATTATTCATCTCCTTCTCTCCTCCAGGACCCTGACCACATCCTCCAGACCTAATCCCTTAGCTGTCAGCAGAGTAATAAGATGATAGATCAGGTCAGCCGATTCACTGAGAAAGCGGTCGGTGGTTCCGGATTCTGCCTCCAGGATGGTTTCCACGGCTTCTTCTCCAACTTTCTGGGCGATCTTTTTGATCCCGGCATCAAACAGTTTTACGGTATAGGATCCTTCCGGTCTTTTTTCTTTCCGCTCTTTCAGCAGGGCTTCCAGTTGCAGCAGGAAAGCCGCCGGGTTGGTCTTGTTCTCTTCCCCCCAGCAGGTATCGGTACCAAGGTGACACACCGGTCCGTCGGGGACAGCCCGTACCAGCAAGGTGTCGCTGTCACAATCTTTCTTTACTTCTGTAAAATGAAGATAATTTCCGCTGGTTTCCCCTTTGGTCCATAACTCTCCACGGCTGCGGCTGTAAAAGGTCACCAACCGGGTCTCGAGGGTTTTCCGTAAGGCTTCGCGGTTCATGTACCCCATCATCAGCACCTGCCAGGTACGCGCATCCTGGATGATGGCGGGGATCAATCCGTTGTTTTTGTCAAAGTCCAGGCTATCAATATCAATCATAATTTTTGGTTTTATATATTCTGTAGATAAATTCCAATACTTAAATCACTGGTGTTCGGGATAAATATCATAATCCTTTATATATCAATGATTAACAATGTGTTAGGTGTATGTAATACAAAAGGGGGCTTTATATTCAAATATTGTTATTCGGTTATTAAA
Source organism: Bacteroidales bacterium (assembly GCA_024762655.1). GTDB lineage: Bacteria > Bacteroidota > Bacteroidia > Bacteroidales > VadinHA17 > DRPN01. The sequence continues at coordinate 952 of JANTHB010000087.1, forward strand.
GATTTTCTGTCCCTGTCCACCGTTTTTTGTTTAACCCCCTCCCCAACCCTCCTCCGCCGGCTGGCGGAGAGGGAGTTTTCCCCGGTACTATTTTTCTACTGACGGCAGGAGGGGGTAATACATAAAAAATGCTTTTTTCCATAAATTATTCAATCATTTATCTTTTTTAACGGACACTACTGATACTTAAATCACAAATTCCAAATAATATTCAATTTCCGGATCTCAAACAAAATTATTTATTCATTAAGTATTGTAGATTGGGATTTATTTGGCATTTGGAAATTGTATATTTGGTATTTCATTCTCTTACCGGAACTCCTTTCTCCTTCAGATACTTTTTAAGATCCTTTATGGACAGTTCCTTATAATGAAACAATCCGGCCGCGAGGGCGGCATCGGCTTTTCCTCGTTTCCAGGCATCGTAAAAGTCCTCCGGTTTACCGGCGCCTCCCGAAGCGATCACCGGGATTTCCACCGTTTCGGAGATACGGGCGAGTGCATCGAGGGCATATCCCCGGCGGGTTCCGTCGTGATCCATGGAGGTAAAGAGTATCTCTCCCGCCCCACGATCTTCAGCTTCTTTCACCCACGAGAACAGTTCTTTGTCCGTAGCCTTGCGGCCGCCGTGGGTATAGACCTGCCAGGTGCCCTCCGGGGTCTGCCGGGCATCGACAGCCACCACCACGCACTGGCTTCCGAAATGATAAGCCAGTTCACCGATCAGTCCGGGATGATACACCGCGGAGGAGTTGATAGAGATTTTGTCGGCGCCGGCCTGCAGCAGGGCTTCCACATCGGCTGTGCTACCGATGCCGCCCCCCACGGTAAAGGGGATATTGAGTGTGCCGGCCACCCTTTCGACCAGCGGCACCAGGGTTTTTCGTGTCTCGTAGGTAGCGGTAATATCCAGATAGACCAGTTCGTCGGCGCCCTCGTCACGATAGTGAGCTCCCAACTCAACAGGATCGCCCGCATCGGCCAGGTTGACAAAGTTAACCCCTTTGACGGTACGTCCGTCTTTCACATCCAGACAAGGGATGATACGGAATGTAAGCATATCATAAAAATTTTTTCAGGTCCACACTTTTTATCTGTCCTTCCAGCAGGGCTTTGCCGAGGATCGCTCCCCACACCCCCATTTCTTCCAGTTTTTCGATCTCGTTTATGGAAGAGATCCCTCCGCTGGCGATAAGCCGGAGACCGGGAAAAGCCTCCCGTATCTGCCGGTACAGGTCCAGATCGGCTCCCTGCATATTTCCGTCGCGCGAAATGGCGGTTACCGACAGATAGACAATGCCCATGTCTGCCAGGCTTTCCACAGTCTCCTGCCAGGAGACTGCAGCTTCTTCCTGCCACCCGTCAGTGGCGGGTTTTCCGTTCTTCATATCCACGGCCGCAATGAAACGTTCTTCCCCGAAGGTCATCATCCAGTGTCGCAGCAAAGCAGGTTTTTTGATGGCTACACTGCCTACGTTCATCTTCCAGACGCCGGCAAAGAAAACCTGTTCTACCGCTTCCTCCGAGCGCAACCCTCCCCCGAAGTCCACACGCAGGGAGGTTTCATGTGTGATGGCTTCCAGCACGTCGAGATGTTGCGGTTTCCCGCTGCGGGCGCCGTCAAGATCCACCAGATGAAGGTTGCGGAACCCCTGTGCGGCATATTTCTTTGCCAGGAGCAACGGGTCTTCGGTATATTCCGTTTTCCGGTCATAATCCCCTTCTCTCAGGCGCACCACTTTGCCCCCGATCAGGTCAATCGCAGGAAATAATTCAATCATATCCGTAAAAAGTTTTTAAGTACCTGCTCTCCGGCATCTCCCGATTTCTCGGGATGAAACTGGGTCGCAAAAAAATTATTTTTTTCCATCACTGCCGAAAAAGGAACCCCGTATTCGGTCACCCCTTTGGTGTCTTCCCCGATTTCGGCGAAATAACTATGCACAAAATAAAAATAAGACCCTTCCGGCACCCCCTGTAACAGCAGACTATCTTTCGGTAGCACCCTGTTCCATCCCATATGCGGGATCTTCAATCCGTTGGTATCTTCGGGGCGATCATGGAAATGGATCACCCCGGCATCAAAGATTCCCATGCCCGGCGTATCTCCTTCGGTGGAATGGCGGCACATCAGTTGCAATCCCAGGCACACTCCCAGCACCGGTTGTCTGAGTTCGGGGATCAGTTTATCCAGTCCGTTTTGCCGGAGTTTTTCCATGGCGCTGGCGGCCTGTCCCACGCCGGGGAAGATCACCCTGCCGGCCCGGCGTATCCGCTCCGGGTCTGAAGTCAGGGAAGCTTCCAGGCCCAGACGTTGCAGAGCATAAGTCACCGACCGGGTGTTGCCGGCCCCATATTCTATCAATACTATTGATCCCATTGTTCTGTTCCTTTGGTAGAGGTTTCTCCTTCATTGCCTTCCTGAGCGACTGCCCCGCGCAGGGCCCGGGCAAAAGCCTTGAAAATCGCTTCGGCTTTATGATGTTCGTTCTCCCCTTCGGCATGGATGTGAAGGGTACATTTTGCCGTATCTGTAAAAGATTTGAAGAAATGATAAAACATTTCCGTGGGCATCTCCCCGATCTTCTCCCGTTGAAAAGAGACCTCCCACACGATATAGTTTCTACCTCCCCCGGCGTCTATGGCCACGCGGGCCTGGCTTTCATCCATGGGCACGGTAAAACCATACCGGGCAATGCCTTTGCCTTCGCCCAGTGCCAGAGCAAAAGCCTGTCCCAGGGCCAGCGCCGTATCTTCGATGGTATGGTGTTCATCCACCTGCAGGTCTCCTTTTACCTTGACCCGTAAATCCATCCCTCCATGAAAACCCAGTTGTTCAAGCATATGGTCAAAAAAACCGATGCCTGTAGATATCTCTGTTTTGCCTGTTCCGTCCAGGGACAGTTCCACCTCAACGTTCGTTTCCCGTGTTTTTCTGCTCACCCGGGCATGCCTTTGAACGGATTTCAGAAAACGGTACACCTCCTCCCAACGCTGTGTCTCCAGGACGATCACTTCTCTGAGCACCTGCGGGGCCAGGGTGACCTCGTCGCTTCCCAGCCCGCTGGCATCATTGAGCCAGATCCCTCCGGCCCCCAGGTTACGTGCCAGTTCCATGTCCGTCAGCCGGTCGCCGATCACAAATGAGCCGGCCAGATCATATTCTCCCGTCAGATACTTTTTCAGCAAAGCGGTTCCGGGCTTCCGGGTGGGCGCCTTTTCCGCCGGCAGGGTCTTGTCTATGACAATATCGGAAAAACGAACCCCCTCATTTTCCAGGGTCTTCAGAATAAAGCGGTGGGGGGGATCGAAAGCGGCTTCCGGAAAAGCATCCGTCCCCAATCCGTCCTGGTTAGTGACCATCACCAACTCATAGTCCGTTTCCCGGGCAATACGTGCCAGGGCACAAAGCATCCCGGGATAGAATACCAGCTTTTCCATGGAATCCAACTGGTAATCCTCCGGTTCGACAGTCAGGGTGCCGTCACGGTCAATGAATAAAATACGTTTTCTCCTGGAAGTCATAAGAAATATAGTTTAGAGGTTAGAGGTCAGGTGTATCACAGGAAGTTTGATATTCATTTTTTCAATATTTTGTAATCATCCAATGCTTGCAGCAATAAGTTATTTTCCTTTTCTGCTCCCACGGTAATCCGTATTGCTTTTCCGCATCCGGGGATTCCATTTCGTAACCGCACCACAATCCCTTTTTCCATAAGGTACCGGTATATTCTTTCCGGATCGTCAAAACAAACCAGCAGGAAATTGGCATCGGAAGGATATACCTTTTTCACCGCCGGCAAAACGGCGAGGGATTTTTCCAGTTTCTTTCTTTCTTCCAGAATCTTTTGCACGATCTCTTCCTGCGTTTCTTTTTCTTCAAAACGCAAAGATGCCAGTGCCAGCGTGAGACGGTTGACATTATAGGGCAATTTCACCCGGTTGAGCCACTGAAACACCTCCGGGGCGGCAAAAGCCATCCCCAGACGTATGCCGGCCAATCCTCGGGCTTTGCTGAAGGTCTGCAAAACCACGAGTCTGTCATATTTTCCGATCAACGGCAGGATGCTTTTGCGGGGAGCAAAATCTATATATGCTTCATCCACGACCACCAATCCATCAAACTGTTCCAACAACCTGATTACGCTATTCTTATCCACGGCCATGCCGGTAGGATTGTTTGGGGAGCAGAGGAAGATCATTTTTGTATTCTCCGTCACCTGTGACAGGATTGCCGCAGGGGGGGGTTGCAGGGATTCATCCATCGGCACCTCTTTCACCGGGGTGCCATGGATCTCCGCCAGGACCGTATACATTCCATAGGTGGGAGGAGTCAGGATGACCTCGTCACGACCGGGTTCGCAAAAAGTGCGAAACAGCAGGTCGAGGATTTCGTCACTGCCGTTGCCCAGGAACACCTGTTCCGGCAACACCCCTTTTTCACGGGCGATCAGCTCCTTCAGCGACCGCTGGTAAGGATCGGGGTAACGGTTCAGGCCCGCTTCGTCGAACACGGCCAGGTCACGTCCTGTATCCGGGTCACGCATCACCAGTTGCACTCGTCCCGGATAAGGGTTCTCATTGGCATCCAGCCACACTGCCGCCTCACCGGAATACTCATCCCGCGCCGAAGAGTAAGGCTCGAGCAGGCGGACGTTGGGACGGACGAGATGTTGTATTTTGTTTTTCATAGTAAATTACTTGGATCATACAGTGGTCATTTGTTCGCTGCGTTCACGTAACTAGCTCCCGATGGTCGCGAAATTATGTGGAAATTAGCTCGCTGACGCGAGCGAAATTAGTTCGGGCTGCGCCCTCACGTAATTTGCTCCCTCCGGTCGCGTAATTCAGTAGTCATTCAGTGGTCATACAGGAGTCATTCATTCGTTTCAATCATTCAATCATTCATGCATGCCATTATTTCTTTTCCTTGTTTCATCTTTTGCCTTTTGTCTTTTGCCTTTTATCTTTTATCTTTCCGTCTCCTTCTTACCTCCACCGCTTTTCTGTGACCTTCCAGTCCTTCGGCTGCGGCCATGACCTCTATGGCATCGCCGATATGTTGCAGGCCTTCCGGGGTGATCTTCTGTACGGTCATTTTTTTTATGTAGGAATCCAGTGACACGCCTCCGAACGTGCGGGCATAGCCGTTTGTCGGGAGGGTGTGGTTGGTTCCCGAGGCATAGTCTCCGGCGCTCTCGGGGGTATAATGTCCCAGGAACACAGAACCCGCATGACGGATCCCCCGCAGCATTTCTTCGGGATGCACTACGGAGAGTATCAGGTGTTCGGGAGCATACCTGTTGGATATCTCTACCGCCTCCCGGTCGTCGCGGCACAGGATGATCTTACCGTGTTGCAGGGAGCGGCCGGCGATTTCCCGGCGCGGCAGCACTTTCAGTTGTTGTTCCACCTCTTTTTCCACCCTGGCGGCCAGTTTCTCCGACCAGGTTACCAGCACCACCTGACTGTCGGGGCCGTGTTCGGCCTGTGATAGCAGGTCGGCAGCCACCCAATCCGCCCGGGCGGAATCATCGGCGATAACCAGCACCTCGGAAGGGCCGGCAGGGATGTCTATGGCTGTGCCTGTCTGTTGTGCCCACTGTTTGGCCGCCGTCACATACTGGTTGCCCGGGCCGAAGATCTTATCCACACGGGGCACCGTTTCCGTTCCCAGAGCCATGGCCGCGATGGCCTGCGCCCCTCCGATACGGAAGACACGCTTTACGCCGGCCAGGCCGGCGGCATACAGGATTTCCGGGACGATCTTCCCGTTTTCATCACCGGGAGAGCAAAGGATCACCTCCCTGCATCCGGCAATGGCAGCCGGTATGGCAAGCATCAGCACCGAAGAAAACAAAGGAGCCGTACCTCCGGGGATGTAAAGCCCCACGCTGTCTATGGGCCTGCGCTCACGCCAGCAGGTCACTCCGGGCGTTGTCTCCACTTCCGGCTCAACAACTTTCTGCGCCTCATGAAACTTACGGATATTATCCGTAGCCATATCCATGGCGTTTTTCAGCGGAACAGAGACTCCGGCCACCGCCTCCTCCATGTCTGCACGGGATATTTCCAGACACTCCGGCATGTAACCGTCATAACGCACCGTGTATTCCCGCAGCGCCTTATCTCCTTCCAGCCGGATGCGGTTGAAGATATCCCGCACCAGACCCGTCAGTTTCTCCCGGTCCAGCACAGGACGCTGCAGCATATCCTCCCATTTTTCTTTTTCCGGATAAAAATATTTCTTCATTTTCCCATTATCATTATAATCAAACCTTCTTCACCATCTCTCATGTCCCCAATTTTCCATTTTTCCTTCCCTCCATTCTTTCATCCTTCAACGTTTATTCCTCAACGTTCATTCCTCAACGTTCATCGATCAACGATCAACGATCAACCTTCTAAATCACCATTTTCTCAATCGGAATGATCAATATTCCCTGTGCACCGTTGGCTTTCAGCTTATCGATCACCTGCCAGAAATCATCCTCGCTGATGACCGAGTGTACAGAGCTCCATCCGCTCTCGGCCAACGGAAGAACCGTAGGACTTTTCATGCCGGGTATGATCTTTTTAATTTCATCCAGTTTGTCATTGGGGGCATTGAGCAATACATACTTGTTCGTCCCGGCTGCCAGGACTGCTTTCAGACGAAAGACCAGATCCCCGAGGATTTTCTGTTTTTCTTCCTGCAGGGCGAATCCGGTAGCGAGGACCGCTTCAGAATCCAGGATCCTCTCCACTTCTTTCAGCCGATTCTGAAAAAGAGTACTGCCGGTAGATACCAGGTCGCAGATCCCGTCGGCCAGACCGATATTGGGCGCTATCTCCACCGACCCGGAAATCTCATGTATCTCTGCCTTGATATTGTTTTCTTTCAGAAACTTTTTTAAGGAGTTGGGATAGGAAGTGGCGATCTTTTTCCCCTGCCACCAGGAGAGGCCTGGATAATCCACAGCCCGCGGTATGGCCAGCGAGAGGTGGCAGCGGGCAAAGCCCAGCTTCAGTACTGTCAGCAGATCCTCGCCTTTCTCCACCAGCAGGTTCTCCCCGACGACGGCAGCATCCACTACCCCGTCACGGACATAATTGGGAATGTCCGAATTGCGAAGGAACAGGATCTCCAGCGGGAAATTGGTTGTCTGCACCCGCAATTGCTCCTGCCCGTTGGGCAGACGGATGCCGGCTTCACGCAGCAGTTTCAGGGAGCCGTCACGCAACCGACCCGATTTCTGAATAGCTATTCTTAAAAGCTCTTTTTCCATTTTGTATATTTTAGTTTATATTTTTTTAAGCCCTTTTTAATATTTTATAAAAACATCCTTCAACTCAACTTCTTAACTCCTCAACGTATCAACCTATCTTCCTGTTTTCTTTGTGCTCTCTGTGCATTTCTCGTGTCCTCTGTGGTTAAACATCTACAAACCATAAAATACACGGAGGCTCTCCGGTTTTCTCTTCCTCACCATTCCCTGCCTACCCTGCCTACCGGCAGGCAGGCGGCAGGCATTCTTCGAACATTCCCTCCCTCTGACTTTAAATCAAAAAAGCCCGCTGGTGCGGGCTTCAGGTTGTATTTTATATGGATCCTTAATTACATCACACCCCCTCCGCACGCCTACCGGCATGAAACAAAGAAATGGTGATGATGACAGGTCCTGATCATAATCTCTCTTTTTAGTCAGGGACAAATATAAAGTTTTTTTTAACCGGTAAAAAATTTATTGAATTTTTTTTCAAAAAGATCGTATAAGTATGTAAACATTTGCTCTGATCTCATTCTCTACGGTCTGCTTTTCTCCCTTTTTCCGGCAGCAAAACGCTACGGTCACGCTTTGTACCTTTGGCTCCGACATAGTCGACCCAGGCGGTGAAATAGTTAACGGTATGGCGGGCCAGGATATCCGTCTCAATAAATCCCACATCTTCCTCCGCCAGGGTATAGTTGTTATGGTTTTCTTCCCAGACATCAATATAATAACGCTGGGGATTGAGTTTTGTGAAGATCACTACGCCATAATCATCGGTATATCCCTCTGCCAGTGCGTTGGTTTGGTTGACCCAGTCGTTATAGGTAGGATAAAGGATCACACTGGCGCCGGCCACCGGATATTTCTGATAATATTCCCGGACGTCTATCTGCAATTCGGTAGGTTGCCATATGCGAATGTCCAGGTAGGCCTGGTCCATGCTGCCGGTTCCTGACCAGACCGTAAGTACGACCGTATAATCGCCGGGGGTGTTGTAGATATGCACCGGATCGGGAGCATCACTGAAAGTCCCGTCCCCGAAATCCCAATTAAAGCGTACGGCATTGACAGAGTTGTTGGTAAAATAGATCTCGTCCCCTGTTTCAGCTTCCTGATCGGAAGCCACAAAACCGGCCAGAGGATGTACCTCACACGCGGTAAAAAGAAGGGGAAGCACAATAAATATGAACAGTATAAAGCGTTTCATGGCTACTCGTGTATTGGTTCACTGATACCAATGCAAAACGAATGCCAAAAACGTTGCTTGTCGAATGTTGAATACCGGATGTTAAACTTTAAATCCTGATAAAGATCTTTCTTTTAAACATGAAACGCACGATATAGAAAACAAAGAAAAGAAAGACGGAGGCAAGGATAAAGATGCCGATACGTTGATCCAGGGGCAGCTCCGGGTTAAAAGAAACCCGGGCCTTCTGGAGGCCAACGAAACGATTGGCAAAAGCCCACAGATCAACAATGTTCACGGTCATGTATATGGTTATCGGGTTCATGCCTATCCAGATAAAGGGCAGCGCCCATTTCTGCCATTTCCGCACATCTACAATGTAATAGAACAGTCCCATCAGCATGGCACTGTATCCGCCTGCGACCAGCACATACGAAGAGGTCCACAACCTTTTGATCACGGGGAACTGCAGGCCCCACAGATAACCCAACACTACCAGGACAGCACCTCCGCCGATGAAGTACCATACCTTTTTCATGTCGGAGACTTTTTTATTGAGCAGAAGGATGGAGGTGAAAACGCCCAGCAGGCCGGTGGCAATGGCCGGGAAGGTACTCAATATTCCTTCGGGGTCCCAATCGCCGTTCCATTTGCGAAAGGGGAGATAATGTTTATCAAACCAATTGGGCCAGTTTATGCCCCGGGCAAAAGACACCTTCCCGATATCAGGTACCGGGACAAAAGAAAGAAAGGCCCAGTAAATAATCAAAATACCCAGAAAAGTGATGATCAATCCCCGTGTACGTATATTGATATACAAGATGCCTGAAAAAAGATAGACGAAAGCCAGGCGTTGCAGTACCCCGAGCAGGCGGATATTCTGAATGCCATGATTAACTCCTCCGTAGTAAATGATACCCAGAAGATAAAGAATAATAAACCGCCGGAAGATCCTCTTATATGCTGCTTTTTTCCCTTCTCTCTTCACCAGTTTCCCCAGGGAAAAGACTACCGACATACCCACGATAAAAGCAAACAGGGGAAAGATGAGGTCATAGAAATGAAATCCTTCCCAATGCGCATGTTCAAACTGCGGGACGATAATCTCTCCCAGTTTTCCGCCGGTAAGATTAAAGAAAGCAGCAAAAAAAGCGCTGCCGCCCACGATCCAGAACATGTCAAAACCACGTAATACGTCAACCGAAACGATCCGGCCTTTTACCGGTTCAATGGAAGGTTGTTCCTGTACTTTTTCGTTTTCTTCATTCATGATTCATTTTTTTATCAGGTTGTTATTTCGCAAAATTAGGTTTATTGTTTTATCCGTGAGGTATAAATTTTCAAATGGAGCGAATTTACACGAATATTAAAGATTCTCCAAAATAAAGCCAGTCATTTTCGTATAAAGATGATGCCGGTAATTGCCCCCGTAAATCCCATGATCCTTATCGGGATAGATTTGCACCTCAAATTGTTTATCCGCTTCTATCAGGGCATTCATCAGTTCAATGGAATTCTGAAAGTGCACATTGTCATCTCCCGTTCCATGGATAAGCAGGTATTTTCCATCCAGCAGGTCACAGAAATTGATGGGACTGTTGTCATCATAACCTTTGGGGTTATCCTGCGGCAATCCCATATATCGTTCGGTATAAATCGTATCATAATACCTCCAACTGGTCACCGGCGCCACGGAAATACCCATTTTAAAGACATCATGTCCCTTAAAAAGGCAGGAAGCTGCCATAAAGCCGCCGTAGCTCCATCCGAAGATACCGATACGATCGGCATCCACATAGGGAAGGCTGCCTAAATATTTTGCCGCTTCAATCTGGTCGGCGGTTTCATATCTGCCCAATTGTCCGTACGTAATCTTCTTAAAAGCCTCCCCTCTGGCACCGGTGCCGCGATTATCCACCGACACAACAATATAACCATGCTGTGCCAGTAATTCGTTCCAACCATAGCTCCAAGAATCAAGTACCGTTTGTGAACCCGGACCTCCATAAATTGTAAAGAAAACGGGATATTTTTTGCTGGGATCGAAATCCGGCGGTTTGATCATCCACCCATTCAGCTTCACCCCCTCCGGGGTGGTAAATGAGAAAAACTTTTTTGGGGCCACCCCGTATTCCTTTACTTTTTCCCGTAGTTTTTTGTTATCAACCAGGGTACGAATCAGCTTACCCCGTGCATTATGCAGGGTGACTACCACAGGGGTGGAGACCGAAGAATAATAGTTGATAAAATATTTAAATCCTTTACTGAATACCGCCCGGTTCGTTCCGGTTTGCCGGGATAGCATCTTTTTGCCCTTTCCATTCAGTCCGATTACATATACGGATCGTCGCAACGGGGATTCTTCCGAGGAAGTATAATAAAGCAACTTCTTTTTCTGATCGATGCCGATGAATTGATCCACATCCCAGGCCCCCCCGGTAATGGCATTCACCAGCTTTCCGTTCAGGTTATACCGGTAAAAATGTTTATATCCCGATTTTTCGCTGTAGATTATGAACTCTTTTCCATTGTCCAGAAAAACAGGATAATCATCTCCTATCTCCTCGATGTAGTATTTGTTATTCTCACTATAGACCACGGAGGTTTTTCCCGAATGCACATCCGCCAGCAGGATCTCAATGTGATTCTGCAGACGATTTTCCCGGATGACAGACAATACCTGTGGGTTTTTCGTCCATTTGATACGGGGAATATACTGGTCGTTCTCCGCCCCTATCTTCATTTCCGTACTCTTTCCCGTATCCGGATCATATACAAAGATGCGAACCTCTGCATTTTTTTCTCCTGCCTTGGGATATTTGAAAGTGTAGTTCTCCGGATAAAGCTTTCTTTCATACAGCATCATATTAAACAATTTCACCCGGCTTTCATCAAAGCGGTAATAGGCCAGTTTTTTGCTGTCAGGGGACCAGGCAAATCCTTTGGTGATCGCAAACTCTTCTTCATACACCCAGTCGGTGGTACCGTTTATGATATGATTGTACTTTCCGTCGCGGGTTACCTGGACTTCGCGGCCTGTGTCCAGATCCAGATAAAATAGATTGTTTTTTCGCACAAAAGTGATCTTTCTTCCATCCGGTGAAAAGGCAGCCAATCGCTGTTTCCCTCCATCGGACAACCGGCGGAAAGTTTTCTGCCGGCGGTTAAAAATATAATATTCGGCCCGGTAGGAACGCCGGTAGATCTTTTCATGACCGGTCTCAAAAAGGATCATATCTTCGGCAGGACTAAACGTATAGGCTGAAAAAGACTTAAACGGAGCCTTCTCCGGTTTTTCAATGTTAAAGAGGGTGTCTGTAACCTCTCCGGTTTTATAGGCATACATTATAATCAACCTGCCTTGTTTCGAAGTGGTATAATGCTCCCCGTCATTCATGGAACGCAGACCATACACCGATTCGGAACGAAAAGTCCCTTTATCGGTTATATCTGCAACGGAAATATGTTTAAAGTCGCCGGAGGCTAACGAAGAAACAGAACAAGCGACAAGAAAAAAGAAAGGGACAATCCTTTTTGAAAAGATATACATGGTCACTGTTTTTTTATTCACGGGTAAAAATAAAGAACTTTCTTAAACCGGACGATCCCCGGGCCGCGGAGAATCCTTTTTGTGGGACAAAAATCCGGGGGAATGGTAATACGGGACGGAAATCTTTCGACGCTATGTTTTTCCGGGCCGGGGCCCGGGCGGAAAAATTATTCCAGATCGTTAATTATTTACTAAAGTTTCGCACATTTTGCTTCTTAATTGAGAATTATTATCAAACAAACTGCATATTTTATATTTCATTGATTAATTGCGTTTTGTAGATTCCATTTTTTATTAAACCCAACTTGGCGCAACTTTGCGTTTTCTTTGCGTAACTTCGCGTAACAGCTATTCCGCCAAGATTCGCAAAGAAGTCGCGAAGAACCGCAAAGATT
>JANTHB010000088.1 GCA_024762655.1 Bacteroidales bacterium
CCTGCCAATTCAAGGAACTCCTGTATGGGTATGGTTTTTTGCATCCCGGTTTGTGCTGCATATGGGTTATTAATCAGAAAAAAGGGAAAATTTGCGGATGAACAAAGAACATGATTTTCTTATCATGAATTAATAGAAAACCATTTTACCAGGATTCGTTTTATATCATCTATTTTAACCGGTTTGGGGATATAGTCATTCATGCCGGTTTCGATGGAACGGTTTTTTGTTTCTTCGGAAACATCTGCCGTAACAGCAATTATCGGGGTTTCAATGCCAAGTTTTCTTAAAGCTCTTGTAGCTTCCCATCCATCCATAATAGGCATCATCACATCCATCAGGATAAGGTCGTATTTTTGGTTTTTTGCTTTTTCCACTGCTGTTGAGCCATCATCGGCAATGTCAATTTCAAATCCGAGGTTTTTAAAATAAACCTGCAAGACTTTCTGATTGATGGTATTGTCTTCGGCCACAAGAATTTTCAGAGAACGGGAAATTTCTTCGAGGTTATTGGCAGAGGTCTTCTCTATTTCAATAGAGGTGAAATGGTCCTGGATGATATTAAAAATCTCGGAACCCTGCACCGGTTCGATCAGATAATAATCCGCTCCCAGTTTACGTGCACGGGTGTAATTCCCCTTTTTGTCATTGGAACTGGTCAGGATAATGATGTATTTGTTGGTCAGTTTACGTTCATTCAGGGTATAAAGCAGCTCAAAACCATCAAAAGTAGGGGAGTCTTTGATGATTAGAAGATGATATCGTTGTCCCGGGTTGGAGGAGTTGCTTTCCAGTAAATGCACGGTTTTCTCCATATAAAAATTCATGATGGCATTTACGCCGAATTGTTTTAGCTGCTCCTGGATGGAGTTATCATTGTCATCATTGTTCTTAATGATCAATGCCCGGATCTGAGCATATCGTGTAATATTTCTTATGTCTATCTCTTTTTGAAAACGCTCGTTGGAAAAAACGGGAATTTTCACCTGGACGGTGGTTCCCGGTCCTGCCGCTTTTTCTTCTCCCATTTCCTTGCTCAGGGAAGACGGACTGGTAAAGCTGATATCCCCGTTCAACATGTCAATAAGTTGAATGGTAATGGGGATTCCCAGGCCGGTCCGGTGTTTTTTACCGTTGGTGGCCATGTTGGTAGAATGGGTGTCTTTTTTATTGAATATTTTGAGTTGTTCGGGAGATAAGCCGCATCCCGTATCTGAAATTTCAAAATGGAGATAAAGTTTTCCGTAAACTTCGGGTGTTTGTGAAACGAAGATTTTTACCATCCCTTTATCCGTATAATTGATGGCATTTTCTATCAACCGGGACAGAATCTGACGGATGTTGAACGGATCGCCTATAAAATTATTCCGAACCTCTTCATCAAAAATGGTTATCAGTTTGATCCCCTTTTCTTCGGCTTTGGGTTTGAACTTATTAAATACGATTTTTATTTCGGAGCGGAGCCTGAAAGGGATCTCTTCAAGCATCATTTTTCCGGCTTCAATCTTAGAGAATTCGAGGATGTCATCTACGATGGATATCAGGAGGTCCGCTGAATATTTAATATCTTTCAAAAAGGACTCGTCAGGTTTGTTGTGGGAATGCAGCAGAGAGCTGGTTTTGTCCAGGATATTCCCAAGGGGGATTCTTATTTCCTGACTCATGTTGACCAGCATTTCGGTTTTGGCTTTTACGGCAGCGGCTTCCTGACGACGGGCTTTTTCCAGGGGTGTGACATCTATTAACGCCTGTAGGGTGGCCTCTTTGTCGTGGAAAACAATAGGGATTTCTTCTTTAAGCAGTACCCATTCGGAAGTACCCTTGCGCAGAACAAGGAAATCTCTCATATCTATCCCAAAACCCAGCGATTCTTTGATCTGATTCCGGGTTCCTTCAAAAAACCAATTTCCGACTACCTGTCCTTCTTTCAGTTCTTCCACCGTTTCCGAAAAAGTCTCCCTGGCGCGGTTGTTCAGAAATAAGATACGGCGGTCCTTATCCAGTATCATAATTCCAATGGGGATATTCTCCAGAATTTTCTGCAGGTTTTGTTCTGAGACTTTTAATTTTTTTTCTTCTGCTTTCCGGCGAGAGATAAAAAGTACAAAAAGGGTGATAATCAGTATGATAAGCACCAGTGTTAACGTTGCTATGATGATGGCATTCTTGATGATGGTTTTTAGAATTACATCGTTCTGGAGAGAGAAGACGATGCCAAAATCCCTGCTTAAAAAATGGGCGGGATAGTAAGCAGATATAATACTCGTTTCATGGCCCGAGATCATCACTTTGTGTTGAAGCGTTCCCTGATGTCCGTTTTTGATATTCTGAGCGATCCTGTCTAGCCCCATAATCCGGAGGCTGTCTGCATGAAGATTGCTAAACAATACGCTTCCATTTTCATCCAATAGCCATTGCCATTGTATATCCCCCAGGTGGGACTTTTCGAAAACGGATCCGATATATTTTTGATAATCAAGCATAACCACGACATTCCCGGACACCTCGTTATTATAAAAAACGGGCAGATAATAGGCATAACCCTCGTTTTCATAACGGATCTCCTCTTTGGACACCAATGCTTTCTGTTCCCGGGTGACGAATATGTTGGAGATACGTTTGTTTGTGTTATCCTTGTAAAAGGTAAAACTGTTCCGGTGCGTGTCATAAAGGTTAATTCCGGTGATCAGATTCTGATATTTTGTATAGAAGATCTCAATCTTCCGTGAAACATCTTCTTTCGCAACCGGGTCTGTAAAAAACTTGTTGATGTTTTCGGAAAACAGGATAAAATTCAGGTCGCTTAAAAAATCCTGACCGGTTTTTTCGATCTCATAACCGGAGATCTGGGTTTGTTTTAAGAGGAAGTTTTTTTGAAAGTTAACCTGTAAATGGTAGATGTTTAGATAATAATAAACATTCGAAGCGATAATAATGACAATGACCAGCGGTATGAGAATGTATATTTTTTTCATTTCCGGAACCCGAAAGGTTTCTTTTTTTAAATAAGCCTCTAATATAAAAAAAAATGGCAGTTCTTTTATCTGTATTTTTTTTCTTCATCAAAATACAAATCGAGGTAGCTGTTATATCTGGACTCGGCGATCAATCCTTTTTTTACGGCTTCCCTCACGGCACAACCCGGTTCGTGGGTGTGTGTACAGTTGTAATAGTTGCATTCTTTGGCCATTCTGAAGATCTCAGGGAAAAAATGATAGATTTCATTTTTATCAGTATCAACCAGCCCGAAACCTCTGATTCCCGGGGTATCAATAATATGTCCCCCGAAACTTAAAGGGAACATTTCCGCATAGGTGGTTGTGTGTTTGCCGGTTTGATGTGACCGGGATACCGGCCTTGTCTTGAGGTTCAGGGAGGGTTCGATCGCATTGATAAGCGAGGTTTTTCCCACGCCGGAATTTCCTGAAAGCAGGGTGGTCCGGTTTGTTAAAAGCGCTTTAACTTTTTCGAGGTTTTTTCGTCCGGGCACAGAGGTATGCAGGACGATGTATCCGATTTTTTCATAGACCTCCGTTAATTTTTTCAGTTCCTGATTTTCCTTTTCCTCATGCAGATCCGTCTTGTTAAAGATAAGGATTACCGGGATACGGTAAGCTTCTGCTGCTACCAGAAAGCGGTCGATGAAGGGTAACAGGGTTTTGGGTTTTACCATGGAAGCGACTAGAAAAGCCTGATCTATATTGGCTGCGATAATCTGTGCCTCATAGGATAAATTGGTTGATTTACGTATGATATAATTTTTTCGGTCCCGGACATGGGTGATCAGTCCCGTTTCTCCCGAAGGGTCCGGTTCGAAAGTGACATAATCTCCTACCACTACCGGGTTAGAGAGGCGGATGCCCCTGATCCGGAAACTTCCCTTGACGGCACAACGGAATTTTCGGTGATCTTCCGTTTCAACGATATACCAACGACCGGTAGCTTTTGCAACCCTTCCTGTTTCCACCCTAAGTAATTTTCACAAAGGTAGGTATTTTGTTGAGCCTTTGGAACCGGAATCGCACTATGCCGGGCAATTTTTGACGGAATGTTATCAGAAAGGAAGGCTGCCTGTAATTTGTACGAGGAGGATGATCAGAACCATGGCGAAGGGATATACCGTAGCATAAGCAATCTGTGGGGCATTGGATCCGGTCAGAGAATCTACGGCAGCCAGTCCGGGAGTGCTGGTCATGCCTCCGGTGAGGGTCCCCATAAGTTTTAGCGGGTTGATTCTGAAAAGCCGTTGTCCGGCCCATGCACCGGCCATCATCGGTAACAGGGTAATGGCGGCTCCTATAAAAAACAGCTTCAGTCCATATTGCTGGAAGGTATCGGAAAGATGTTGCCCTGCGTGTGTCCCCACGGTAGCCAGGAAAAAGAGCAATCCGAGTTGTTTCAGCAATTGTGTGGCAGCGCCCGACATGGTCCAGATTACGGGGCCCGTTTTCCCGATGCCTGCCAGGATCATAGCGGTGATCAAAATGCCTCCTGTAAGACCCAGACGAAAAGTGAGGTTGTCGCTAAAGCCAATGCTTATTTTTCCCAGCAAGACCCCCAGGACGATCCCTGCAGCAACAGGGAAAAAGTCTGTGTCCGAAAGCTTTTTATCTTCGTTTCCCAACAAATACATGATGTTTTTCATCTGACTCCGGGAGCAGGCTACGATCAACTTATCTCCAAACCGGATATGCGTGTCCGGGGAAGGGATAATATCAATACCGCTTCGCCGTATCCGGGTTACCGTAGCATGAAAGTGGTGCCACAGGTTAAGTTCTGCAAGTGTTTTGTTGATGACCTTTTTGTTGGTGACCAGTACGGAGCGGACTTCATAGTCTTTTCCCAGAGGAATTTCTTTTTCTGTCGGGGGGCCGATCAACAGGCGGAATTTTTCCAACGACTCGGCCGAACCCACCGCCCGGATGATGTCTCCTTTCTCCAGGTGGGTGTCTACACCCGGTGTGATGGCTGTTTTCCCTTTTAATACCCGGGAAATATTGGCTCCGGTCATAGAGCGGATTTTTAGTTCTCCAATGGATTTTCCAAGGACGCTCTCGTTTTCTACCACAAAGTTCTGGCGAAGCACGTCAGGGTATTGTTCCCTTTTTTCATCTTCCAGGGCCTGTTCTGCTTTGTAAAGATCTATCTTAAAAATGACGGGGTAAAGACGGACAAAAAGGATCACTCCCAGAACGCCGAAAGGATATGCGATACCGTATCCGATAGAAGCCATGGGCGAATGCGTGGCATCAATGGCTGCAGCAAGACCGGGGGTACTGGTGAGTGCTCCGGTAAACAAACCCACGGACAAGCGATAATCAATACCCAGTCCCCACCCCAGAAGTACTGCTGTAAGCCACCCGGTAATAACCAGAACAAATGTTGTAAAGATCAATTGTTTTCCCTGTTTCCGGAAAGAAAAGAAAAACCCCGGACCTGCCTGTAATCCGATAGTGAATATGAAAAGTACCAGACCGATGTATTGAAAGTCTTTAGGAACCAAAATTCCATAATGGCCGAACAACAGGGCTACAAAAATAACTGCCGAAGCATCCAGGGAAACCCCTTTAATTTTAAGGTTTCCTAAAATAAAACCAAGCGCGATGATCAGAAACAATACAAAATAACTTTGTGTCAGCAAGTCCATGGTTTTATGTTTTGGAATGACAAAAATAACCATATTCTGGTTGTTAAAAAGATAAGAAAAGTCATGTTTGGGGCTTTTCTGCATTTTATGATTTAATTTGAGTACAGGGGACTTTCTTTTCCGGTGGCCCGGTAAGCCGACTTCTTGCCAGTCAGGGGAGAAAATTGTACTTTTATATCCGGGTAAAGTGAATATAACCGATTTTTTTATGGAGGTGCGCATTGTCTCTTTATCGGCCTGGGGAACGCAGGTGCTTTTAGACCTGGAACTGGATCTTTGGATCGCAGGCTGTTCACATGATGCATTGATTGTCAAAGATGAAATAAAAAATATTCCGGTGATAACGACCCCTGAAAGAAATATGGTTTCTGCAGACAGGTTCCTACAGTCCCCTCCTACCATGACGGAGATCCTGCTTTCACCGTGGAATGTGAAGATGGATCTTCTCAGGGAAATAAGGCCTACTCACATTATCACCGAAGGAATGCTTAATTTGTCCGGTTTGTCTTCCGAAGAAGCAGAGCAGGTACTCGAGCAGGACGGATTGCGGGGATGCCGTCTTCTGGATATTTATTCTATGTCCATAGATGATATTTTTGATGAGATTATGATGATGGCCGGGGTATTCGGTTATGAAGACCGGGGGAAAGTCCTGGTGAGAAATTGCAGAAGGGAAATAACAAAAACCCTTAAAAAGTATGGAATCAAACGTCAAACTCCGGCTGTCGGGGTATTGCGTAAATGGCCGTCGTTACAACTGGCCGGACGCTGGGTGTCGGATATGATCGAAATGATCGGAGGGAGGCCATTGGTGTATGGGGATGATTTATATATTTATCCTGATTTTTATTTTGAAAGAAGTCCTGACATTCTCATCGGGGGAGAACCGGGTGCCACCTTGCCGGAAAATAAGGAGAAGATCAAGTACCTCGATAAGAATAAATTATTTTCTATTTTCACATGTGACAAACCACCCTCCCAATATGTTGTTGACGGGCCGGTATTCTATAACCGGAGCTGTACCGGCCTTATTACATCTTTAAAAATCCTAGGGGAAATACTAAGGAATGATCCTAAGATTAGTGAAAGAAAAGGGATTTACTGGGATATGGGCGGTTAGATACGGGGAGGTATACGTAACCCGAAATCAGAAAGAGACATTGATTCCCAATCCGAAGATTTCCTTGAACTGAAGCTTAGGCCCTTTTCTGTCCAAAGTTCCGTCCCCATTCGAATCATAGGCAAAATGGACATTGTCATCATACAACATATTTGTTAATATGTTGGCAGAAAGATATTTATTTATCTTCATTTCAAGCAAGACCTCCCAAAAAACATCTATATTCTGGGGCTTATCCAGATAATTGGAGAATAAGTTCAATTTTGTCTGAAAGGTAACGTTCTTAATGACTTCCTGGTGATAGAAAAATTTAACATAAGCTCCAAGTTCACTTTTTGTGTTTTGACCCGGTGTAACACCGAAGGATCCTGATTCGGATAACCCCCTGTCCAGGACGAACGTGGTCTTACTGGTGAGGGGTGCCAGGAAAATACTGAGATTATCATTTTGTTTGTAATCAAAACCCAATGCAAGGAACAAATATCCGGGGGCCATGAGATCAGAAATTTTCAGGGAGGCATCATCACTGCTATATCCAGGGGTCATCTGAGAGGTAAATGTGACGAGAGCGGAATAATACCAATGCTTACCGGCTTTGTAACCATATTTGGAAGTAAAGTTTAAATAGTCATCGGTTTTCTTTAACCCCTCTTTTTTAAGTTGCTGCATGCCATAACGCACTTGCAGGTTGTTTTCCCAGGCGCTTTTAACTCCGGTTTTTTTAAGAAAGAGATTGAGATCGGAAATGCCTGAAATGGCATTTTCACCTCCGCCAACCCAGTTGGAAAAGGAACTCTGAGAAAAGGTAAAAGAGAAATTCCCTCCTGCTTTCCACCCCAGTGTGGTGTCTGCATTGTGCTTTCTGACAGCATCTTCTTTAGTTGTAATTTGCGAATAACCCGGAACAATACAAAAAGTCCCAAGGAATATAAATGTTACGTACAAAATTATTTTTTTCATCACTAACGGTATTGAAATTTTATTAAGATTAAGACCGGATAAAGAAAATAAAAATATCCGTACATCACTATCAGAAAAACATTTTTTCGTCAAAAAACCAGGGACTAATGATTTGATAAGAAAATCAAAGACTTCCAGGGAGATAACTGAAATGAAGCAGAATCTCCAATTTCCAGGGTTTGTCCGGAAAAATATTCTGTAAAAGATTCTTTTTTCTGCGGGAATTGCACTGTCACATTTGCAGGATGGGAAGAGAGATTCTGAATCACCATCACACGGTCTGTCCCTTTTATGCGGAGAAAGGAGAAAACCTGATTTTCCTTATTATTGGAGAGTATCTCCAGTGTTCCTCCTTCTTTTCCGTTCCACAATGCCTGCCGGGTGTGTTTCAGCCGAATAAGGTTTCGGTAAAAAGGGGTCCGGGAGACCGTATCATTCCAGGAAATGGTATCCTTGTCAAAGAAGCGAAGCCGTTTGTTCAGTCCTGCTTCCTGGCCCGAATAAACCAAAGGCATACCCGGGGCGGTGAAAGAGAGAATGGCAAAAGCTCCGGCACCCTCTCCGTATCTTTCAAATACGGTTCCGTTCCAGGAGTTTTCATCATGGTTGGTGATGCAGTTTAACCGGTATACCTCCGGAGGATAAATCTTTTTCTGTTTGTTAAAATAGCTTGTCAGGGCGGAGACTTTTTCTTTTCCCCGGGCGATATGTTCGGTCAGGTGCATCAACTCCCAGGCATAATTCATGTCAAAAGCGTGTTCCAGCAGGGCTGTGTGTTCTTCATCTTCAGCCAGCATGAACACAGGCTTTGTTTTTTCCAGTACCGTGCGGGCAGAGTCCCAGAAAGCCACGGGGATATGCCCCGGATAATCGCACCGGAAACCGTCAATGTCGGCTTCGGTTACCCAGAATTTCATGGCATTGACCATGCCGGCCCAGAGACGATGATTGGCATAATTTAACTGGATCACATCGGTCCAGTCATACGGGGAAACAAAATGACCGGTCGAATCATGTTCATACCAATCCGGGTGCGTCTTGGTCCAGGTGTGATCCCAGGCAGTATGATTGGCCACCCAGTCAAGTAAGACATGGAACCCCATGGCATGTGCCCGTGTCACCAAGTGCTTGAGATCATCCATACTGCCATATTCGGGATTGGTGCTGACATAATCCCGGATGGAGTAATAACTGCCCAGGGGACCCTTTCTGTTTTTTTCACCGATGGGATAGACGGGCATGAGCCACAGAATATCCACTCCCAGCGCTTTCAGCCGTGGCAGGTGTGCCTCAAACGCACGGAAGGTGCCTTCGGGAGTGTATTGCCGGATGTTTACTTCATACAGTACTGCTTTCCTGCTCCAGTCCGGATGACGGACCGTAGTTTGGAAAGGGGTTGTTCCTGTCTGCTTCGCGGGTTGCCGGCAGGAAACAGCGAGTAAGATAGCGGCAGTAAGAAGAAGAAGCTTTGATAAAATTTTTTTCATCATAGGTAATTGAAAGATTACAGATCAAATTTCCAAAGGGGTAAAAATACTCATTTTCTTTCGGATACTGATAATTTTTCTATTTTTGCGGCTTCGCCCGCCGTCGCTAAAGCTATGGCGGGCGAGACCCGCCTTCTCTGCCCTGCCTGCCGGCTGGCAGGCGGTTGGCGGATACGGTGGGCAAGGGAATGAGGTTTCCCGGAACCGCCAGGGTCCTGCCTGGCTGATGACCTCTGCTTGATAGTATTAACGGTAAAAAGAAATTATCATGGCAGAGAATCTGGCAGCGATCATTGTGATCAGTTTTATCATCGCGTATCTTTTCAAGTACATCAAAACCCCGCCGCTCATCGGCATGCTGCTGCTGGGGATCCTGGCGGGACCTTATGTGCTGGGCTGGATGGATCCCAACCTGCTGGCCATCTCTTCCGACCTGCGCATGGGGGCGCTGATCGTGATCATCCTGCGGGCAGGGTTCGAGCTGTCCAAAGATACGCTGATGCGGGTGGGAAGACCGGCGTTGTTACTTTCCTTTATCCCGGCAGTGTTTGAAGGGATGGCCATCGCCTTTCTGGGGCCTTATTTCCTCCCGCTGACACGTATGGAGTCGGCCATCCTGGGATCGGTGCTGGCGGCGGTATCCCCGGCGGTGGTGGTGCCGCTGATGATCCGTTTCATTGAGGAAAAGAGGGGCACCGATAAAGGAATCCCCACCCTGGTGCTGGCCGGCTCCTCGATCGATGATGTCTTTGTGATCGTCATCTACAGCGTGCTGATCGGGATCTATACCGGAAGACAGGTGAACCTGGCCTGGGAGCTGGCGTCCATTCCCATCTCCATCGTGGTGGGGATCGCTGTGGGACTGGGTACCGGAGCCGCCCTGTACAAGATATTCGACCGTTATAATCCCCCCGCTACCCACCGGGTGCTGACCATCCTCTCGGTGGCCGTGCTGCTCATGAGCCTCGAAGACCTTACCAAAGATTATGTTCCCTTTGCTTCCCTGCTGGCGGTGATGACCATCGGGTATATCATTCTGAAAAACCGCAGCCGGTATGCACATGAAATTTCTTCACAACTGGCCAAATTGTGGGTACCGGCCGAGATCGTCCTTTTTGTGATGGTGGGGGCCCAGGTGAATGTGAAGGTGGCGCTGAACACGGGGCTGAACGGGGCCCTGCTGATCTTCATCGCCCTTATTTTTCGCAGCATAGGTACCTGGTTGAGTGTTTTGGGTACGGATCTGAACCGCAAAGAGCGGCTGTTCGTAGTGATCTCCTACATCCCCAAGGCCACGGTGCAGGCAGCCATTGGCGGGGCGCCCCTCCTGGCGATGAAAGCCGTCGGCATGAACACCGGCCCCGGCGACACCATCCTGGCCATGGCTGTCCTGAGTATCCTCCTCACCGCCCCCCTCGGTGCCTGGGGTATCATCCTCTCCGGGCCGAAGTTGTTGAAGCAGGAAAGGCTGTAAAATAAAAAAGTCGGACCATTTGGATCCGACTTTCCAGTATTGTTCTTATTCGTCTTATTCCAGACGGTCAATAGCGTTGAGGTCTTCAAAGGCTTCGGTGAGGCGTTTGACGAATTGCTCTTCGCCGGCACGTAACCATTTCCGCGGGTCGTAATATTTTTTGTTGGGTTTGTCTTCTCCTTCCGGATTTCCGATCTGGCTCTGGAGATAATCCTTGTATTGTTCATAGTATCCTTTAACTCCATACCAGAAAGCCCACTGCATATCGGTATCCAGGTTCATTTTGATGACCCCGTAAGAGATCGCTTCCTTGATCTTTGATTTTTCGGAACCGGACCCTCCGTGGAACACAAAATTCACGGGTTTTTCGCTGGTATTGAATTTCTTCTGAATGTATTCCTGCGAATTTTTCAGGATCACGGGCTCCAGATGGACATTTCCCGGTTTATAAACTCCGTGAACATTTCCAAAAGAAGCGGCAATGGTAAAACGGTTGCTGATCTTTTTCAGCTCTTCATAAGCGAGGGCTACGTCTTCGGGCTGTGTGTACATCTTGGCATTGTCCACACCGGTATGATCCACCCCGTCTTCTTCTCCGCCGGTGACGCCCAGTTCAATTTCCAGGGTCATGCCGATGCGGCTCATTCTCTCGAGATATTTTTTACTGATCTCAATATTTTCTTCCAGCGGTTCTACCGACAGATCCAGCATATGAGAGCTGAACAACGGTTTGCCATGGTCTTTGTAATACTTTTCACCGTAATCCAGCATGCCATCTACCCAGGGAAGCAGTTTTTTTGCACAATGGTCGGTATGCAGGATTACGGGTATGCCGTAATGTTCCGCCAGCAGATGCACATGTTGTGCTCCGGATACCGATCCGAGAACCGCTCCGGTCTGGCCTTCGGCAGGAAGACCTTTGCCAGCATAAAATGCGCCACCTCCGTTAGAGAACTGGATGATCACCGGAGAGTTGACCTTGGCAGCCGTTTCCAAAACGGCATTGACAGAATTAGTACCTACCACATTGACGGCAGGTATTGCAAAATTGTTGGCTTTTGCGTAGTTGAAAAGTTCGGTAACCTCGTCACCGAAAAGCACGCCTGCTCTGAATTTTTTTTGTCCCATAATCTTATGTTTTATAATAATACATTTGCATGAATTGCGACGTAAAAGTAACAATAAAAGCATTAAAAAAGCAGACGTAAATATTATTTGAGGGGTATTGATCCTTTTTCTCCCGGTAATATTGAATATTTATCCGTATAAACATACACCTGCAAAGTGTTATCTCCCTTATGTTCAATGGTTATTTCTTTCTGAGAGACCGTGATGCGGACCATATGATTATGAAAGCGGATTTGAAATTCGTAGGACTCCCATTGCGGGGGAATACGGGGTTCAAGATAAAGATTGCGGTTACGTATTTTCAATCCGGCAAAACCCTCCACCAGGGCCAGCCAGGTGCCGGCCATGCTGGTAATATGCAGCCCCTCCGAAACTTCTTTGTTATAGTCATCCAGATCGAGGCGGGAAGTACGCAGATACAGGGCATACGCTTTTTTCAGATCACCGGTACGGGATGCCAGGACAGAATGTACACAGGCAGAGAGAGAAGACTCATGAACGGTTCTGGGTTCGTAGAAAGAGAAATTGCGTTTTACCGTATCGCAGTCGAAATGTCCCTCGAAGAAATAAAGACCCTGCAACACATCAGCCTGCTTGATGAAACAGGATCGCAAAATGCGGTCCCAGGACCAGTGCTGGTTCAGGGGAAGTATGGCGGGATCGAGTTGATCAACGGTGATCTGCTCCTTGTCGAGATAGCCATCCTGCTGCAAAAAGATACCCCTTTCCTTATCCTCCGGGAAATACATTTTTTGAGCAATTTCTTTCCACCGGCTTGTCTCCTCTTTTTCTCTGAAGCGGAGCTTCTTTCTCAGCTTTTCCCATTTGTCCGGAGCATCCTTTTTGATCTTTTCAATGGATTCGAGAGAGAACAACAGGGTCCAGCGGGCAATGTAATTTGTGTACCAGTTGTTGTGTACATTGTTTTCGTATTCA
>JANTHB010000089.1 GCA_024762655.1 Bacteroidales bacterium
ATATGGTTGACATCCCCATAGGTAAACCACATCCCGATATGGTGGGGATGGTCGGAACGTTCTCCGGGGCGGGGTTTAAGAGGAAAGCCCCGTGTAACCACCGACCCGCCGGACGAAATGACCGGATACAGTACCGGCTTGGTCAGGTCGGGGATCGTGTCCGTATAGAGAAAAGAAGTGAATGGTTTCCCGTCAACCGTTATGTCCACCCGCTGACTGTCTTTGACGGGATTTACCTGAACTTTGTTTTTTGAACATCCTACCAGAAGCAGGCTGAAAGAAAATAAAACAAGAAAAAAGTACTTTCGATTCATGGCGTTTTGATTTTTATATAGTAAGTTGATCATCTGCATATGATAAAACATTATCCGATTTCAGGAACCTGATAGTCTTTTCTGTATGCTCTGGTAAGCATTCTGTTGGCTTCCTCATCCTTTTTGAAAGTTTCCGTAGCCGGATCAATGTGCAGTTCTCTTTTTAATCGATAGGAGATGTTGGCCAGCAACGGCAGCACGGTCGATCTGTATCCTGTTTTAATGTCGCAGGTCAGCATGGAGCGGTCGCTGTTTCTTACGGCATTAATGAAATTGCCGAAATGGCCGCCTCCTCCGCCACCGGTGAGGTCCATGGGATTGTACGATTCATCTTTTTCTCCCGAGGTAGGACCGGCTTCATTTTTGCGGCCGAAGAAAGTCTGCCAGTTGCCTCCGGCATCTATCTGCATCCATCCTTCGGTGCCGATGATGATGGTTCCTATCTTAACAGGCTCCGCTTTTGTTTTTTCGGATATCTTCCCGTCGGGGGTCAGGTTCAGATCCGGCAAAAGGATCCCTTCGGGGTTGGTGTATAGTCCGCGTGTGCCGAATTCCATGATCTTGCCGTCGGCATACTGAAAGAGGGTTGTCTGAACATTGGGGGTTTCCTGCATGGATTTATATTTGTACATCCCCCCGACAGAGCTGACCCTGACAGGCATTTCTTCTTCTCCGAGAGCCCAGCGTGCAACGTCAAACTGATGAGGACCCTGGTTGCCGGTATCGCCGTTTCCATAATCCCAGAACCAGTGCCAGTTATAATGGAATCTGTTGCGGTTGAAGGGTCTTTTGGGTGCCGGCCCCAGCCACATGTCGTAATGTACTTTCTTCAGATACTCCTCCGTGTAAGGGGGTTCGTAATGAGATGATTCTGCGTTTAGTTTGAATTGCTCTCCCGGTTTCATGGGACCGTCAGGATATATCCCGATATCTCCCCGGGGTTTGAAACAGAGGCCCCGGGCCATATAGATATCGCCCAGCTTGCCCTCACGGATAAAACGGATGGCTCTGTTTGTGCTGTCAAAAGAGCGGTTCTGGAAGCCTACCTGGATCAGCACATTATATCTGTCGGAGGCTTTTACCATCTGCTGGCCTTCCCATATCTCATGGTGAGCGGGTTTTTCGACATATACATGTTTGCCGGCTTGTGCCGCCCACACCGTGGCCAGCGCATGCCAGTGATTGGGCGTGGCCACGGATACTGCGTCCACATCCTTATCCTCAAAGACCCTCCGCATGTCCCATACAGTTTTGGGACGATATCCGGCGATCTCCTCTACCTGGTCCACGCGTCTCCTGAATTGGTTCTCATCAATGTCCACCAGGTACTTGATACGTACATTCTTCATTTTGGCATAGTTGGAAATATGGCTGCCTCCGCGCCCCCGTATGCCGATCACGGCAACATGAAGGGTGTCATTGGCACCCATAATGCGGGCATAGGAGCGTGGACTGAAGGAAAGGAGGGCCGATCCGCCGATCACCCCTACGGAACCTTTTTTGATAAAATCTCTTCTTGTTGTCATAATGGTTATTTTTAAGTGATGATTATTTATTCAGTATTTTGATCTTTATATTCCGGAACCATACATCATCGGCATGGTCCTGCAAAACGATGTGTCCGTATCTCTTGACGGGAAAATCAGGATGGATGTGGAATTTCGATTTTTGAAACAAGGAATCAAAATGAGGTGTCCCCAGCTCATATTCCGTGATTTTCTTCCCGTTCAGCCAATGTTCACCGTGATTGCCCTGAAAGACGATGCGCCCCGTATTCCATTCGCCGGCCGGATGCGGAAGCGCTCCCCGGGCCGGCACCAGGGCATACAGACAGGCCGTGTGCTGCAGGGGCCCTAATTTCTGCGGATAATTGATGTTATCAATGATCTGGTATTCAAAACCCAGAGCATGTGTGGATCCATGTTGCACAGACATTCCTTCGGAAACATTGTACTTGACCCCGCTGTTCCCCGCCGGACTTATCTTCCAGTCGAAAGCGACCTCAAAATCCAGAAACGTATCTGCGGTCATCAGATCACAGCTTTGCGGAAGATTTCCGCCGGGCAGAGGCTTCACCTTCTTTCTGGCCACTTTATGAATGACCCCGTTTTCAATACGCCAGTAGGCGGATGGTATGCTGTCCATACCCAGAGCCTTCCAGCCCTTAAACGATTGTCCGTCAAACAGCAGCTGCCAGCCTTGTTCTTTTTCCTGTTTTGTCAGTGTGCTGGCCGGTCCGGCCCGTGAGGCTCTCTTTTTTTCCGTAGGGTGAAAGCATCCGTAAAAGAAAAAAAGAGAAATAACAGAAAAGATAAGTGCGGATTTTTTCATGCCGGCAAAATGTATGAACTTTAGCACATTAAAGATACGGGAATATTTGATTCATTATAATGTAAATCTTGATAATCTTTTCGGTAAAATTCACCCGGAATACCGGAAATCAATCCTGTAAATCCGGTATGCAGTTGTGGTAAACTGAAAAATGGGAATTTTGTTTGCATTTTATCCGTCGTTTTTTTAAATTTAAAGAAACGGCTTGCGATCATGATAAATACCCGTATGTCGGCGGAGAGAGTGACCGGTCTGAAAAAGATAAACAGACTTTTTAAAAAACTGTTATGGACCGATCTGACAACCCTGGCGTTGTGTATGTTTTTATATGCAGGACGATTTCATTTCTGGGAGGATCCTTTCAGTCTCCTGGGAGCATCAGCAACCCCGGACGGTTGTCCCAATACCTTATCCATGTTATTTTTTATGGCGGGTCTGGTTATGAGTTGCTGTTTTGCATGGCAAATGAGCGCTGTTTTCAGGATGATGCCTTTTGTTCCGAATGCCCGTCTGAAATCACATCTGTTGCGAATGACCGGTATCGGATTTATCCTGATGACGGTTCCCTGTGACAGGTACAACGGCATCCATTCCACCGGATCGGCTCTGGTTTTTGGGACCCTCTGGCTGTTTACCGTTCTTTTGTTGCAGGAAGCAAAAAAGAGTTTGCATAACCGCTATCTGCTTTTTCAGTTTTTACTTCAGGGGACCATCCTTCCCTATGCAATCACTTATATTGCCGGGGCAGCATCCAAACAAGTCTTTCAGAAAATTGCTGTGGCGGGACTGACCGTGGTCTTATCAAAAGCCTTGCGTTCTTTCCGCATGTTATTTATCCCGGATTACGCCTTGGGAAGCTGAAAAGTGCTGAACCAATGCGTTTAGCCGGGTTAACCTCCCGGCGTGTGGCGGTAATGTTTACATCCTTCCATGCCGTATAATGGAAATCAGCAACCAGAAACCCATCAGTCCCGAGACGATAAAACCCACCATTCCGATAACCGGAATGCCTTTGTACAAAGGGGGTATTTCCGTATAGGTAATCAGGGAGGAGCCGATGATGATGGCTGCCAGGACAATGGCAAAAGAGATCCTGTTGCTGATTTGCTGGTTGGAGGTGATCAGGTTTTCCAGTCCCTGGTGCCGCAAATCCAGATGCACCTTTTCTTTTTTAATGTTATCTATCAGATCCCTGATTTCAAAAGGGATGTCTTTGAGAAGCAGGGATGATTCTTCCAGTGAGGCATACATCTCTCTGGACAATTTGCTGATCTTTACCCTTTCGCGGAGCAACTTCTTAAGATAAGGCCTGATCTTTTCGGCGACATTGAAACCGGGATCCAGTTTTTCACCCGCACTCTGTAACAGCAACAGAGCCCTTCCCAGAAGATATAAATCCGCCGGCAATGCCAGGTTGTTGTCCGGGAAAAAGGAGATTATATCGTTTATCAGGGATTTAATGTCTATCTGGTTTAGGGACAGGAAGAAATACCTGTCAATAATCTCCGTGATCTGTCGCTCCATTTCCGCCTTGTTGACCACTCCTTTGCTTTCGCACATACGCAGGATACTCCGGATGACCCGGTCCACATCATTCTGTATGGCTCCTGTCATGATGGAGAGGATCAGTTCCCGGCCCGAACGGGTCAGGTAACCCATCATGCCGTAGTCCAGAAAACAGATTACATTCTCCGGCAGGACCATGATATTTCCCGGATGGGGGTCGGCATGAAAAAATCCAAAATCGAAGATCTGTTTAAGCACCAGATCACTGCCTCTGTCGGCAATGATCTTCGGATCGAGTCCCCCGGTATGAAGCGAATCAATATCAGAAATTTTTATGCCGGGGATATATTCCATTGTCAACACTTTTTGGGTGCTGTATTCCCGGTAGTACTGCGGAACGTATATTGTTTTATCCTGCCGGAAGATCGAGGCAAAATGTTCAATATTGGAGCCTTCAAGCCGGAAATTCAACTCTTTTCGTATTGCCCGCTCGAACTCTTCGACAATTTTTACGACATTGAAATAGCGGCTTTCGGCCACATGTTTTTCCAGCATGGCCGCCAGATGGAACATGATATCCAGATCGGTTTCAATGATACGGTGTATGCCGGGTCGCTGGATTTTGACAATCACTTCCGTGCCGTCAAGGAGGGTGGCCCGGTGTACCTGGGCAACGGAGGCTGCCGCGACAGGCTCCTTTTCAAAATGAAGAAACACATTCCCGATCGGCTCTTCCAGCTCTTTCTCAACGACCCCGGTGGCTATATCGGAAGGAAAAGGTTTGACGGAGTCCTGCAGTTTTTCCAACTCCGTGATCAACGCTACCGGGATGAGATCGGGCCGCGTACTCATGACCTGTCCCAGTTTGATGAAAGTAGGTCCGAGCTCTTCCAGCACCAGACGGATACGCTCCCACCGGGATAGTTTTAAGACGGTCTTGTCTGGGTTCTTATACACCAGTTTACGCCCGAAATCAATGACTGTTTCCAGTTTTGAACGGGCAATGATATCCGCGAAGCCGTATTTGATCAATACGGTGATAATCTCCCGGTAGCGATTGATATACCGGTAAGTCCGGCCAATCATCCCTCCGTTACGGATCATTTGGTTTTAGAGGTTTTGCTTTTTTTTGCGGCAAGCAATTTCTCCAGTTTCTCCACCCGTTTTTCCAGCCTGGAATATTCCTCCCGGGACACTGCGCCTGATTTTTCGATGGCAGCATTGATTCCGTCCCTGATCTTTTTGTCAAGCTCTTTTTTAGCTTCTTCCGACTGCCTGAGCAGATCCTTGAGAAACTTTTCCCCTTCCTCTTTGGAGAGTTTGGCTTCTTCTGCTGCCTTTTTGGCATACTCTTCGATTTTCTCTTTGGTCAACAGGCCCAGCCCCACGCCGGCCATGATTCCTTTTTTCAATGATTCTAACATAATTCCCTCTTTTTTTATGGTTTATGAAACAGCGTATGAGCACAAACAAGTATTATGCCATAGGCTGTGTGTGTGTGTCATGAAATAAAAGATGCCAATAAAGATCTTATTTTATTCCTGTAACTTTTATTTCGGTACGCCGGTTGGCAGCCCGGCCTGCATCGGTTTGATTGGATTGTACGGGTTGTGTTTCTCCGTATCCTTTATAGGTTAACCTGCTTTTGTCAATCCCGTGATCAACCAGATACTGATAAACCACCCGGGCGCGTTGTGTGGATAGATTCTGGTTGTATTGGTCGGTCCCTTTGCTGTCGGTATGACCACCGATCTCAACCCTGAGGTTCGGATTCTTAAGCAGGAAAGAACGAAGCTGCTCCAGCTCGGCAATACTTTCCGGTTTGAGCTGGTAGGAATCGAATTCGAAAAAGATATTCCTCAGCACGGTTTGCTGTCCTACGCGGATAGGTTTCAGCGGTACATCTTTGATATACGGATGGTCTATCTCATGCACCCCTTTGAGTGGAAAATGATCGGAGTAGAAAAGATACCCGTCTTTGGAGACATTCAGCGCATAGTTACGGTTGGTAGGAATGCACACCAGGAATTTCCCGTTTCTTCCCGACGTTATATCCATAACCGTCTGGTTATCTTCCAGGTTAATAAGGATTATGCGGGCCTTCAAGGGCCGGTTTGTAACCTTATCGTATACCCGGCCTTTCATGTATGTGACAAAATGAGGCCTGGCAGCAGGGTATAGTTCAAAGGAGTAAA
The DNA here is from genome assembly GCA_024762655.1 of Bacteroidales bacterium. Taxonomy (GTDB): domain Bacteria; phylum Bacteroidota; class Bacteroidia; order Bacteroidales; family VadinHA17; genus DRPN01. The sequence continues at coordinate 6,347 of JANTHB010000089.1, forward strand.
TATCTTTTCCCTTGCCTTTTTCACGATTCGAAGAAAAATAAGCTGTATTTCCCTGGGCATTGACAATCAGCCCGATCTCATCCCCATAAAAATTGATCGGATATCCCAGGTTTTTAGGGGCAGACCAAGAGCTGTCGGGTTGTCGCCTGGTGATAAAGAGGTCGAATCCCCCGAAACCAGGATGGCCGTCAGAGGAAAAATAAAGGGTCTGGTTGTCATTGTGGATGAAAGGAGACATCTCATTTCCTTCGGTATTGATCTTATCACCCATGTTGACAGGAGGTTGCCAGCGGCCTTTCAGAAAACGGCTGTACCAGATATCCATTTTACCATAGCCCCCCGGACGGTTACTTACAAAATACAATACTTTTCCGTCGGCAGACAGGGAAGGCTGGGCTTCCCAGTGTTTACTGTCTATGAAAGGTCCCAAATCTTCCGGGGTCGTCCATCCTGAGGATCCGTTATAGGAACGGTAGATATCGCATCTTCCCATGCCGTCCGGGCGGTTGCAGGCTGTAAAATACATTATACTCCCGTCGGCAGACAAGGTCTGTGCTCCTTCATTCAGGCCTGAGTTGATAGGTGCTCCCAGCGCTTTCCGGGGAAGCCATCCGCTGTCTGAACGATGGGAGATGTAAAAGTCCTCCTGGTATTTTACCTGCTCAAATTTTCCCATCCGGTATTTGCCTCCGGGTAGCAGAACGGTGAACACAAGCGTCTGTCCGTCGGCTGTCAGCGAAGGCCAGTACTCGTCATAGGAAGAGTTGATGGAAGGGCCCAGGTTGACCGGATGAAAATCCACCGGATGCTTCATCCCCTCAATGGCAAACCGGCAGTTGATGATGTCTTTTTTCGCTTTTTTGATAACCCGCGTGTCGTTGTTGGGATAGGCAAGAAAAGAGGTGAGGTGTTTGAGCGCTTTTTCATACTTTCCCGTGAGAAACTCCAGCCGTCCCAGGTTGTACATGGCATTCGGGTAAAAAGAGGAGTCGGCGGCAAGCACAGCCCGGTAGGCTTCTATCGCTTTGCCTCTTTCCTTCATGTCCGAGTTAAGCTCCGCTTTCAGTAACTGGGCTTCCAGAAAAAGAGAATCGGCTTTCACCGCTTTTTCAATGGCCTCAGCGGCACTTTTATAATCCATCATGAAATAGAAATTCCTGGCTTCATTGTAATACTTCTTGGCCTTTGCCGAATGGGTATGCAGGGTGGCTTGCCCCACGACATAAGGCACAGGAAAAAATGCCAGGGATACGATGATCAGATATTTAAAAATTACCCTTTTCAATCCGCTTGTATTAGAGAAGGTTTAAAGTTACATAAAAATATAAGAATAATCATGGAATAGTGGAATGATGGAATGGAATAGGTGATATGATTTAATAATGGGTAACGGAACGCTCTATCATCAACTTACGGTCCATTTTAATAATTTCTGAAATTTTCATATTTAACATTAACGGCCAAATGCCATATATTTTTTTTAGTTGAACTATATTGTAATTAACTTCTTAACTTTGTCAATGAAATTAGAATCCACCATTACCAAATTTGCTTAATCTTAAAAAAATTTGAATTTATGAAAAGTAAAAAACAAAATAAAATTATGCGCTCACTCTTTATTTCACAGATTCTGGCAGCTGTCGGCATGACTATGGCTCTGACCTTAAGTCCCTTCGCCATTGCTCAGACCTCCTCTGATCCGGATTCAATTTCACAAAAACCATCCCAATGGGTTCCGGAAGAGCGTGAAGTGCCTAATGGGGATAAAATTCTGGAGCTTCCACAGGGATCGCCCATAGCTGCATATAGCGCAGGTGGCGTAAAAGAAAAAGCATTGGAAGATTTTATCAAGGAACAGAAAGTTGCCGGCCTCCTCATTTTGCAAGATGGAAAGATAAGGATGGAACGCTATGCCCTTGGACACAGTGATGCCAACCTGTGGCCTTCATTTTCCGTTGCAAAGTCCGTAACGAGCACTCTTGTGGGTGTTGCTATCAAAGAGGGATTTATCAAGAGCGTGGACGACTATGTCACAGATTATTTACCCAATTTGAAAGGGAGCGCCTTCGATAGTGTGAAAATCCACCATCTTCTTACAATGACCAGCGGTATAAAATGGAACGAGAACTACACAGATCCGGATTCTGACATTGCCGGATTTGATAAATACACCAAGCTTGATGGCATGAAAGCCATCGTAAGCTATATGCGACGTTTGCCTGCTGAAGCAGCGCCCGGCAAAAAGTTTAACTACAGTACAGGTGAAACGCACCTCTTAGGTGCCCTTATCAGTTCAGCTACCCATCAAAGCTTGTCTCACTACCTTTCCACCAAAATCTGGATTCCTTATGGTATGGAACACACTGCTACCTGGAAAATTGATCGTACCGGCCAGGAGATGGCAGGCTGTTGCCTTCAGATGCTGCTCCGCGATTTTGGAAGGTTTGGCCAATTTGTGCTCGAAGACGGATACATTAACGGAAAATCAATTGTACCTGACGATTGGTTCCAGAAGGCAACCCGGCTACAAGTACCCCTCTGGCCAGGCGGCGGCTACGGATATGGGTGGTGGATCTTTAATAGCTATAGTTTCGAGGCTTTGGGGATTCATGGACAGATGATTTATATTAACCCTTCACGGAAACTTGTGATTGCTGTCAACAGTGCATGGCCGGAAGCGGATAGTAACGAGCGGCATTTCGCAGTGGAGAATTTTATAAGGTCAGTTACTTACGAAATTGATAAAGAACACAAAGCACAGCCAGTAAAATAATATGATTGGTACGCCATGTTTCATACTGACTGCCTCAGCATGCAGACCAGGATTGGCTTTTTAAGAAAGAAAAATCAATAAGCTATTTATTCATTCATTCATTCATTCATTCAAAAATGAAATTTCATCACAAGTTTTATCACAATTGAGTTCCGGGAGCCTCAGCTTGCCAATAACGTTCCGGGGTAGTGCGTCGCCGGCTGTAAGAGGCCTGGGGGTGAACTTAACGTAGCGGTCTCATGAGTGTTAGCGAGAAACTTCCCCTTACCTACTCGAAATCATTCTCACATAGATTTTTCAGCTTTGTTAAACCTGAACTAAAATCTTTTCCCATTGCCTCATCCATGTTCATGGTTAGTTTCATCAAATTGAAAGGGTAAGGCATTTCGCTTTCAAATCCCCATGTTACTATAGTTTTTTCGCCTTCTGACTCTAATTTAACATAGCCTTTGGCTTCACTCTCGAAGGGGTTATAAAATTTTAAACGGGTTTCGAAAAGAGTGGGTTTTACTATTTTTGAAATGGTCTGTGATCCTTTTCCAACATTCGCACTGTCGCTTTCCCAACTGCTCACGGCTCCAACAGTGCCATCAATTCCACTCATTTCTTTTTTCATGTTGGGATCATAGTCGTTCCAGGGGCTCCATTTATCCAATTCGGCCAGACTATTTGTATGCTCCCACACCTGATCGATGGGTTCGTTGATGGTGATCGATTTTTCGTAATTGAAATCTTTAGGCACAAAAAGAGCCACAATTAATAAGATTGCAATGACAGCCACCAGCACAATTCCTAATATCTTTAAAATTTTCATGATTTAACTCTTTAGTGATTATTTAATTAATATACTTCCTTGTCGTTTGCTGTTTGAATCAACTGCTTTAAAACATCCAAATCCACATCTTTTAATTTATTGATGTGCAGGCATCCTTTTCCTGTCTTGCATTTGCCCAGATTGCCAATCAAATCTGCGTACTTCGACAAATCGCACGTTAAATAAAGCGTAAGCCTGGTTTTTCTGGCGGCGAATCCCGCCTTAAAAAACTCAAACTCCTCTTTACTGCCCTTACGATGGTATTGATATTTACCAAAGCCAACCATGCTATCACCCCAAATTTTGGGTTTTTCTCCGGTAACTTCTTCCAGTAAAGCCAGGATCACTCTACTATCCTCACGTCTGGTTTCATTTTCAATCGACTCGATATATTCTGCAACACTTTTGTTGGTCTCTTTTGTTTTTAATCCACTCATGGTAAGTTCTATTTTTCGTAATTTTTATGACCTTCCAAGGCACAGCTCACCATCCATTGAACTCCGTATTGGTCGTTGAGCATGCCAAAATAGGAGTCCCAAAAGGTTTTATTCATGGGCATGGTTACTTTTCCGTTTTTTGACAAAGCTTTGAAAATTTTGTCAGCTTCCTCCGGGTTATCCGCATTTAAAGATATGGAGAAATTGTTCCCCAGCACAAAGCTGTTAGCCCATTCGCCACCTGTGTCGCTCCCCAGGAGGGTGGTTTGTTCGTTGATACGGTACGACGCGTGCATCACCTTGTTTTTGTTTTCCTCGGCAATGGGAAATTCCGGATTTTCTGGCATCTCACCAAATCTGGACAGATGATCTATTTCACCACCCAAAACTGATCGATAAAAGTTAAAAGCTTCCTCACATTGTCCGTTAAAAGTTAAATAAAGATTGATTGTCTTCATGAGATTTAATGTATAAAATTTATTGCTTTATTTGATTGTTTTGCCGCCCATCTCTGTAAATACGCTGTCAACAGGTTCCCACAATTCAATTTTGTTACCCTCGCTATCCATTATGTGGACAAATTTACCATATTCGAACGACGCAATGGTGTCGAGTACGGTAACCCCGTTTTGTTTCAGCTTTTTTACCAGACCTTCAATATTTTGAACCCGATAGTTAATCATAAATTCTTTTTTAGATGGTTCAAAATATTTACTTCCGGTTTTAAAGGGGCTCCATTGGAGGTAGTTGATTTCATCCGGGTTATTGGCATTGCGAAACTCAAAACTTGCTCCCCATTGGTTCGTTTTAATGCCCAAATTTTTTGAATACCAGGCTTTTGCTTTTTCGGGATTGTCCGAAAAAAAGAAAATTCCGCCAATACCGGTAACCCTGGGGGTGGTATCCGACTCAACCTTTTTACTGTCGCTTTGGTTTTTCTCTTTCATACTTTTCTTTTTTGTAACGTTATTGCATCCTGATAAGACGAGCAGCATAACTGAAATGCAGGTGATTGTTATTTTCATTGGTAACTATGATTTGATTCATTTTTCCTTTTGTTTCAGAAAAGAATGAAGTCGTTCCCTGATAAAATATGTCCAACCGGCAACGCCGCTTTCTCTTTTAAACTCCGGTATATCTGAAGGAAATGGCTCTAATACTCTAGCTGTCAACCGTAAACGGGTTCCATCTTGCAGTTTAAACAATTCAAAACTCACCTTCGAAGCACCCGGGTAGCCTTTGAAAGTCCAGGTATATGCAATCTTTTTTCCAGGGATTACTTCTGTAATTTCCCAATGATGCGGAAATACACGCTCTTCGCTTTGTACCGAGAAGTTGGTTTCGAAACCTTTCCTGGGCTCAAAAGCCGGGATATTTGTAAAATACCATTGTTTCATTTTCTCCAGGTTCGTAATTGCTTCCCAAACCTCTTTTGGTGAAGCCTCAAATTTCTGTTCAATAATGATTGGTTTGTTTGTATTGTTCATGTCTTTTTTCTAATGGTTCCCTCGGTGAGTATATGAGGTGTAAGGCGTTTTATTGCACTAAACTTTCATTTTATTATGTCTTTTATTTAAATTCATAATCCTTCAATTTAAGTGCCAATTGCCCAATGTCTTGTATACATTATTGGCATTTCATATTTTATTTCTTTCGTTTATAATGATTCTGTGTTATTTGATTCAGAAAGGTTTTTGTTCCAATCAGTTCAAATTTCAGTACGTTTGATAATTCATCAAACAAGGGAGACCCCCTGCCAAATAAAACAGGAATTGTTGTAAGCCCCATTTCATCATTCAAATCCTCTTTTAGAAAATTCCTAATAGTTGTCTCTCCGTCAATGTATAAACTTTCATATTCTTTTTTGTGAATTTGGTCTAAAATTTCCGTTAGTGTTCCTTTGATTAAAAAAGCTTTGTCTTTATGAGATTGAGGTATTTTCTTTAATGTTTTACTCAATACAAAAACAGGTTTATCATAGGGCCATTCAACATCAAATCCAAGGACGGTTTCAAATGTTGTTCTCCCCATAACAATAGTATCTATTCCTTTGTTAAATTCCACATAACCCATATCATCATTATCAGGATTTGGAATGGACTGCAACCAATCGAGTCCTCCATTTTTGTCATCGAAATAGCCATCTAAACTTGCTGCAATAAATACGCTATTTTTTTTACTCATTTATTCTTACCTGTTTTTTTGATAATAGGAATGTCAACTCCTTCTATTTGCTGCAAATTTAATTATTACCGGGCTGTTTTCCCGGATAACGAGATCTTTTTTC
>JANTHB010000090.1 GCA_024762655.1 Bacteroidales bacterium
ATTATTCCTTTACTTTTTGGTTTTCTACAAAAAGATTTAACAGGAGGTATGCTTATTTCAACTTTAGGAAAAGACTTATCAATGCATTTAACAACTCTGCAAATTTATACTTTCGGAGTTGCAGCTACTGTTGGCGTACCATGTATTAACGCTCTGGGTATGTTAATCAAAGAATTTGGATTTAAAAAAGCTATGATCCTTACATTAATTTCCATTGGTTATGGTATTGGATTAGCAGGAATAATTTGGAGAATAGTTATGGCATTTTAATAAAATAGAAAATGACAATCAATCTGCATATGAATGAGAATCCTTACCTGCCGAATGAAAAAGTTCGTCAGGCAGCAATAAAGGGATTAGAAAAAATAAACAGGTATTCCGAATTAAAATATCTAAATGAATTAAAAGAGCTTCTTGGGAAATACAACAAGATACCGTCAGACCAAATTGTTTTAAGTCATGGCTCCGACTTGTTATTGCGGGAAATAATCAATATTTTTTCAAAAGACAGGAAAATAATTATGGTAAATCCTTCTTTTTTCCCTGTTGCGCAATATGCTGTGAAACAAGCTCTCAAACTAATAAAAATTCAGATATCTCCTCCTGATTTTAAGTTAGATCCGGACATTATTTTAGACGAGTTAAAAGAACCTGCACTTTTAATTATTGACAATCCAAATAATCCTACAGGAAAAATATTGTTGGATCGTCAACTGATTGAAAAAATACTTCAAAATAAAAATGCATTATTATTGGTAGATGAGGCATATTATGAATTTTCAGAGCAAACATTTGCAGATCTGATTAAAAGGTATCCCAATCTGGCAATAACAAGAACGATGGATAAATCCTTTTCTTTGGCCGGGCTTCGGTTGGGATATCTTTTAATGGGCAATTTATTTAAAAATTATTTTTCGGGTTTTCCAACGTATTTAGCCACCCCGGCTCTCCTGGCCGCTATTGAAACCCTTAAAAATATTGAAACAACTCAAAAGAATATCCTAAGAATAATAAAAGAAAAACAAAGAATATCACCCTTACTAAAAGAGATTGGGCTTGAAGTGTTTTCAAGTAAAACAAATTTTCTTTTAGTAAAAAGTAAAATTCCGGATCTTGCACATAAATTATTGCATAAAAATGTGCAAATTCATGATTTGTCAGGCTATTGGTTAAATAATTATTATCGAATTACTATTGGCCGTTTTGATGAGAATGAGACATTAATAAATGCTATTTCGGAAATTTATAAATAATAATCCGAATCCGGAATATGTTTTATCCTAAAACGTTTGTAACTTTCATTTTAAATCATCCATAGTGATTACCCGTCCCACGCCAACATTTACATATTTGCTTTTATATTCTTTCTTAAATAAAGTTCTTGCATGATCTCCCGAGCAATGGCACGGAGCAACAAAGCGCACACCTAATCTCCTGAAACTTAGAATAATCTTTTCTATTTCGTTATTGCCTGTGGCAAACAAATGAAATCCTCCCATAACAAAAAGCACATCATTTTTCATCAATGCTTTGGCTTTATTCACTATGTTTACAATACCGGGATGTGAACATCCGGTTATTAATATCAATCCTTTTTCTGTATTAATAATAAGAGATTGCTCTTTTATCCATGTCCCAAGTTCACCCGTAGAATAAACCCCTTTACAAATCCGGACAGGTTCCTGCACTTCAACAACTGTTGCTCCGTAACTACGTATACCCTCTTTAAAACTTTGCGGGAATGATTCAGGTAAATATACTACTACCTCATGATTCTTTTCAAGAATGCTATGTAGCCCTCCCACATGGTCGTTGTGAATATGAGAAAGCACGATCAGACCTATTTCCTTAGGGTCAATACCCAGGATTTTCATGTTTGCCAACAGGACTTCCCCGTCTCCACCCGTATCAAAAAGAATGTTTTTTTCGGTTCCTCTTATCAAACAGGAAAAACCCCATCCGGTAGTTAATCCTTTTTTATAGGGATTATTATCATAAATAACAGTAAGGGTTGGATGGTTTGTTGTGGTGGTAAAGATTTTCTGTTCGCTTTTCATGATTTTTTCATTATTGTTTTTCATTTCTTTCCGGGGCATATTAACGCCTGATAGTATACCAATGGCGGTTACTGATAAACCGAATAAAATCAATTTCTTCTTCATCATTACCTTTTTGTAGCTATTCAGTATCGAAATTACAAAAAATATGCGATTCCCGGGGAGGCAGTTGTCAAAACCAAAATAAAATCAACATTGAAAAATTTATGCTAAAAACCGGGAAACGGGAAAATATATCCTGACTAATTGTCCCGTAGGGACTTACTGAGAATAGCCAATGACTAAGGCAATGGCTCCGCTGCCGGGCGGAGTGGAAATGGCACATATGGGTTCTTTATATTCCAGATTACCTGTCATGCCGGCAAAGATACAAAATCAGTTCATCAACTCATCAACTCATCAACTCATCAGTTTTTAATCTAAATATTTTCGTAGCTTTGTTGAAAGGTATTATAAGAAACTTTTTTATCTGTTACAAATGAAAAAAGCAACGTTCAAACTGGTCATTCTGGCGATTACGCTTGTGGTTCTATTCGTTCTCTCTTTCAGGTACTACGGCGACTGGCTTTGGTTTCAGAACCTGGGATACGAATCGGTATTTGAGACCATGCTGTGGGCACGGCTGGCAACCTTTGCATTCTTTTTCCTGCTGTTTGCCATCGTGGCTTTTGTCAATATTGCCATAGCCCGGCGCAACGGGCGTTTTATCCGCAGTTTTTATTCCACCGGAGCTAATCAACCGAAAGTACTTAATATTGCCGGCGACAGCAAATTTTCGGGGTATGTGTGGACCCTGTACCTGTTGATCTTTTCCCTGATGATGGGCCTTGGCACCATGAATTTCTGGGAACTTTTCCTGAAATATATTCATGCAACCCCTTTCGGGGTGAACGATCCTGTTTTCGGAAAAGATGCCGGATTCTATGTTTTCAAATTGCCGGTTTACCTCTTTCTCAAAGGCTGGTACCTCACCTCTATGTTTATTATCATTGCCGGGGTGTTGTTTTCCTATGCCACCGACAAGGCCATTGCCATGAAAGGAGGAAAACCGGTGTTACATCCACGGGCTTCCATTCACCTGGCCGTGCTGACCGGTTTTTATCTGCTCGGGGTGGCCTGGTCTTATCTTCTGAAACAATACCAGGTCATGTTTTCCACCAAGGGAGTAGCTTTCGGGGCTTCCTATACCGATATACACGCGTTGGTGCCGGGGTACCGGATCATGATGATCCTGGTGCTGATCGTGGCATTGCTGCTGATGATTATGCCCTGGCTGAAAAAATGGAAGCCGGTGATCTATGCTGCCATAGCTTATGTTGTCGTCTGGGTGGTGATGATCCTGATCCTGCCGGGAGCGATGAAACAGTATATTGTCAAACCCAATGAACTGGAGAAGGAAAAACCCTATATTATCAACAATATCAACCTGACCCGTAAAGCTTACGGCGTTGATAAAATACAGGAAAAACCTTTCCCGGCCGACCAGTCCATTACCTGGAGTGACATCCAGTCTAACCGGAACACCATAGAGAATATCCGGTTGTGGGACAGCAGGCCTTTGATACAGACCTATAAACAACTGCAGGAGATCCGTCTCTATTATGATTTCAAGAGTGTGGATATCGATCGTTATCCTTTCCAAAAATACAACCAGGTAGCGCTGGCAGCCCGTGAGTTGCCTGCTTCCCAGATTCCTGGCAGGGCACGTACCTGGGTCAACATCCATCTGATGTTTACCCATGGATACGGGGTGGTGATGAATCCTGTGAATAAAGTGACCCCCAACGGGATGCCGGAATTTGTGATCAAAAACATTCCGCCCCAGTCGGAAGTGCCCCTGCAGATCAAACAACCGCAGATCTATTATGGCGAAGAAATGAATGAGTATGTCATCGCCCATACGACCATGAAAGAATTCGATTATCCCAAAGGGGATAAGAATGTCTATACCACCTATTCGGGAACAGGCGGGGTGCAGCTTAAAAACGTCCTGCGACGGCTGGTCTTCGCCTGGACTTTCTCGGACATCAAGATTCTCATATCCGGCTATATCACCCGGGACAGTCGCATGATGTTCCATCGTGAAATTACCGACCGGGACAAGAAAATCGCTCCTTTTCTGATGTATGACGGCGATCCGTACCTGGTACTGGGAGAGGACGGAAAAATCTATTGGATCCATGATGCTTATACCACCACCAGCATGTTTCCGTATTCGGAACCGGTGAGACAAAATCTTTCCGAAAAAGGAGTCAATTACATCAGGAACTCGGTGAAAGTGGTGATAGACGCCTATAACGGTTCGGTAACTTATTATGTCATCGACCCGTCTGATCCGCTGGTACGGACCTTTAGCAACATTTATCCCAGACTTTTTAAACCCATACAGGAGATGCCGGACTTTCTGAAGTCTCATATCCGCTATCCCTCCGATCTGTTTACCATCCAGAATGCCATCTATAATATCTACCACATGACCAATCCGCAGGTCTTTTACAACCAGGAAGATCTGTGGAATGTGCCGACGGAAATTTACCAGGAGAGTGAACAGCGGATGGCTCCCTATTACATAACCATGAAGTTGCCGGAAGGAGACAGTGAAGAGTTTATACTGATGCTTCCGCTGACCCCGTCACGCAAAGACAATATGGTTGCCTGGATGTGTGCCCGTTGTGATGCCGGGCATTATGGCGATCTGATCGTCTACAGTCTGCCCAAGGAGAAACTGATTTACGGTCCTATGCAGATAGAAGCCCGCATCAACCAGAAACCGGACATCTCTTCCGAGCTGACCTTGTGGGGTCAGAAAGGCTCAAGGGTGATCCGCGGAAACCTGCTGATCATCCCTATCAACCATTCGTTCCTGTATGTGGAACCGGTTTACCTTCAATCGGAACAGAGCCAGATGCCGGAGCTAAAACGGGTGATTGTCTCCTTTAAAGATCGTACGGAAATGAAAGAGAGCCTGGATGATGCGCTGCGGGCTGTTTTTGCGCCCGCTGAAGCCGGTGCGGGCTCGATCTATACCAATATATCCCCTCAGGTGGAAACGGCCCCTGAAACGCCTGAAAAACCCTCCGACAAGGCCTCTGAAGCCCTGCAATATTATAACCGCGCCCTGGAATACCTGAAACATGAGGATTGGGCCGGGTACGGAAAAGAACTGGAGAAAATGAGAAAAGTACTGGAGGAAATGGCCGGAGAGAAGAAGAAATAAAAAGGGAGGCAGGCAGAAACTCCGTGGAATTCTTTGATTAATTCATAATCTGTGGTAATTATGAATTGATGAAAGAAGATGAAAAATCCCCAAAACCATTCTTGATATTATTCAGAATATGTATATTTGTCTAAAATATGACTATTAGTCATAATATAAACATTAGTGTATTAATATGGGAGTATTGGAAAGGAAAGCAAGAGAGAAGGAGCGGCGGCGTAATGAAATCATTGATGCCGCTGAGCGTTTGTTCTTCAAGCATGGTTATGATCATGTGACCATGGATGATATCGCAAAAGAGGCCGAATTGTCCAAAGGGACCCTGTATCTTTATTTCAAGAGCCGGGAAGACCTCCATTATGCTATTCTAATACGCGGGCTGGAAATCCTGAACAGGCTGATCCGGGAAGTATATGATGCGAAGAAAAGCGGCCTGGAAAACATTTTGCAAATGGGAGAGGCCTACATTCGTTTTTTCCGGGAGAAAACAGACTATTTCAAGGCCATCATGTTTTTTGATGCGACCCGTTTTGAGCGGGTGGAGAACGAATCGAAGTTCAAGATCCTGCAGGAGGATTCTCCCCTGGTCTTTTTCATGGAGGTGCTGCGGCAAGGGCAGCAGGACGGCAGCATAAAACAAGATATACCGGCCGAGCAACTGGCTATCATCCTGTGGTCGCAGGTGTCCGGTGTGTTTGAATTCATTGCCCTGCGGGGAAAACTCCTGGATATGCTGCAGATAGATAATATTGAACTGATACGCAATCAGATAAAGGTGTTGTTGTATGGACTGGAAAATAAACAAACAGATTAAGGTTGTTTTCGGGGTTTTGTGGCTGGTAGTATTTCCGTTACGGGGCCAGCAGGCCGACACCCTTCTGGAAGGATATATAAATTCCGGCCTCCAAAACAACCTGGCGTTGCAGCAGAAAAATGCCGATTATGAAAAAAGCCTCAAGGCACTGGATGAGGCGCGTTCCTGGTTCTTTCCGGCCCTGTCGTTCAATGCCCGTTATTCGCTGGCCGAAGGGGGTCGTACCATCGAATTCCCGGTGGGGGATATGTTAAATCCGGTGTATAACACACTGAATTATCTTACCAACACGCAACTGTTTCCCAATATCGAGAATCAGACCTTTAATTTTTTACGTCCCCACGAGCATGAGACCAAGGTGGAGCTGGTACAGCCCCTGTTTAATCCGGATATTCTTTATAACTATAAGATAAGGAAAGAACTGACGGGATACCGGGAAGCCGACAGAAACGCTTACCGGCGGGCCCTCGTATCGGATATAAAAAAGGCTTATTACACGTATCTGAAAATGGTTCGTATTGATGAGCTGGTCCAAAATACCCGGGCGCTCCTGGAAGCCAATGTGCGGTTGAATGAAAAATTGTTCAGAAATCAGAAGATTACCATCGATGTAGTGTATCGCAGCCGTTCCGAACTAAGTCGCTTTGAGCAGAATGCGGCCGAAGCCGGAAAGAATCTGCAGGCTGCCAAAGCCTATTTTAATTTTCTGCTGAACCGGCCGCTGGACCGGGATATCACGGTGCCGGATACCCTGGTGGTCGTTGCCGTGACCCCGGACAGGCAACAGGACAAACAGCTGGCCCTGCAAAAACGTGAGGAAGTAAAACAACTGGATTACGGGTTGCGTTCGGCGGACTATCAGTTGAAACTTCAAAAGAATGATCGTTTGCCGGTGGTTTTTGCCGCCGTGGATTACGGGTTTCAGGGAGAAAAGTATGTCTTTGACAAAACCCATGATTTTACCCTGGCTTCTTTTGTCCTGCGCTGGGATCTGTTCCAGGGTATGCAAAAAAAAGCAAAGATCAGCGAGTCGCGTATTGAGAAAGACAAGCTGGAGACCCGGCAGACCGAGCTGAAACAACAAATACGTCTCCAGATTGACAATGCCTGGAACGGTCTGATGGCCGCACAAAAAGCCATGCAGGCAGCAGACGAGGAAGAAAAAGCAGCCAACAAGGCTTTTCGTGTCATGTCGAAAAAGTATGAGCTGGGTATGGCCAATTATGTTGAGTTTCTGGATTCCCGGACCAATATGACGGGAGCCCGGCTGAGGAAGATTATTTCCCGCTATGATTACCTTATAACATATGCAGAATATGAGCGTGTTACGGCAACTTACTTAATGAAATAGTTTATATATGATGAAAAGAATATTTTATCAGATTCTGTTTGCATCGGGCATGCTGCTTTTCCTGATGGGCGGGACAGGATGTCAGGGGAGGCATTCGGTGCCGGCCAGGCAGACAGGATCCCGTCCTGTGGCGGTGGAAGCCATACAGGTAAACAAAAGAACGATGGCTCTTCCCATACGGGAAAGTGGGCAACTGTCTGCCAAGGATCAGATCAAACTGGGTTTTCTGACCGGAGGGATCATCGAAGAGGTGAATGTGGATGAAGGCCGGTCCGTGACGAAAGGTCAGAAGCTGGCCTCCCTGAATCTGTCCGAAATACGGGCCAAAGCCAATGAAGCCACCCTGGCATGGCAGAAAGCGTCCAAAGATTATAAACGGGTGTTGAATCTTTACCGGGACAGTGTGGCCACGCTCGAGCAACTGGAACATGTCCGTACGCTCCGGGACATAGCTCTCAACAACCTGCATATTGCCCGGTTTAACCTGGATCATTCGGTGATCCGGGCGCCTGCCGATGGAAAAATACTGAAAAAACTGGCCGATGCCGGAGAGCTGATCGCTCCCGGTTATCCGGTATTGCTGTTTGCCTCGACGGAAAAAGCCTGGGTGGTACGCTGTCACGTGCCGGATGTGGATATTGTAAAAATCACTCCCGGCGACTCGGCCCACATCCGTTTTGATGCCTGGCCCGGCCGGGAGTTCACCGGGATCGTCACGGAAACAGGATCGGCAGCGGATCCTTACACCGGTACCTATGAGGTGGAGATCAGCCTGGATCCCTCTGACCTGAAACTGGTGGCCGGTCTTATCGCCAATGTGGAAATTTACCCTGCCGGCACCTTACAGGCGATCACCATCCCTTTCCGGGCGCTGAAAGAAGCAGACCGGATGAAAGGGATCGTTTTCCGGGTGAAAAACGGCAAAGCGCTTATGACCGAGGTGGTCATCCGGCAGATGCTGGATTCCTGCCTGATTATCAGCAAAGGACTGTCCCCCGGAGATTCCCTGGTGATCGGTGGACTGGAAGATCTGATGCCCGGAATGCCTGTAAAACCGGTCAGGATGCCTTAAAAAACCGAAACGATGAATATCCCGCGATTGGCGATAAAAAACGCACCTTTCACCCTGACGGTATTTTTTCTGCTGACGGTTTTTGGGGTGTATGCCTACATCCGGATGCCCCGGACGGAGAACCCCAGTGTGTATGTTCCCGGAGGAAGCATTGTGGTCGTTTATCCCGGGGCGAGTCCCAGGGATATGGAACAGTTGATCGCAATGCCTCTGGAAGAAGCCGTCAACGAACTGGATGATATACGTAAGATAGAGACCGAACTGAGGGACGGTTTCGCCATTGTCAGTGTGGAATTTGATTATAATACGGATGCAAAGGAAAAATACAACGAGCTGGTAAGGAAAGTGAATGCCACACGCGCTCAGTTACCGGACGGCATAGCCCGCCTGGAGATCGTTGAATGGACCAGCTCCGACGTGGATATCATGCAACTGGCTTTTTACTCCGATTCGGCTTCCTGGTCCCTGCTGGAACAGAAAGCGGAAGATCTGAAAAAAATGATCGAGCGGGTGCCCGGTGTGAAACGGGTGGACGTGGTAGCTGCGCCGCAGCAGGAGATCCGTATCTCCCCCGATGCCGGCAAGATGGCCGTGATGCATGTTTCTTTTGACCAGATCGCCGGGGCCATACGCAGTAACAATGCCAATATCCCCGGTGGAGAACTGGTGGTGAACGGTAGAAGCTTTAATCTGAAGACCAGCGGCAGCTACCGCGACCTGGACGAGATCAGGAACACGGTGGTACAATCTTATCAGGGACACATTATCTATCTGAAAAATATTGCAGAGGTACGTCTTGCTTATAAAAACAGGACCTACATTGCACGGTATTTGGGAAAAGATGCGGTATATCTGACCGTTAAACAGAAGGATAACTATAACATATTCACCCTGAAAAAGGATCTGAATCCTGCCCTGGAAGCTTTTCGCCGGGGGTTGCCGGCATCGGTGCGGATGGCAACGGTATTCGACCAGTCGGTGTGGGTCAGGCACAGGATAGGCGGTTTTATCAACAATCTGCTTCAGGGGATCATCCTGGTAAGTATCGTGATCCTTCTTGTGATGGGATTGCGGTCTTCTTTGATCGTAGCACTGGCTATTCCTCTTTCGCTGGTGATAGGCCTCGGATTTGTTGATTTGTCGGGATACGGCCTGCAACAGATCTCCATCGGGGGCCTGGTGGTGGCTCTGGGGTTGCTGGTGGACAATTCCATTGTGGTGATCGAAAATATTAACCGGTTTATTACCATGGGATATGATGCCCGGGAGGCATCCGAAAAAGGCACCTCACAGATCGCATGGCCCGTGGTCACCGCAACCCTGACGACCCTGCTGGCTTTTATTCCGATCATTATGATGCCGGAAAAAGCAGGGGATTTTATCCGCAGCCTGCCGCTTACAATCCTTTACACGCTGACAGCCTCTTTGTTGATAGCCCTGACACTGACCCCTTTGCTTACCTCTTTTTATTTCAGGAATACGAAAAAAATAAAACTACGGGAAGGGGCACGCCGGATCAAGCTTTTCCTCCAAAAGATGATCGACGGACCTTATCACAAAACCCTCCGTTATGCGCTGGGACACCGGAGAATGATCATCCTGCTTTCGACAGGGGTTTTTCTCGGTTCTCTGGGGTTGTTTCCGTTGATAGGATTGAGTTTTTTTCCGCCTGCAGAGATGCCTGACTTTTTAATCAGGGTGCAGATGCCGCGGAATGCGGCCATTCAGGAGACCGACCGGGTGGTCCGGTATGTGGAGTCTGTCCTCGACACTACCCGCACAGTGGCAAGGTATGCAGCCAACGTGGGACACGGAAACCCGAGGATCTATTACAATATTTTCCCCCGCGATTTTGCAAAAGATTTCGGAGAGGTGTATGTCCACCTGAAAGGATATGACCGGAAAGAATATGAAGAGACCGTCTCTTCCCTGCGGCGGCTCTTTACGCATTATCCCACGGCCGATATTTATATTAAGGAGTACGAACAGGGGATCCCTGTGAAAGCGCCGGTGATGATCTATGTATATGGCAGGGACCTGGACCGGTTGCGGAACATGGCCGGAGAAGTGGAGAGGATTCTGAAAAGCACGCCCGGGGCCATCAATGTAGAGAACCGGGTGAAAAGGAACCGGACGGATATTTATTTTAATATCAACAAAGACAAAGCCCTGATGCTGGGAGTGCCGGTGCATGAGATAGAGAAAACCATACGGACCGCCCTGAATGGTACGACGGTGGATAAGTTCAGGGACAACGAAGGAAAGGAATATCCCATTGTGATGCAAATGCATTATGATAAGCAGGTTAAGCTATCAGATCTGGATAAAATATATGTAAAATCCCTTTCGGGGCGGTTCATCCCGCTGACACAACTGGCTAAGCCTGAATTCCGGAATGTCCCGGGGATCATTACCCGTTATAATATGCAGCGCACCATCCTGATCACAGCAGATATAGCCAAAGAGTACAAACTTGATGAGGTGATGAAGCCGGTACAGGAACAACTAAAACAATATCCTTTTCCGTTGGGGTATGGGTACATCGTGGCTGGCGAGCTGGAGAACAGGAACGAATCCTTCGGCGGAATGCTGGAGGCCGGGATCATCGCCCTGATTGCCATATTTGCCGTGCTGGTGCTTCAGTTCAAGTCTTTTACCCAGCCCCTGATCATTTTTACGGCGATCCCTCTGGCTGTAATCGGTTCCCTGTGGGCTTTGTACCTCGCCGGACTGTCCTTTTCGTTTACGGCTTTTGTCGGGCTGGTCAGTCTGATAGGTATCGTGGTGAATAATTCAATTATTCTTGTGGATTATTCAAATACCTTGCGCAAGGAAGGTAAAAACAGGTTTGATGCCGTTACGGAAGCCGGGAAAATACGGTTTGTACCGATCCTTCTGACCGCCTTTACCACCATAGGGGGGCTGCTGCCATTGACCTTACAGGGAGGATTGATCTGGGCCCCCCTGGGATGGACGATCATCGGAGGCCTGCTGGTGTCCACGATGCTTACGCTGGTGGTGGTACCGGTGCTGTACACCATGATGACAAGGGGAGGAACGGGGGAATGACGATTGTCGAATCAATAGTGTCCGGTAAAAAATAAATGATTAAATATTTTATAGAATAATGCATTTTTATGTATTACCCCCTCCTACCATCCGTAGAAAAATAGCACCGGGGAAGACTCCCTCTCCGCCAGTCGGCGGAGGAGGGTTGGGGAGGGGTAAAACAAAAAACAGTGGACAGGGACAGGTATCTTTAATAACCGAATATCAATATTTAAAGAAATAGCCCCTCTTTGTATTACATCTTCTAACACACTGTTATACATTGTCATATAAATGGCAATGATATTTATTCCGGACACTAGTGAATGATGATTGACGAATGATGATTGACGAATGATGGAATGAGCATATATATTTATTTAAATAAATATTTAAATGCGTATTTAAATACATATTTAAATTGGTTTTAATTTTCCATTCGGGCAGGTACTTCAGAAAATGAAGGCAATGAGCGTCATGGATGCAGTTCTTTTGGTAAACGTTGATCGGGTAGGAGTAACGTTCAGCCAAAGGGTTTCATAAACACCTTTCCTTCTGAGAGGTCAAATCTTACAAAAAAAGTTTTTGGTGAGGTGTACTAAAGGAATTTCGGTTAAGAAAGTTTCCATATAAATCTTTGTGATCATTCATTCATCCGGATGTTACATATGGATCCTATAAATAATACACATGTGTAATCATAATTGGAGAGCTGATCGTATATTATTTCTCCATAGTTACAGATATGAATACGCCCAAATGTTACATATGTATACAAGGGATGTTAATACATTTATGATATTAAATACCAGTATATTATAGATATTATATATATAAATAGTTTAGGTAATGTTACGGCATCTGACAAAAATTGTTAACTAATTAGATATTAATCAATATATTAATTTGTAATTCAGATATATATAAGAGATATCTAAAGATTTAATATAGAAATCGACATTTTCCCATTAAAATAATGTAATATATAGAATATAAATTA
>JANTHB010000091.1 GCA_024762655.1 Bacteroidales bacterium
GACCGTTGGCGGCAAGGTTGAAAAACAGAACTATAGAATAATAAAATTCGAAAAAATATAAAATGAGGGAAGGCACTAAACTAATTGCAATTGCACTCTTGTCGTTGACCCTCGGATGCAAAAACGAAACACCCATAAAAAAAGAGACCTGGATTGAGAAACCACTCTCACAATGGCCAACCTTCGCACTTACGAATGAAATAAGTTTTAAAGACACTACTTACAAAGATTTGGCTAATTCTTTTCTTATTAATACAGGATACGATACCTTGGGAATTTCATGTAAACATCTATTTATGGTTTTTGAATATCAGATTGGGTTTACGTCAGTAGATTTGGGAAAGAATTTCAATTACTGGAAACTATATCCCAAGAATGACACTGAAAAGTATGTTTCGGTTAAACGTTTGATTAATGCAAATTCACAAGAGAAAATCGGGCAATTTAACACACTTAAAGTACGTGATTGGATTCTATTCGAAATCGACAAAAACCATGTGGGTTTGTATCCCTTAAAAATAAGGTACACACCGGTAAAAGCTCATGAAGTTGTTTATGCCGTTGGATGGGGAACGAAACAAAAAGACAATAGTATGCCTGCATTGATAAAACTCCAATGTTATATGAATCTCGGTGATTATTTTTATACCCGGACCCTAACAAAAAATATCCAATTCAATGGGAGAAGTGGTTCTCCTGTGATAGATAAAAATGGTTACTTAGTTGGAATTACTTCCGGAGCTGAAGGGAAAATGGGTGTAATGGGGAGTGTAACCTATTTAAAGAAAATGTTCGAAAAATATAACATTAAATATCAATAACCCAGCCACACAACAAAAAAATGGCGCATCCGCCTTCCGGCAGACGTACCATATTCAAACCGTTAGGTTTAATTATAGCACAGATAGAATATGACTAGAAAAACAATAATAACAACAGGAATTTATTTTTTAATACTTTTAGCTTTATATGCTTGCAAAAAGGACGAAGTAAATAAAATAACAGAAAATAAAAAAGCCAAATGGATTGAAAACGCATTTGTTAGTCTTGAAAGTAATAATTATCCAAAAGTAAAAGCAACTTCTTGGTGGCACGAAAATTTTGATAATTCGTTATTAAAAGTAAATTCTTCATCAGAAAGTTTAAATGCCTATAGAAATGGAGTGAGTTCATTGACATTTATTACAACTGCAAATTTTAACTCGAACAAACTTATTGAGCCGACTTCTGGAATTTATCATTCTGCATATCCCGATTTTGGCGGAACAGAAGATATTGTAACTACAGAGCGAATTAACGATTTTGAAACCCTTGTAAATAAAAATATTGTTTGGGCTTACTTCTCAAACAATTGGTATAATAATATTCAATTTCCTTTAACGGCTGTTAATACAATTAATTCCACAGGAAAAATTCCATTTATCAGAATTATGCCAAGAACTAATTTTGATGAAGGAGGTCCAGACCCCAATTATACAATGCAAAAAATAATTGACGGAGATTTTGATGCAGAACTTACACAGTGGGCAATTGATGCAAAAAACACAAACATCCCTTTATTAGTAGAATTTGGAACAGAAGTAAATGGCAATTGGTTCCCTTGGAACGGACAATATAACGGAGCAGGCGAATCCACAGGATACGGAGATGCAAATTTATTTGACGGAGCAGAACGATTTAGAGATGCTTATCGTCATATAATTGACATTTGCAATACTAATGGTGCAAATAATATAACTTGGTTTTTTCACGTTGATGCATACAGCGAACCAAATACTGATTGGAATAAAATAGAAAACTATTATCCTGGCGACAATTACATCGATTGGCTTGGTGTAAGTATATATGGACCACAAGAAAAAGACGAAGATTATCAGGAGTTTTCGGAGATTATGAATGATATTTATCCAAGTTTAAGTAATTTATCAAATAAGCCAATTGCAATTTTGGAGTTTGCAATAACCGAAATAGAATAAAAAACTAAACCTAACAAAAAATATAGTGTATTTGACAGATAGTGCTAATAATGAAGGTGATAGCAGTAAACAAAAATAGTAGTAAATTGAAAATTTGGAGCGTTGAAATGCCAAACGCAACATCTTCAAACCGTTGCAGACAATAAAGAAATTTCTTATAACGAACAATCCCCGGGGATTTCTTCAAATTAAATTCTGCAGGATAATCCGCCTCAATGTTTTGTACGTATCAGTACCACCCCGTTTGCTCCACGGGTTCCGTAAATGGCGGCATTGCTGTCTTTCAGAATATCTATTGACTCCACATCACACGGAGATATCCAGCCGATGGATGAGGTTTCCACACCATCCACAAAAATGACAGCTTGTGTCTGGCCGACAAAATTAGTGCTTCCACGAACATATATTTTCCCATCGGCAACCGTAATGCCCGAGAACCTGCCTCGCAACAGTTCGTAAATATTCGAATAGTTGCAAAAATCATTATTTTCCCCCTGTAGGTGATCCACCGCATACGACAGGTCCTCTTTATTAATGTATCCGTACCCGACAGCACGTTTCCTGTTTTCTTTCGAGTCGATAAAATAAAGGTTTAATACAAGGGTATCGGTTTTCGGGCCCACCTTTTTCGAGACCGGTTTGAAAGGTTTGGTTTTTATCTGAATGACGTCACGATCGTAGCAAACCAGCGTAAACCTTCCCAGGGAATCGGTCCTGACAGCCGTTTTTGCCTTCCTGGCCCTTACTTCCACATTCTTTACCGGATACCTGTTAAAAACGGTCAACCTGCCGTAAACCACCTTCTGTTGGGCCAAAAGACCGACAGGCATAGAGATAATTATTATCAACAATAAGATTCTTTTCATCATTATTTATTTGTACTCCTCTTAATCTTATAACAAGAAGCAAAAATTATACCGTAAACTTATATAATTTTTTCACACTGAATACCGCTTTCATTTTCTATGATGCATACCCCTCAAAATTCACTCATTCCGTTTCTTCTCCGTTCCTCTTCGATGTCTGATAGCCCGTAAAGCAGACATTCGGGCAAAGCATTCTTGTATTCTGCCCATGATCCCCTTTGAGATAAACCAAAATTATATTAATTTTGTCCCTTCGTTTACGGTCTGTAGCTCAACTGGCAGAGCACGTGACTCTTAATCTCGGGGTTGAGGGTTCGAGTCCCTCCAGACCGACCCGGGAAAAAGAAGCGGTATCGTCCGCTTCTTTTTTTGGCCCGGTTGTCCCGGTTTTTTCAAATATTTCCCCCTTTAACTTTCCCTTTAGGGATAAAGTATTTATCTTTCGAATATAATTTTAACCGGTTTTCAGCATGAAAAGAATCATCCCTTTGGTTTTGTTTATGACTCTCTTTCCTTTTCTCTGGAATTGTGCCAAAAACACTCAAAATGCAATACAGGGCTTTAAGATCAGCGTTCCGGAGGTCACTGAGGGCAACAGTGACCATATCGTTCAAATCACAGTTGTTCCGGAAGGCACTGTGGTCACTGCCTTTGATGCCAGCTATGAGATCGTGGAAGGATCAGCCCGTTTTAATAAGGATATCAAACCCGCTTCAGGCACGCTTACTTTCAAGGCGGGGCAGTCCGGACAAACCATTCCCATTACCATTGTCGGCGATACCTTCCCGGAGCTTACGGAAAACTTTGAGCTCAGGATCACCTATCATAACACTTCCATTTCCCGTACCATTTCCATTACAGATGATGATCCGCTGGAGCCGGTTTTAACCGATGCCGACGGGTTCTACACCTCCCTGTCCCATCCTTCCATGGAGCTGGTCTGGCAGGACGAATTTGAGGATACCTCCCTGAACCTGAACGACTGGTCCTATGAGCTGGGGAATGGGTGTGATAAGGGGATCTGCGGATGGGGCAACCAGGAGCTGGAGAGTTACACGGATCAGAAAGATAACATCAGAATAGAAGGGGGCAGGCTGATCATTACCGCTTTGAAAGAGGGCAGCGGCTACACCTCGGCCCGCATAAAAACGGAGGACAAAGTGGAAGTTCAGTTCGGACGCATAGACATCCGGGCAAAACTTCCTACAGGGCAGGGTTTGTGGCCGGCCATATGGATGCTGGGGGCCAATATCTCCACGGTGGGATGGCCTGCATGCGGAGAGATAGACATTATGGAGATGATAGGCAAAGAACCAGACGTTGTTCACGGGACCGTACATTATGATGAGAATGGTCATCAGAGCTCGGGGGGCAGCTATAGCCTTTCGCAGGAAGATTTTTCCGAACGGTTTCATGTTTTTTCCCTGGTATGGGAACAGGATCGTATAGAGTGGTATGTGGATAATGAAAAATTCAAGACTTTCAACAAGGCAAACATTGTCAACTACCCCTTTAACGCCCCTTTTTATTTTATTCTGAACGTAGCTGTCGGAGGGGTCTGGCCGGGCAATCCCGATGAGACCACCGTTTTTCCCCAGAGCATGACCGTGGATTACATCCGTGTTTATCATTGATTTGTCCTTTTATCCTTAATAAAAAAAGAAATTCATTGTCAGGATCATGAAAACTTTTGTACGCTCTTTGACTGCCGTTGCCGTCTTTCTTCTTATTTTCATCTTCACTGAATCGTGCTCCACTTCCGGAGACAGGGTACGGGTAGAGGATATGCGCTGTGAATATCTCAGCAATCCGCCGGGGGTGGATGTTTCTCATCCCCGTTTTTCCTGGATTCTCACAGGCTCCCGCCGCGGTCTCTCCCAGACGGCCTACCGGATTGTCGTGACCGGAACATCCGCTCAAAAGGAAAAAGTATGGGACTCGGGCAAAGTGTTCTCCGGTCGCTCCGTCAACATCTCTTACCGGGGGAAACCCCTGGTAAGCGGCGAAAAATATATCTGGACGGTAGACGTCTGGGATGATAAAGGACACAAAGCCACTCCGGCAAAGACCGCCTGGTTTCAGACAGGGCTGTTAAACCGCTCAGATTGGAAGGCAAAATGGATTACCGCCGGTGACACAGCTGTTTCCGCCCCCTTGCTGAGAAAAGAGTTTACCGTAGATAAGAAAATACGGTTTGCCTGGGTGTATGTAACCGGTCTCGGACAATACGAACTATATCTGAACGGGGAGAAAACAGGAGATCATGTGCTGGATCCTGCCAGGACCGATTTCAGAAAAAGGGTGCTCTATGCAACCTATGATGTCACAGACCGCCTGAAGCGGGGGAAGAATGCACTGGGGATCATCCTGGGAAACGGGACGTACCGGGTTGTTTCCGTCAAGGGCCGCTACGGATGGAGCGGTCATAAACCGCGCACCCTCACTCCACGGGCTCTTATGCAGCTTAACATCATCTATGCAGACGGAAGCAGAGATCTTATCGTTACGGACGGATCCTGGAAATCTTCTTCCGGTCCGATCACTTTTAACCATGTTTACGGCGGGGAAGACTATGATGCCAGGCTGGAACAACCCGGATGGGCCACCCCGGGTTTTGATGATTCGGGATGGGGCGGAGTCAGGCAGGCCGGAGATCCCGGGGTGATCCTGAAATCACAGCTCATGCCCCCGATAAAAGTCGTTCAGACGATTGAACCCGTAGCCGTAACATATCCTGAGCCCGGGGTTGTGCTGTTCGATCTGGGACAGAACTTCGCCGGATGGTGGCGTATCCGGGTAAAAGGAGATCCGGGCGTAACGGTTCGCGTACGCGGCGCCGAGACCCTCAACGACTCGCTTTTCCCCGAACCCCTGAGACCCGGCGACCGGCTTAGCACGAAGTTTGCCTATCATGCCCGGGTGTGGACCGACTACACCCTGAAAGGGAAAAGCATGGAAGTCTATGAGCCCCGGTTTTTTTACACAGGATTCCGCTTTGCAGAAGTCCGCACAGAGCATCCGGAAAGGATAGACTCTTTGTATCTTGAGGGCAGGGTAGTCCATTCGGCCCTGGAACCTGCGGGCACCTTTGCATCCTCCGATTCTCTCCTGAACCGGATCTGGCGGGCCGCCCGGTGGTCACAGAAAAGCAATCAGCATGGCGTACCCACCGACTGTCCACACCGGGAAAAAGGAGGGTACAACGGGGATGGGGAGATCATTGCCGAAACAAGCATTCATGATTTCCGCATGGCTTCTTTCTATACCAAATGGCTCAACGACATGCGGGATTCACAATATGACAACGGCCGGATCCCCAACACCTCCCCCACCCTGATCGGCGGTAACGGCGGCGGGATTGCGTGGGGCAGCGCCTATGTCCTGATCCCCTGGTGGATGTACCGCTATTATGCCGATACCACCATCCTGGCCACACATTATGTGACCATGAAGAAATACCTGGCTTATCTCCACCACCTGGCAAAAAGCGATGCCAATCCGTCCGAGGCGTTCATTATCAATGCTTTTGGAGGATACTGGGATTCTCTGGGTGAGTGGTGCGCCCCGGGACAGTCGGACGGGCCCAACCATCCGGTCGTCAACACCGCTTATTATTTTCTGGATGCATGGACGTTTTCAAAGATCGCCGGTGTGCTGGGCCATAAGAGAGACGCCGTCAGATACCTGGCCCTGGCCGATTCAGTCAAAGGCGCTTTCATCCATACGTTTTTTAATCCGGAAACCCGTCTGTTTGGAACCGACTCGCTTTACCAGACCTACCAGGTGCTGGCGCTGGCATTGAACCTTGTGCCCGAAGCCTATCGAGAACAGACCATACAGGATCTGGCCGACGACATCATGATCACACATAACGGACACCTGAATACAGGGATTATCGGCACCAAATATTTATGGCCCGTTCTGGCCCATGCCGGCCGCAACGATATAGCCCGGGACATCATCGCACAGATTACTTTTCCAGGCTACGGTTACTGGCTGTCCAGGGGTGCCACCACATTGTGGGAGGAATGGGACGGCAAGGACTCTCACAACCATCAGATGTTCGGCACCGTATCGGAGTTCCTGTACAAATATCTGGCGGGCATTCGTTCGCCTATGGACGGGGGGACCACCGACGGGTATGCCCACATTCACATTCAGCCTTTTCTCCCGGCGGACTTATCCTTCGTAAAAGCCTCGGTCGAAACGGTGCATGGAACGGTCCTTTCGGAATGGCACCAGACTCCCCATCAGGCGGTGTTTCATGTGAAGATCCCTGCCAACACAACCGCTTCCGTCAGCTTGCCTGTCACCGGGTTTAGGAACATTACAGTTGCCGAAAGTGGTCATACGGTCTGGAAAGACCAGGCTTTCATCCCCGGCAGGGAAGGCATCGGCAACGCCACGGAAGAAAAAAACCATATCACCTTTTCCGTGTTATCCGGAAGCTATGACTTTATTGTAACCGGCAGGTAAACACCTGCTGTAAAAAAGTTTGTTTCGATAAACCCTATGAATGAAAAAAAAGTTCCCTGGTACTTTCTCTTATTGCTTATTTTAGCCGGAGAATCCGTATTTATCCTTCCGTTCGTTCTGGCGAGGGTCTTCAGGCCCACCGTGCTTGAGGTATTCGATCTTGACAACATACAGTTGGGCATATGTTTTTCTGTCTATGGCATTGTAGCCCTGTTGTCTTACCTCTTCGGCGGCCCGCTGGCCGACAGGTTCCCCCCTGGAAAACTGATCGCAGCAGCACTATGGATGACGGCATCAGGAGGTTTGGTTTATGCAGCATTTCCCGGTTATACCGTATTAAAAATATTATACGGTTACTGGGGTTTTACCACTATTTTTTTATTCTGGGCACCGATGATCAAAGCTACCCGGGTATGGGGCGGGCCTGCTTCGCAAGGCCGGGCTTTCGGTTTTCTGGACGGCGGACGCGGGCTGGTGGGAGCCCTGTTCGGGGCCTTGGGTGTATTTGTTTTTGCATCGCTCATCCCTTCCGGAAACAACGTGGCGACCATTTCCGAAAACAAAGCGGCCTTCAGGCAGGTGATCTTGATATCCTCGGGGATCGTTGCTCTTGTTGGCCTGTTGGTATGGTTCTTCATGAAACTGGACCGTAAAACCGAAAAAGAGATCAGTCTGGAAAAGATTACGTTCTCAAAGATCAAAGCGGTATTACGTCTGTATTCAGTATGGTTGTTGATGATCATTATCCTCTGTGCTTATGTGGGCTATAAGATCACAGATGTGTTCTCTCTGTATGCCCACGACGTGATGTTGTACAACCAGGTGGATTCGGCCCGCGTCGGGACGGTCTTACTGTTTATCCGTCCTGTTGTCGGTTTCCTGACCGGCATACTGGCTGACCGCTCACAAATCACCTTGCTGTTATTCCTCAGTTTTGTCATATCATTTTCAGGAGCCTTGTTGTTCGCTTTCGAACTGATCACACCTTCCGCAACTTTTTTGTTTTTTATTTCCATGACAGTGCTGGCTGCGGGGGTCTATGCCGCACGTTCTTTGTACTTTGCCGTGATGAAAAGCGGCCGGATCCCCGTGGTTCTTACGGGCACAGCGGTGGGTCTTGTTTCCGTCACCGGTTTTACCCCGGACATCTTTACGGGCCCCATGATGGGGTATCTGTTAGAGCATGCGCCCGGTGCAAAAGGGCATCAGCATGTGTTTTGGATGCTGGCATTGTTTTCTCTTGCAGGAGGTATCGCAGCCTGGTATTACTACAGGATGTATGGAAAGTCCCGGAATTGACCACAGACCATCCGTCCTGCACTTTCTTATCCCCTCAGACAGGTTCGCAGTACCGTTAAAAGGCAACAAACCAGATGATACGCAGTATCCTGACCGCCGGTTGCCGCGGCAGCCGGCCGGCGTGCCACGAAGCATCTCATTTTTTACCCCCCTGGTCCTGGGTCCTGTATTCTTCCTGTTCCTTACTGTCGCGGATCATGTCCTTCACATTATCTATCTCAGGACTTTCCTCTAAGGCTTTCCAGTTAAAATTTTCATCCAGCGGGGTCATGGCTTTTTGCGGGTCAAATACGCGTTTATCCACAGGTAATGCATTGTACGGCGTAAAATCCGGTTTGTCGGTGAATAAATCTGCCAGGTCGGTAGCGGTGGCATCGTATTCATTCAGGTAAGGCACCCCCAGGATATTCCAAAAGGTTTTGAAGATGCTGCCGAAGCTGTAATGCACATGTCCGACATAGTCCTTTTTCACATAGGGAGAGACCACCAGCAGCACGCTGCGGTGGGCATCAATATGATCCAGTCCGTTCTGGGCATCGTCTTCGGTAATAACCACGGCCATATTTTTCCAGTAAGGGGTATGTGAAAGGAACTCTATGATCCGGCCCAGCGCCAGGTCATTGTCGGCCATATAGCTTTCGCGGAACGGATATCCGTCGGCAGCCCGTTCACCGGCACCATGGTCGTTGGGCAGGATCAGGGTGATCACCGGCGGAAGATCCATGCCGTTATTCCCCCATTTTACATTAAACTCCTTCATAAACTGATCCACTCTGAACTGATCGGGGATCCCCATATTGAAGGTCGGGTAACTGCGTGAAGAGTTATCAAAGAGGGGTTTCGGCAAAGGGTAGTTATAAAGATAACGCATCCCCGTATATTTATAGGATTTATCGTAAGAAGCGGGTTCGAACATCACCCCTTCCCCAAAATTATAAAAAGGGATATCGTACCTGTCAAGCTGGTCCCACAGCGAGCCTGCTTCGTTGTAATCTTCCGGGTAGATCGCTCCGGCAGCGCCGTTGAATGCCAGGAAACCGGGGGATTTTGAATGTTTGAACTTACGGTTACCGCCATAGCTGGCGGGGGTGCAGGTCTCCACCCATTCATTGGGATAGGTATTGGCCAGCCAGCGGTGTCCGTCGGCTGACACATCCGAATCGACATAGAAATTATCCCCCATGGCAAAACGCCGGGCCAGCGCCAGATGGTTTGGCATCACCAGGGCATCCCGCACCTCCCGGGTATGATCTTTATTCCAGAAGGTAACCACCGACCCATAGCGGGCCAGGGTGGCGTCGCCATCCGCTTGTTTCATGGCGCCGAAAATCTCATCAAACGTCCGGTTCTCCTTGGTGATAAAAACCAGATACCTGATAGGCGACACTTTCTCTCCCGGATAAAGGGGCACGGGGTTGTTTTTCCGCCAGGCATAGGCCACGTCGTCGATTTTCCGGAACCGGAAATTATTTTTAATCACCTGCTGTGTTGTTTTTTTAAGCTCCCGGTCGGCAGGAACGGGCATCACTTCCACCGTACCTTTCATCAGATAGCCGATGTAGGTGCCTTCCGGACCGGGCCAATAGCCGGCGCCTCCGTTAGGGCCGCTGCCGTAACCTTTGGCATTTACCACGATCAGTTTTTTCCCGTCTGGGGTTACCTTAAGTTTGGAGGGGAACCATCCGGCAGGGATGTGGCCCAGCACTTCAAAGGAAGGGATATCAATGACGCCGATGGCATTGATCCCAGCTTCTGCAACATACAATCTTTTCCGGTCAGGCGACAGAGCCAGCCCGAAGGGGATCTTACCCCGCAGGTAATCTATACGGGGATCCAGCTTCAGGTGAATGGTATGTACCACCGTATCCTCCCGCATGCCGATTACCGAGATATTGTCATTATTTCCGTTACTCACGAAAACATAGTCTTTGGTAGCCGTCAGAGAATTTGGGGAACTCCCTCCCACCGCCGGGAAGTCCTCCACCATCTGTCCTACGAGTGTTCCCGTTTTAATTCTGGCCGTAATTTCCGGTTGCCCTCGTGAGAGGTCGATTTTCCATACGGAGAAAGATTCCGGTATGTTGGGATTCGCGAGACCCGGGATATCCAGCGTATCGGTATGGATTCCTTCTTCCGCCTCTCCGGTGCCGAAAGCCACCGGCGGAAAAGCAGGAGCCGTCTCCTTCAGATTTTTAGGATCCACGCCCCCGTATGGTTTATATTCAAACATTCCGACATTGGCGACATATACGGCTTTTTCATCCGGCGAGAGAGCGATTCCGAAAGGATATCGTCCTACAGGCACCGACCGGAGGAGTTTCCGGTGGTGCGCATCCGCGATGATCACCCTGAAACTCACCTGATCTACGGCATATAAACGGTCTCCTTTCCGGTTCATGATCATATCGCCGATATAGCCGTCGGAATAATCCACTTTATCATCGCGGTAAGCACAATCTATCATCCCTTTGCTTTTTCCGGTGTTTACATCAAACAGATAGATCTTGTTCTCCTGTCCGCCGGCCACATACAATGTGCTGTCATCCGGTGAGATAGCCAGGCCCATAAACACAGAGGCCAGCACCCCTTCGTCGTTTTTGACACCGGGAGGTATCTGCATTATCTGAGGATGGTCCGTATCAATATTTTTCAGGATTGTCACAGACAAGGGCCGCACGCCCGAATTGGCTGTAACGGCAATCTTCCCGTCGCGGCTGAGCACCAGACCAAACGGATGGGGCGCTACACGGAAGGATCTTCCCGGCGGTGTGATCAAACGACCGTTGGGAATTACCGTAACGCCGGCCGTGTCAATATGGGTAAAGAGGGTATCGGCAGGAGCTTCAGCCACCCATTTTCCTTTCCGGGGAGAAGAACAGGAAAATGTAACCAGGAGGGCCGCGACAACAAGCCACAGAGAATGTTTTTTGATAATCATTGCTTCAAATTTATACAATACGGAAGATTCGATCGTAAAATTACTACTTTTGCGCGGAATATTCTAACGAAAATGACCGCACTCAGCCGGACAGATAAGCGAGCCATGGACGAAGGGAGGAAACTCCCCCTCATGGAGCAGTTCTACAGCATCCAGGGGGAAGGGTACCATACCGGCAAAGCGGCTTACTTCATTCGTCTCGGCGGCTGTGATATCGGGTGCAACTGGTGCGACACCAAACTTTCCTGGAACCCTGACCTGCACCCGTTGGTATCCACTGAAGAGATCGTCCGTAAAGCGGTTGCATCCGGTTCAAAATCCATGGTGATCACCGGAGGAGAGCCCCTGATGTATAATCTCACTTATCTCACCGCGCTTCTGAAAGACAAAGGCTTCCTTATTTTTCTTGAGACCTCCGGGGCTCATCCCATGCAGGGCGTTTTTGACTGGGTATGCCTCTCTCCCAAAAGCAATAAACCTCCTTTGGAGGAAGCGCTTCGCCGTGCCGACGAGCTGAAAGTCATTGTTCAGGAAACAAAAGACTTTGAATGGGCCGAGGAAAACGCCCGGAAAGTACCTGCCGGATGTCATCTTTTTCTGCAACCTGAATGGAGCCGCTACAAACAGATTATCCCGGAGATCGTCACCTACGTCAAAAAAAACCCGAAATGGAGCATATCCCTGCAGGTGCATAAGTTTATGAAGATACCCTAGGAAGACCTCCCTCTCCCTAAGGGCTACAGCGAGCAATACAATCTATCATTCATTCATGTTATCCAA
>JANTHB010000092.1 GCA_024762655.1 Bacteroidales bacterium
CGGGATACTTCATCAGCGCCAGAGCGGAAGCTTTGATGAAAAAGGACATGAACCCCAGTTTGATTCCGTGCTTTTTGACAAATGATTCCTGATAAGTCTTCCGCAAACGGATGATCTCGCTCATGTCGGTTTCGTTGAAGGTGGTGAGCATGGCTGTTTCGTTCCTGACGGCTACCAGACGACTGCTAAGCTTTTTTCG
Organism: Bacteroidales bacterium; assembly: GCA_024762655.1. Taxonomy (GTDB): domain Bacteria; phylum Bacteroidota; class Bacteroidia; order Bacteroidales; family VadinHA17; genus DRPN01. The sequence goes on from JANTHB010000092.1 coordinate 200, forward strand.
TAGCTGGGACATCTTCTCCACCGTCTTTTCCCGGGATGCCTCCTTCTTAAACGCTGCGGGCGCGGAGCCAGAGGTTTCTTGGATCCCCTGCCGGGCCCTTTCCACATCTCCCGAGGTGATCCTTTGTAAACCCTGCAAAACGTCTTCGACCGACAGATGATATTCTTCCATTTTTTTTGCAGCCACCGGGGTGATTTTTATTTTTCCTCCGGATGGTTTCTCCGGCGTGGCATCCATGGTTGTGGTCGAAGGCTTCTCCCGGCGCCCCTCCTGAGGCTCGATGGGCCGGTCCTTTTCCGTTTCAGGGGGTTCCTGCCTGGTTGATACGGGTGTTTTTTGGGTTTTCTTTTCTCCCCCGGCTTCCGTGTCGATGGTGCATATGATGTCGCCTACCCGGGCTGTGCTGCCGGGCTCCAGCAGGAATTTCACCTTACCGCTTTCTTCGGCGATGATAGGCAGTGTGGCTTTTTCTGATTCCACTTCGGCAATCTCCTGGTCTTTTTCCACATAGCTGTTGTCATCTACCAGCCAGGCCCCTATCTCTACTTCGGTGATTGACTCTCCGGGACTGGGAATTTTCATTTCAAGGATCATGACTAATCTTTTTTAGCGTATAAGAAACTTGGATTCTTCTTCTATATAATTATGCAGGTCCAGAATCTCTTTTCTGGATTTTCCTTCGACACACTGTAGTCCGCAATAGACATTCTTCAGTTCGCAGGTGCATCTCCTGAATACTTTGTTGATGATTTCTTCCTGACCAAGCTGGTGTATACCGTACAAGCCTGTAGCAGGGCTCCCGCTGGATAAGCGTGCAACGGGAGTCATCTCTATCCCTTCGGCCATATGGCGGACATAACGCCAGGGCCCCATGTTTTCCGGTTCTTCCTGCACAAACAGCGTGAGCATGTTGTTTTTGTATTTTTTCAGAATGTCTTTTATCTGTTTCAGGGGGAAAGGATGCAACTGTTCGATACGCACCAGGGCAACGTCGAGGGCATGCAGCTCTTTTTTCCGTTTGAGCAGGTCGTAATAAACCTTCCCGGAACAGAAAACCACCCGTCTGACCTGGCTAATATCCACGTCCTGATCATCCAGGACTTCCCTAAACCGTCCCTGTTCAAAATCCTTTTTGGTAGAGACGCATTCCGGATGACGTAAAAGGCTCTTGGGAGTGAAGATGATCAGAGGCAGACGATAATCCGTATGTATATGCCTGCGCAGCAGATGGAAAAAATTGGCAGGAGTCGAGGGATTGACAATGTGCATATTGGCCTTGGCTGCCATAGAAAGAAAGCGCTCTATACGGGCACTGGAGTGTTCCGGTCCCTGCCCTTCGAAACCATGGGGCAGGTACAGAACCAATCCGTTCATCAGTCCCCATTTTTCTTCGGCCGAGCTGATATACTGGTCTATAATCACTTGTGCCACATTGTGAAAATCCCCGAACTGGGCTTCCCAGACAACCAACTGCCGGGGACTCGACATGGCATAACCATATTCAAAGCCCATCACCCCGTATTCGGACAACAGGGAATTGTAGATCTCAAACGGTGCCTGTCCGGGATCAATGTGTTGCAGGGGATACCAGGCATCTCCCGTATCTTCCTGAATATATGCTGCATGGCGGTGTGAGAACGTGCCGCGCACCGAATCCTGTCCGCTGATCCTTACAGGGATCCCTTCGGTGACCAGAGAAGCATAAGCCAGTAATTCTCCAATGGCCCAGTCAATACGATCGTTTTCAAAGTTTTTCCTGCGTTCGTCAAGCAGCCGGATCAGTTTTTTGAAGAATTTTTTCCCGGCAGGTACTTCATAAATATGTTTGCCGAGAGATACCAGTTTTTCTTTTGTAATGCCTGTTTCCGGACTTTTTTCAAAGTCTTTCTCTTGTGGGTAACGGTATCCTTTCCAGTGGTCGTGCAGAAACTGTTCAATGATTACCCCCGAAGACTTTTTGGCAGCACTGAATTTTTCTTCCAGCACATCATTGTATGCTTTTTCTTCTTCCCGGATCTGTTCCCGCGTCATGATCTTGTTTTCTGTCAGATGTTCAGCATAGATATCCCGTGGATTGGGATGCCGGCTAATGGCCTTGTACAGGAGAGGCTGGGTGAAACGCGGTTCATCTCCTTCGTTATGACCGTGCTTGCGGTAGGACAGGATGTCAATAAATACGTCGCGGTGGAAAGTTTGTCTGAACTCCATGGCCAGCCGGATGATGTAAATAAGGGCCTCTACATCGTCGCCGTTGACATGAAAAATGGGAGCCTTGGTGACTTTCCCGATATCCGTGCAGTAAGTGCTGGAGCGGGCTTCCAGATAATTTGTGGTGAAGCCTACCTGGTTGTTGATGACCAGGTGGATGGAGCCTCCGGTACGGTAGGCAGGCAACTCAGACATCTGTATCACCTCGTAAACCACCCCCTGGGCAGCTATGGCTGCATCTCCGTGGATGAGAATGGGTGCCAGTTTATTGAAGTCGCCTTTGTAAAAACGATCAATTTTCGCACGGGACAACCCTTCTGCCACAGGATCTACCGACTCAAGATGCGAAGGATTGGGAACAACACTGAGCTTTACCTTTTTTCCCCGGTCGGTCTTTATGGTGTTTTCATACCCCAGATGATATTTTACATCCCCCAGGGATATGTCTCCCGTATAAACCTTGCCGATGAACTCGGAAAAGATTTGTTCATAAGGCTTCTCCAAAATATTGGCCAGCACATTTAATCTTCCCCGGTGCGACATTCCGATGATAAACTCTTCTATACCCAGCTCCGAACCCTTTTCGATGACAGCATCCAGAGCGGGAATCAGGTTTTCTGCTCCCTCCAGCGAAAAACTTTTCTGCCCGACAAATTTTTTCTGCAGGAATTTTTCAAACCCTACCGCCTGAACCAGGTGGGAGAAGATATGTTCTTTCTCTTCCGGAGTAAAAGAAGGGGTATTCTTTGCGGGTTCCATTCTTTCCTGCCACCACCGGATCACGTTGGGATTGCGTATAAACAGGTATTCGGCTCCAACCGAGCGACAATAGGTCTGTTGCAGATGTGAAATGATTTCACGCAACGAAGCCGGACCGATGCTGATTAACTTGCCGGCCTGAAAAACAGTATCCAGGTCTTTTTCTTTCAGACCGAAGTTCTCAATATCCAGCGTAGGCGTATATCTTCGGCGGGCTCTGACAGGATTGGTAGTCGTGAACAAATGCCCCCGCTTACGGTACCCTTCTATCAGGTTAATAACTCTGAATTCCTTGTCATAATTGTCAGGAACCTCTTCACTTCCAAAATGTTTCCTTGCAAACTCAAAACCCGTAAAAAACTGCCTCCAACTCTCTTCCACCTTCGAGGGATCTTCAAGAAAAGCCTTATATAGTCTTTCTACTGTTTGAATATCCGTGTTGCCTAAAAACGAAAACTTATTCATAAAACTGGGTGCTTATGTATTTTTCAAAATTAGAAACTTTTTTGGTTTCTATGCGGATAATTCTGACATATGAAGCAATGGAACACAGCAAATCCGGAAGCAGTTGCTCCCGGGTGTCGATGTATGAGTTAATGTAATGGTCAGATAAACAGGTATATATAATGGTCTATTTTGATTAGTTTGATCCTGAGCGCTTACGCATAGGACAAATATATTGTGTAAAATGTATTTAGAAAAAAAGATATAACTTCTAAATTATCAACAGGTTAATGCATATCTAATTTATAATTAATTCATATTAAATTATAAGTAAAAGAGAATCAGTTAAATAAGTGGTTTCTTGATTGGATGTTGCATAAAAGATGCTACTTTTTTATTTACTTTGCACCGCAAAAATTTAGACTTATTATAAATAAATGATTTGAAGATCATCCCGGAAACAGGAAAAATATGAAAAATGCAACTTTGAACAATACATTCCGGGGTGCTGTATGAAGGATAGATTCATCAGCAGGGAAATGAAAAAAAAATATCAAATATGAAAACGGGTATATTAAAAGAAACAGAAGACCCCCGCGTAGCTTTATTACCGGAAAGCGTTTTGTCCCTGAAAAAATCCGGAGTGGAAGTAATGATGGAGCAGGGCGCGGGTACGGGTGCTTTTTTCCCGGATGAGGCGTACCGGGAAGCGGGAGCGGCCCTTGTCGGGCGTGATACGATCATGCAGGAGGCGGATCTGATCATACAAATCAATCCCTTATCAGACCGGGAGTTCCGGGAATTGAGAAAGGAAGCTGTGGTGATCACCATGCTGAACCCCCTGGTGCGTACGGATATTGTTCAAAAGGTACGTGATCTGGGGCTGACGGTTTTCAGCCTGGATATGATCCCGCGCATATCCCGTGCGCAGGCAATGGATGTTTTGTCTTCCATGGCTACCATCGCCGGATACAAAGCGGTTTTGGATGCGGCCGGTCATCTTCCCCGGTTTTTTCCGATGTTTATGTCGGCAGCCGGCACGATCAAGCCTGCCAAAGTCCTGGTGCTGGGTGCCGGCGTGGCAGGATTACAGGCCATCGCGATTGCCCGTAAGTTGGGAGCGGTGGTGGAAGTGTTTGATGTACGTTCGGAGGTGAAAGAACAAGTGCAGTCGCTCGGAGGTAAATTTATTGAAGTGGAAGGTGCCCGTGAGGATGCCGCTGCCGGAGGATATGCCGTCGAACAAACAAAGGAGTTCGAGGAAAAACAAAGACAACTGATCTTTAACCATGTGTCCGGCTCCGATGTGGTCATCACTACGGCACAGATCCCCGGAAAGAAAGCGCCTTTGCTGGTTACTAAACAGGCCGTCGAGGCCATGCCTCACGGTAGTATCATTGTGGATCTTGCCGCTTCTTCAGGAGGAAACTGTGAGCTGACACAAAACGGGAAAATCATTCAACATAACCAGGTAACCATTATCGGAGAATCCAATTATCCGGCAACCATGCCCTCGGATGCCAGCCGTATGCTGGCCCGTAACCTGATGAACTTCCTGAATCTGCTGATAACGGAAGAGGGGACACTGAAACTGGATTTTGAGGATGAGATCGTCAGAGGTACCTGCGTGACCCATCAAAAGGAAATTATCAACGAACGGGTGAAGTCTTTCATCGATTAAAAAATATCTTCGCTATGGAAAATATATTGATTTATTTTTATGTGCATAAAGATGCCATCTTCATTATCACCCTGTCCATTTTTCTGGGAATAGAGGTGATCTCCAATGTCCCTTCCGTTTTGCATACCCCCTTGATGTCGGGAGCCAATGCCATCAGTGGGGTGATTATTGTGGGAGGCATTATTCTGGTAGGCCATGCTCCTACCGATCATATTAACCTGCCCCTGGTGCTCGGCATTTTTGCCGTATTTTTCGCTACCCTCAATGTGGCGGGAGGCTTTGTCGTGACCGACAGGATGCTGGACATGTTTAAGAAAAAGAAAAAATAATCAGATAATTCGTACTATAATGGATACTACACTTACCTCACTGGGCGTCTCGGTTGGAGATATATTACTGGAATTCAGTTATTTGACAGGAGCCATCCTGTTTGTAATAGGTCTTAAGCTTTTAAGCCGTCCCGAATCGGCCAAAAGAGGCAATCTTTGGGCCGCCGCCGGCATGTTGCTGGCTATGGTTGCTACCGTGGCTTTTCACAAAGATGATGCAGGGCACAGCATTGCCCTGACCAATATTATCATCATCGTAGTGGTGATTACCCTTGGAACCATTACCGGCACGTTGATAGCCCGCAGAGTGAAAATGACTGCCATGCCCCAACTGGTCTCTTTTTTCAATGCTACGGGTGGTCTGGCATCGGCGCTGGTAGCCCTGATTGAGTTTAGCGACCCCGCCAACCAATCCACCTTGGTTACTCTGCTCGGACTCGTGATCGGGAGTGTCGCATTCAGTGGGAGCATGATCGCCTATGGAAAACTGGACGGAAAAGTGGGGGATATTTTTGCTGCGTACATGAAATACGTAAATATCTCCCTGTTGGTTGTCATCACGGGGCTGATCGTTTATGTGATGGCAGGAAATATGCCGTTCGAAACCCAAAAACTGATTGTTTACGGTCTGCTGGCTGTCTCGCTGATTTACGGGGTGCTATTTGTTATGCCCATCGGTGGCGCTGATATGCCGGTGGTAATCAGTTTGCTGAACTCTTTTACCGGGATCGCCGCTGCTATGGCCGGGTTTATCTATCAGAATGAAGCCATGATCCTAGGAGGGATCCTGGTGGGCGCTGCCGGGACTATCCTGACGGTGCTAATGTGCAGGGCGATGAACCGTTCATTGCTGAATGTGATCGTAGGAGCTTTCGGAGGAGGTGGCGCCGGTATGGATAAGGAAAAAGGAACCATCAAGGAAATATCTGCCAGTGATGCCGGGATTTTACTGGCGTATTCACAAAAGGTATATATTGTTCCCGGTTATGGTCTGGCAGTAGCTCAGGCACAGCATGTATGTCACGAGCTCGAAAAGTTGCTGGAAGAGAAGGGCGTAGAAGTGAAATATGCCATTCACCCCGTGGCCGGCCGTATGCCCGGGCATATGAACGTGTTGCTGGCGGAGGCAGATGTGCCTTACGAAAAACTGGTGGAGATGGATGATGCTAACCAGGATTTGCCCAATACCGACGTTGTCGTGGTTATCGGTGCCAATGACGTAGTAAACCCTGCTGCCGAAGACGATCCCTCCAGCCCGATCTATGGGATGCCGATCATCAAAACCTTGCTGGCCAAACATGTGATCATAATGAAGAGAGGGATGGGCAAGGGATATGCAGGCATTGAGAATCATCTTTTCTATCATGATAAAACCCGTATGCTTTTCGGGAATGCCAAAGACAGCCTCCAGACACTGGTTACTGAAGTGAAAAGCCTTTAACGGTCGGTAGGGTAAAGGCAATAGTCCGGATTTAGGTGGTTCAGAAATAATCCGGGAACAGAAAATAGGCGGCTGTCAGAAACAGCAGAGAAAGAAAAAAATATATGATCAGTACACGGAAAGCCAGTTTGCTGGCTTTCCTTTTTTTCCAGATGGTGTGTTTGCTGATGGTCCCTTTTACAAGATTGTCTATGCGGAGCAAAGCATTCTCATTGTCCATGATCAATGCCAGAGCTCCTGCTTCCTTCAGCTTTCTTTCTGTTTCCGCGGTCTTCTGGGTGGTAACGATAATAGGCTCAATACCGCCGGATATATTATTGAGCTGTTGCAGCAGACGGGTCACTTCCTTCACCGGACTGTCGGTATTGAGATGACGGTTGACTACAAAGATGAGAATACGTGGTTCGTTGGAAGGGGGTGTGTTCTTGCGGATCTCTTCCAGGAAATGATGCTCCGAAGTAAAATAAAGAAACCTGTATTTCTCCGGATTGCCATACTGCTGCATTAACTCGGCTTGGTGATGCTTCAGCTCGTCAATGAGATAAATGATGGCAGCCGGGTTGGTCGTCTTTTTCATGTACACCTCCTGTTTCCGGCCATGAATATATCTCTTTTTTTATAAAAAGTCAATAAAACGTTTCCGGTTTCCCGAAATTTCCACCTCTTCCGGTTCTCTATCGCAGGTTTCTTGCATCCAGATCTCTTTTGAGATGCCACATGCCGTTATAAAAGGCAAAGCCATCATAGGAAGAATCCGGTCCGTAAAACTGGTACAGCCCTTCATATTGCGGACGGGAAGGAGAGAGATGGTCAAACACGATCATTTTCATGTGCCGGTCATAGTGCAAAAGCATGCTGACCCGGGCGGAAAATCTGAAAACGACCCGGTCATGGATGTTTTTTCCTGTAGCGAAAGCCGGTGCACCGAAAGTGATATGGCCCTCTTTGTCAAAGGTAATGACATCAATGACTTTACGGGTGATGAACGGGTCTTCGTACGCAATGCCCAGAAGCGTGTAATAGGGGGTTCCTTCCCATCGGTTGAGGAGAATATCATAGTATAATGCGCCATACCAGCAGGCAGGGGTTAACAAAGTGTCTTCGGGATGCCTTATCTCTACGGAGTGGTCGGACAAAGAGATGACCCGGGAAGTGTGGCTACTGGCATCCTTTTGCAGGATGAACCCGAAATAGATGAAATGCCCCTCCGGAAGAGAGAGATTCCAGTTGATGACCCGGAACGAGGTATCAGGAGGATAGAGCTTTCCTACATAACGAAGTGAATCAAACGGATAGGTAAAGGAAAGCGGGTCTTTTAATACGGCCTCAAACATACGCATTACCGAATCATTTAAAATTATCATTCTCTGTGCCTTGTTTTCCTGATGGATTTGCCGGAACAACAGGGCCAATTTTCCCTCTCCCGTTTTCAGGAAGGACGTATCCTGGGTTAAACCGGACACAACAGAAAGTGTTAGAAACAGAAAAAAACAAAGGAAGCGTTTCATGATATCCTGCCCCGTTGAACATCGTCCATGGTCTCCAGAAAGAGGTCGCATCCCCTGGCCAGTTCTTCGTCGGTGATGGTGAGGGGAGGAGAGATGCGGAATGCCTGGTCCCTGAAAAGAAACCAGTCGGTGATAACCCCTCTGTTCAATGCTTCCGTACCTACTATGCGCGAGAGGTCGCTATCGAAAAGGTCTATGGCAAAAAACAACCCGTCACCTCTGACCTCCCGGATCAGGGAGTGCTTCATTTTTTCCCGGACCAGATCGCCTTTCTTTTTGACGGTATGGACGATCCCGGAAGAATCCATAAATCTCAGGGCCCCCAGGCCAGCTGCACAGGAGAGGGGATGCCCGCCAAAAGTGGTGATATGCCCCAACTCGGGATCGTGGGTGAGGGTCTTCATAATCCTGTCTGAAGAAACAAATGCTCCCAGGGGAAGCCCTCCTCCCAGGGCTTTTCCCAGCACCAGAATATCCGGGATCACGTCGAACTGTTGACATGCAAACATTTCTCCGATGCGTCCGAAGCCGGTTTGCACCTCGTCAAAGATCAACAGGGTCCCTGTTTCGTTGCACCGGGCTCTGAGCTTTTTAAGGTAATCATCTTCAGGAAAAATGACCCCGGCTTCCCCTTGTACCGGTTCTACGATGACACCGGCGGTTTTGCGTGTGATCTGATCAAGCTGATCGGGTCGGTTAAAATCCAGAAAACGAATGTCGGGAACCAACGGCCGGTAAGCTCTTTTGAAATATTCGTCTCCCAGCACACTCAACGCTCCGGCCGTACTTCCGTGGTAAGCATTCCGGAAGCTGACGATCTCAAAGCGTCCCGTAAAACGTTTGGCCAGTTTCAGAGCTCCCTCCACCGCTTCGCTTCCAGAGTTGACGAAATAGACTTTGTCAAGCTGTTCCGGCAGGTGCCGGCTGATTTCCATGGCATACTCCGTCTGGGACTGCTGGATAAACTCTCCGTAAACCATCAGGTGCAGATGCCGGTCCAGTTGTTCCCGGATGGCATCCATGATGGCAGGATGCCTGTGCCCCAGATGACTGACCGATATGCCGGCCACCATATCCATGTATTTCTTCCCATGGATGTCAGTAATATAAACCCCTTCGGCATGATCAGCTTCAATGACAAGGGGAGAAGAAGAGGTCTGAGCCAGGTATCTGTAGAAAGGATGCTCACGTTTGTCCATAGTGGCAGTAAGACTATTTCATGGTTTTGATTTCCTTCAATAACCTGTCTTTATAGGATTTGCCGATGGGCAAGGTTTGGACTTTCCCGGAATAGGAAAGATCTACGTTCTTTTCATGGATAGAGGAGATCTTTCTCAGGTGAATGATATAGGAACGGTGAATACGCTGAAATTTATGCTGGGGAAGTGTTTTCTCCATGGCTTTCATGGTGAAATGGATGGTGTATTTTTCCTTTTCCGTATTGAGGATAACATAGTTTTCAAGGGCCTCGATCCAGATAATATCATCATACGCCAGCTTGATAAGAGAAGGGCCTTTTTTTATGAAAATCTCATCATCAATTCTGTTTACCTCGTACAACTTTTCCATTTTGAAGGCTTTATCCACTGCCTTGTAAAAGCGGGGGTACCTGACCGGTTTCAGAAGATAATCCGTAACATTGAAATCAAAAGCCTGCAAGGCATATTTATCTTTGGAGGAAGTTATGATCACTTGCGGCGAACTCTTCAGGCTTTCCAGAAATTCAACCCCCGACATCTGTGGCAGTTCAATATCCAGAAATACCAGATCCACCTTGGCCTGGTTTCCCAGATGGTTGATCGCATCAATCGCATTCTGGAAAGATGCAACCAGTTCCAGATTGTCTGTTTTTTTTATATATTCTTCCAGCACTCTCCTGGATAGCTGATCATCTTCAATGATTATACAATTCATTCTTGCCGGCTTAGATTGTTGTTTTTTTAAGTGAATTTGGGTTATCAAAGATAAGAAAAAAAGTACAAAAAGTAAAGAAGGAATGACCCGGGGTTATTTCTTTTTCCATTTGGAAATGATCTGATCGGATGATTTAATGCTCTTTTTCAGCCATTCTAGGTAGATTTTTTCTTTTTCTTTTACGGAGAGTCGCCAGTAATCTTTTTTATGAAATTTTAGGGTCAGGTGGCTGAGGATAATACCGGCCGAAACAGAAATGTTAAAGCTTTCGGTGAAACCGGCCATAGGTATTTTCAGGGATTCATCCGCCATACCCAGGGCTGTGTCACTCAGACCCGTGAGTTCTGTGCCGAAAAGCAGGGCTGTTTTACCCTTATCCAAATCAAAATCAGGCAAGGAGATGGACGCATGGCTCGGCACGGTGGCCACCAGACGGTATCCTTTTTTCTTTAAAAAAGCGAGGGTGTCGGCGGTGTTGTTTTCCTTCGTGTTATATTTAAGTAAGGTAAGCCATTTTGAAGCGCCCAGGGCCACATCCGGATTTACTATGTATTGATTACGGTTCTCTATGATATGTATGTCCTGGATCCCGAAGCATTCACAGGTTCGTAAGACGGCGCTTGCATTATGCGGTTGATATAAATCCTCCAAAACCACAGTGAGATACCGGGTTCGATTTTGCAGTACCTGTTGAAAAAGAGCTTTTCTGCGAGGCGTAAGAAAAGATTCCAGATAGGTGATCAGTGCTTTATCCATACGGACAAACCTACATAAATTTTTTTCAGAGGAAAAATAAACCCAAAATCAGCAATAAGAAACCCTTTCGCTTATCTATTGCTGACCGGTTAAGAATTTCATCGGTTTAGGCTTTTTACCAAAACCGTGAACTCCTAAACCGGGATTAACCCAGCTAAACGCATTCCTTCAACTGTTTCTCAGCTTCCTAATGCGTAATCTGGGATAAAAAAAGGGAGTACACAATCGGTACTCCCCCGGAACAAAACGATAAACGTTTACTGTACAGACGATGCAAGATCGCTACCAGCTTTGAATTTAACAACTTTTTTGGCTTTGATGGTAATGGGTTGTCCGGTCTGAGGATTACGTCCGGTCCTGGCACCTCTTTCGTTTACGGAGAAAGAACCGAAACCTACGAGAGCAACACGGTCGCCTTTTTTAAGAGCATCACTGGTGGTGTCTACAAAAGCATCCAAGGCTTTTTTTGCGTCAGCTTTTGACAAGCCGGCTTTGCTGGCAATTGCATCAACTAATTCTGCTTTGTTCATGATTGAAAAATTTTAGGGTTAGTAATTAAATAATTTTTTGCATTTACATACAAATATAAGGTATTTCAGGACTTCTGCAAATATATTTTTGTAAAAAAAGTCAACAATGACGCAGGTTTCAGAAGTTATTCACAGGGAAAAACAGAAGAAAGTTTTCGTAAATTACATTTAATCAGTCTTTTGTGCTGTTGCGAGACGCTTGACCTGAATTTTTCAACAATATGAAAAAATCGCTGCAATCCGTGTATATCAGGCAAACAACAGCACGCCGAACCCTATAAATCAAACCTGACGGTATTTTCTTTTTTCATTCGTCCTTTTGAAACCGGGGTTTCAACGTCCTGATTTCAAAAGAAAAACCCCGCAATGCGGGGTTTATTCTGTCTGTGCGGAGAAAGAGGGATTATTGCCATGATCCCGTTGGGGGGATACCTTGCACCGACAGAAAAAACCTGACGGTATTTTCTTTTTTCATTCGTCCTTTTGAAACCGGGGTTTCAACGTCCTGATTTC
>JANTHB010000093.1 GCA_024762655.1 Bacteroidales bacterium
AAACTGATCAATATGGCGGTAGGGACAATATTCGGATATGCAGCATTGGCCCTGGGAATTTAGGAAGCGTGAGGCTTGAAAGATAAATGAAAAACCGGAATTAACCTGTGCTTGCGAAAGGGATGAAAATTAAGTGGGAATTACATGCCTGGCATACGGAATCAGATAGAAACGAGTGGGCTTCGCCCGGGAAAACAGCAGACTAATGCCTACAGAATGACTACCATTTAACCACTGAATGACAACTTAATTCCGCTGCGAGCCTGCGAGCAGCTAATTACATGAGGGCGCAGCCCGAACTAATTTCGCTCGCGTTAGCGAGCTAATTTCTACCTAATTTACGCTTTATTCCCCATACTTACAAAAATAGGTACTCATCCCGGTCACTTTCATTTTGAAATTGGTGTGAGGTGGGACCACAAAAGTTTCTCCTTTTTTATAGGCTTTCCATACGGCTTCATTTCCCACCTTTACGGCAATTTCACCGGAGCACACTGTGGTGGTCTCTTTCTCCACAGCACCAAATTCATATTCGCCCGGGCTCATAATGCCTACCGAGGCGGCCTCTCCGTTCTGCTCATAAGTCAGGGACTGTACCCGGTCTCCATGATACTTTCTAAGTTTAAACATATTCGTTGGTTTTAGATAATTGAATTATTTCAGAAACAATATCCTCCAATCCGTCACGATGGGTTTCAAAAATTTTTATGCCCGTTGATACCAGATATTCTTTTAATCCCGGATGAACCCCTTTAACAGCTAGCCAGTCACACTCCTTAAAACATTCGGAAAACCGCTGAAAGAAACGGTCTTTTAATCCCTCGTCTTTCAGGATCTTCCAGAACCGGAAATACCTGAACAATCTCCCTTTAACCTGCCCGTCTTCAATCAGATACACCATCACCCCTCTTGCCTCTCCAAGTCTTTCGGCAATGGTATGATGATCATTGGTAGGAATGGCGATCCTCATGAGATTCACATTTATTAACGGTTTTAAATATAGTGAACATATGTTCTCAATCCAAATTTTCCGGCATCTTTTTCCATGTAATAAACGCAAAGGCCGATCATTTCTCTTTTTTGTCCGGCCATCCCGTAAAAAGTATCTTTTTTCTATAGATTTTCTTCAGATTTTACTATTACCTTTGACACTTATATTAATGGATTTATGAAGATTCTAATCATTGAAGACGAGCCAGCTTTGCTGGAAACGATCAGCAACTATCTGTCTGATGGAGGTTATATCTGTGAAAAAGCTTTTTCCTTCTTTCAGGGGGAAGACAGCATCATCTCCCACACTTATGATCTTGTTATCCTCGACCTTATGTTACCGGATGGGAACGGTCTCGATCTTCTGAAAATCCTGAAGCGGGAACATCCCGAAACCGGCGTTCTTATCCTTTCTGCAAAGAATTCTCTGGAAGACAAGCTGACAGGACTAAACCTGGGGTCGGATGATTATATCACGAAGCCTTTTCACCTCTCTGAACTTAATGCCCGGATCAATGCTGTTCTGAGACGTAAAAAATTTAACGGGGGCGACCGTATTGTCTTTCATGAGATATCCCTTGACCCGTCAGGGAAAGAGGTACGTGTAAACAACCGTTTACTGGACCTTACCCGAAAAGAATATGATCTGTTGCTGTATTTTATAACAAATCAAAACAGGGTGGTTACCAAAGAAGCCATTGCTGAGCATCTTTCAGGAGATATTATAGAGACGGCGGATGATTTTGATTTTATTTACACCCACATTAAAAATCTTCGAAAAAAGATCCATGATGCAGGGGGTATTGATTATGTAAAAACGGTTTACGGCATCGGATATAAATTCTCAGACACTTGAAACTATTACAACAAACCAACCGGTATTATCTAACCATTTCAGTGATTCTTTTTACACTGACAGGGGTAGCATTATACATCCTGATGTCAGTGATCAGCAGAAATGAGATAAATGAAAAACTGAATGAGACCAAAGCCCAGGTAGTAGAACATCTTCAAAACAGACAGGGCATGCCGGTTCTTTATCCTGTTGTGGAAGTGGAAGCCGTTGCATCAGCGGGCAAACCTTACATAAACGACACATTGATCTATGATCCCCTTGAGAATGAATATGAAAAATATAAGCAAGAGGTTTTTTATCAAAACATCAACGGGAAACGGTATAAGATCATTCTCCGGAGATCCAAAAAAGAGAACCGCGCTTTGATACTGGCGGTTTCCCTGTCTATTATTGTCATTTTGCTTTTTCTCTTTGCCGCCTTGTTTTTTATGAACCGGTATATCTCAAAAAAGTTATGGACCTCTTTTTATCAAAATCTTGAAACCATCAAGCATTTTTCTCTGACCCCGGATCCTTCTCCGGTCCAGTTAATATCCACTAATATACAAGAATTTAAGGAACTAAATAAGGCTATCGAAAGCCTTTCCGAAAAAGTAGTCTCAGATTACCGGGTACTTAAAGAATTCACGGAAAATGCTTCTCATGAGACCCAGACACCGCTGTCTGTGATCATCTCACGGCTGGAGATGTTATTACAATCGGGGGATCTCACCGACACGCAGGTAAAAAATATTTATCCGGCATACAAAGCGGCCAAACAGCTTTCTTCCTTGAATCAGAATCTTTTATTATTATCCAGCATTGAGCATGAGCGTTATACAGACACCAAACCGCTTGATCTGCAAAAGATTCTGCAAACCCAACTGGATTCTCTGTCCGGTTTTAAAGAAGCCAAACATTTGAGTATTGCATTCAACAAGCCTGAAACAAAAACGATCATTAACGGGAATCATTTTCTGACGGAGGTAATGATATCCAATCTTTTGAAGAATGCCGTAATGCATAATACAGAAAACGGGAAAATCAGAATAACGCTCACGGGAAAAATGCTTATCCTTGAAAATACGGGAAAACCACTCTCCGGCAAACCCGAAGATATGTTCGAACGTTTCCATAAGGCAGACTATTCCAAACGGTCGCCCGGTTTGGGTCTGGCCATTGTCAGGCAGATATGCCGGAATTTCCATTGGGATGTAAACTATACCTATGCTGCCGGGATTCATTCCCTGAAAATCAATTTTTAACAGATTTCCAGTTATCCTTGAGGATTCCGGGCATTGTCCTTAACAGCCAGTCACTCTGAACTTGTATACTCATACGGAAGGCATGATCCGGGTCGTTTCGCCTTCTCCAGATTTTCTTCAGAATAGGAACATACCTTTACCGCTGAAAAAGAAAAAAAATATGAAAAGGAGTATCTTGTATTTTTTATTGGTAATCTCTATAACGGTCACCGGTCAGACACTGCAGGCCCAGAATACATTCAGAGCTATCATCCTGGATAAAAACAGCCGGGAGCCTCTTCCCGGAGCGAATGCTGTGATTACAGGAACCACCACCGGGGCCAGTGCCAATAGGGAGGGCATGCTTGTACTAACCGGCATCCCCGACGGAGAACATGTTCTGGTTTTTTCATTTGTGGGATACCAGGCTTTTGAAAAAAAGTATGATTTTCCCCTGAATACAACGATACCGGACACCATCTTTTTAAAAAGCGGAGAAACACTGAAGAGCGTGGTCGTAAAAAGTTTCCGCACCAACAACCATATTGAAGAAATACCCACCCGGGTGGAGGTCTTAGGCCACGAGGAGGTTGTGGAAGAAAGCCGTATCAACCCCGGCAATATCTCAAAACTCCTGGGAGAAACCTCAGGCATCAGGGTACAACAGACCTCTGCTGTTTCGGGGAATGTAAGTTTTCGTATCCAGGGATTACCCGGTAAATACACACAACTTTTACAGGACGGTTACCCGCTGTACGGTGGATTTTCCTCGGGATTAAGTCTGTTGCAGGTTCCTCCCCTGGATTTGCAGCAGGTGGAAGTCATCAGAGGTTCCGCTTCAACACTGTATGGGGGTAGCGCCATTGCCGGCATCGTCAATCTGATCACCAAAATGCCGGACGAACATCCGGAGTTCAAAATACTGTTGAACCAGACTCACCGGAAAGGGAACGATATCAGCACCTGGTTTTCACAGAAAAAGGGGAAACTGGGGTTCACGCTTCTGGCCGGACATAACGCCCAGCAACCCGTAGATGTTAATGGTAACGGTTATACGGATATCCCGGAATATCATCGCTCGGTCTTGTCCCCCCGCCTATTTTATGATCTTAATGCAAGAAATCATTTCATGGTGGGACTTTCCTCCGTTTTTGAAAACCGGGTTGGGGGATCGCTCTACGCCGTACAGCATCAACCGGATAGCCTGCACGCTTTTTTTGAAAATAACAAAACGCAGAGAATGAATGGGATATTCAGATATGAAAGCCGATTAAAGAACGGGAACCTCCTCACCGTAAAAGGGAATATCAGTCGTTATGAACGGGGCCTGTTCACCAATATAAATTCCTTTAAAGGGCAACAAAGCACCCTCTATACCGAAGCTTCTTACCTGGTTGAGACCAAACCACACAGCTGGGTTATCGGATTGAACCTGCTCTCAGACCATTTCAGACAGGATAAGGAAGTAAACCCTTTATTATTGGATTATCAATATCTTACACCAGGATTTTTTACGCAGGATGACTGGATGCTTGGCAGGCTGACCCTTGAGCCGGGAATCCGGCTGGATTACAATAATGAGTACGGATTCTTTTTCCTTCCCCGGCTGGCTCTGTTATATAAAACAAATAAACACTTTTCCGGGCGTTTAAGCGGAGGACTGGGGTATGAACTGCCCACCCCTTTCACCGATGAGGCCGACCGTACCCGCTATCAACATATTTATCCCTTGCAAAACCTTCAGGCAGAAAAATCTGCCGGACTGAATATGGACATCCAATATACCACTCAACTGGCGGAAAAGCTCTCTGTAACCATCAACCAGGGTTTCTTTACCACCCGCATTTACCATCCGGTTATAGCCAATCCCGATTCCCTGATCTATCAAACCGTCCTGTATGAAAATGCCCCGGGGAATATCATGAGCAAAGGCCTCAGCACCAATATACGACTGCAATACGATGAAGCTGAGTTTTATCTCGACTATACCCGGCTGGATGCACGTAAACAATATGACCGCAATCTCCCGCTGGAGTTATCCCCCAAAAACCGCTTAACAACTACCCTTACCTGGGAGGAAGAAGATAGCGGAATCCGGATGGCATTGGAAGCATTCTATTTTGGCCGGCAGTTTCTGGAAAACGGAAACAAAACTCCGGATTACTGGCTACTGGGCGCATCAGCTCAAAAAGAGTTTAAACATGTTACCCTGGTAGCCAATGTCGAAAACATACTGAACATACGCCAGACAAATTACGAAGATATCGTTCACCCACCCTATACCAATCCCGTTTTTAACGAAATTTATGCACCTTTGGATGGCATCGTCGCCAACGTTGTTTTACTTTTCCACTTGTTTTAGTCCGGATGTTAATATTTAAAATTGAAAATAATTTATCCAATACAGAACAGTACATTAGATTATTAACTAACTTTAATTTTTTGAATATAAAACACATTTTAACCGTAACAAAAAAATTACAGCCATGAAAAATCTAAAGTATCTTGCTATGATCCTGCTGGGTGCCGGACTGATTCTGACATCCTGCAACCAGGCAAAGAAATCCAAAAAAGAAGAAGGGGAAAATTCAAAAGTTCCTGAAACGGTACAGAAAGTCTTTCAGGCAAAGTTTGCCGAAGCTAAAGATGTCGAGTGGAAAACTGAGGAAGAAGGCGAATACGAGGCGGAGTTCACCTTAAACGACACAAAAATGTCAGCAGATTTCACGCAAGACGGCACCTGGAAAGAAACCGAAACGAAGACCGATTACTCCCGTTTGCCGTCGTCAGTCCTGGACACGCTGAGTGCAAAATTTAAGGATTATACCGTCGAAAATATGACCATTGATAAATCAGAAACCCCGGAAGGAACTTTCTGGGAAGTGAAATTAAAAAAAGATGACCAGGTGATTGAAGTTGTTTTCTCTGATGATGGTGCCGTGGTAAAACAAAAAGCAGAAGAAGGAGAAGAAGAAGTTGGCGAATCTTCAGAACATCATGAAAAAGGGGAAAAGGAAGAAGAGGGGAAAGAAGAACATGAAAAAGGAGAAAAATAAGATCCTTCGGGAAGCAGACCAAAAAGCCGGCTTTTTTCAAGCCGGCTTTTTTATGTTATAAAACATATTACCTTTGCTTTTTTACAGATAAAATAACTTATACACAAAAGGGGATGTCCCAACAACAAAAAAACAACGACCAAGGCTTTGAGGTTTCCAGGATATACCGGTTCCGGGAATGGGTGGAATATGCCGAGGGCGGAATTGTCAGTAAACAGGTGATTAAAAAGGAAAACGGAAATGTTACTTTATTCGCTTTTGATGCCAAAGAAGGTCTATCTGAGCATACTTCCCCGTTCGATGCGCTGATTCAGGTAATCGAAGGAGAAGCCCGTATTACCATCGGAGGAAAGAACTTCAACCTCGGATCCGGTGAAAGCATTATCATGCCGGCAAATATTCCCCATGCCGTATTTGCGCTGCAAAGATTCAAGATGATCCTTACGATGATCAGGTAAACAAGGAATACATGACCCCATGCAAAAAATATCAAAAACGGTTCTTTTACTGTCAGCAATCCTGTTAGGATTCCAGATTAATATTTTCGCTATGGCACAAAACAACAACACAAAAAAGGATACGGCCTGGTTTGCCGGAGGATGTTTTTGGGGAGTACAATATTATTTCAGGAACGTTCCCGGGGTTTTATCCACGCGTGTCGGGTATATGGGCGGTACTGCCCAACACCCCACCTATGAGCAGGTGTGTACGGGGACTACCGGTCACCTGGAGACCCTGGAGGTGGTCTTTGACCCGGAGAAGGTCTCCTATGAGGATCTGGCAAAGCTCTTTTTTGAGATCCATGATCCGACGCAGTCGAACGGCCAGGGACCCGATATCGGCCGGCAATACCTTTCCGCTGTCTTTTACAAAGATGAAAAACAAAAGAAAACCATTGAAAAATTGGTTGACATTCTCCGGCTACATGGGCTTGACGTGGTTACACAAGTCAGGGAAGCTTCCACATTCTGGCCCGCTGAAAATTATCATCAGGATTATTATACAAAGACGGGAGGAAATCCTTACTGTCATTTCAGGGTGAAAAGGAAATGGAAATAAAAAATCATGAAAGATGGATATCCTGCTACGTATTTAATAATTGTTTCCGTTATATGATTTTCTTTTATCATTTTTTATCTTTATGCCTTCCGGGACAACATGACCAAAGAACATGACATATTGCATGAGTGGGTAAGCAAATATACCGGAGAGTTGTATACCTGGGCTTTACATAAAGTGTCCCATGCAGAGCAGGCAGAAGATCTTGTGCAGGACACTTTTCTGGCTGCCTCAGAAAAGATGGGTTCTTTCAAGAGAGAAAGCAGTGCAAAAACGTGGCTTTTCTCCATCCTGAATCATAAGATCATAGATTTTTACCGAAAAAAAGTGAAACAACCCGTGTCCATGGATTCTTCCATATCCGACCTTTTTGATGCCAACGGTACATGGTATAAAAACCGCAGGCCCCATGAATGGGGTTCCGACAAATCGCTCCTGAATGATGAAGAATTTCTCTCTGTCCTCAAAGCATGCCTGGACGCCCTGCCCGAACAGTGGAGCACCTGCATAAAGTTAAAATATCTTATGAGTAAAAAAGGAGAAGAAATCTGTCAGGAACTGGAAATTTCCCCTACCAATCTCTGGCAGATTGTACACAGAGCCCGGCTCCGTTTACGTGAATGTATCGAAACAAACTGGTCTCAGAATTAAATGAGGGTATGAAAAAACTTATGCACATATTGTTTCTTTCCTGCAGAAAAGCCACCGAACTAATCGATAAAAGACTTTTATTCCGCTTATCCTTCAGGGAAAAACTCCAGCTCACACTTCACAAAACCATGTGCAGTGCCTGCCGCATGTATGAAAAACAGGGACTTTTAATAGAGAAAGGCATTGCCTCTCAAGTAAAGGAAATCACCCCCCGGATAGATGTAGAGCAGGTGAAAAAGAATATCGAGAAAAAGCTGGAAGAAAAAGAGTAATTCACTCGCGTGTGCTCCCGGAAGACAATCCTCATGTGTTCACTAAGTTTGCAGTCATAATTAGTCATTCACCCATTGCGACTGCGGCCAATATACATCCGTTTTTTTTGCAAAAAATAAGTTTTTTTTCAGAATAATTTTACATTTGTCGTTACGTATCTCTTTCGGGCCAACTAAAATGATCAATTATGATGGATATACAGAAACTAAAGGATGAGTTTGTTTCTTTGTACGGATCTGCCGGACAACCTGAAGTATATTTTGCTCCGGGCCGTGTCAACCTGATCGGGGAACATACGGATTATAACGGTGGGTACGTATTCCCGTGCGCATTGAATTACGGAACGTATATGCTTGTTCGTCGCAATGCCGCCAGCACCATCCGCTTTGCCAGCACCAATTTCGAATTTAAAACCGAAGTTCCTCTGGATAATATTTCAAAGAAGGTGGACAACCAATGGGTTAATTATCCGCTGGGCGTCATCAATGAGCTGGTGGACCAGGGCATGAATATGGAAGGGATAGATCTTTTGTTTTCCGGAGACATTCCCAATGGCGCCGGACTTTCTTCCTCGGCATCCATAGAAATGGTAACGGCCTTTGCCCTGAACGCTATGTTTGGGGTAAAGCTCACGGCACTGGATCTGGTAAAAATATCACAACGTGCCGAAAATGAATTTGTCGGCATGAACTGTGGTATTATGGACCAGTTTGCTGTAGGAATGGGTAAAAAAGACCATGCGGTTTTTCTGAACTGTGATACCCTGGAATATGACCTGGTGCCCCTGGCTTTACAGGGTTACCGGCTTGTTATCACCAATACCAATAAGAAACGTAAACTCACCGATTCGAAGTACAACGAAAGAAGGGCTGAATGCGAAAAAGCCGTAGCTTATATCAACCGTAAAAGATCCATTCGCAATCTGGGCGAGCTGAGCCTGGCCGAGTTTGAACAATTACAAAACCTGATCCCGGATGAAACCATCCGTAAGAGAGCCTATCATGTTGTTTCGGAAGATGCCCGTGTGCTGGAAGCTGTTCATGCCCTGAAAACAGGCAATCTGGTCTTTTTCGGCGAATTAATGTATGCCTCTCACGATTCATTGCGGGACAACTATGAGGTGACAGGCTTCGAACTGGATACATTGGTGGAGGAAGCCAGGAAGATCCCAGGAGCGATCGGGTCAAGAATGACCGGCGCAGGTTTCGGAGGGTGCACCGTCAGCCTGGTACAGAAAGATATGACCGGACCTTTCATGGAGCAGCTGGAAAATGCCTATACCCGGAAAACCGGATTAAAACCGGGGTTTTATGTGGCAGAGGTGGGAGACGGAGCTAAAAAACTATAGTTTTTTCATGATACTATGATTGTTTTTCCAAATACCTGAATCATCATACACACCTAAAAACGATTAACTCATGGAACATTCTTTCTCTCTCGGATGGATTGATTATTCCATCATCATCATTTATTTTGCTTTTGTTTTAGGGATCGGATGGGCCCTGAAGAAATTCATGAAATCCTCCAAGGCTTTTCTGGAAGCCGGGAGGTCTTTGCCTGCGTGGGTGACAGGGCTGGCCTTCATCTCAGCCAACCTGGGGGCACTGGAGGTAATCGGGATGGCAGCCTCAGGGGCCAAATACGGAGCCACCACCGTACATTTTTACTGGCTTGGAGCCATACCGGCTATGATCTTCCTGGCTATCTTTATGATGCCATTTTATTACGGATCCAAAGCCCGTTCGGTACCCGAATACCTCAAACTGCGTTTCGATGAAAAAACACGCGGGTTCAACGCGTTTTCGTTCGCGCTGATGACCATCTTTGCGTCGGGGATCTCGATGTATGCACTGGCATTACTGGCCCAGACCATTCTCCCTTTCCAATTTGAAGTAAACCTGCTGGGATGGCACATGACCCCTTTCGATGTGTATCTGATTATCTCGGCATTGATCGTACTGATCTATACTTATCTGGGAGGATTGTCCTCTGCCATTTACAATGAAGTGTTACAGTTTTTCCTGATTGTTATAGGCTTTACGCCTCTTGTTATACTTGCCCTCATCCACATCGGCGGATGGGAAGGCCTTAAAACCCAACTGGATGTGGTAGCTACCTCCAACGGCTTCCAGCCCGGTGCCTGGACCCATACCTGGAAATTTATGGGGCACGCCAGCACCAATCCCATGGGTGTCGAATGGTTCGGGCTGATCATGGGCCTGGGGTTTGTCCTTTCTTTCGGTTACTGGGGCACCAACTTCCTCGTAGTACAACGGGCCATGGCCGCCGGCGATATGACTGCCGCCAGGAAAACCCCGCTGATCGGCGCCATCCCCAAAATGTTCATTCCCTTTCTGGTTATCCTGCCCGGTATGATCGCTATCGCCCTTACCATGGATCCGGGCAGTGGTTTTTCACTCCCCATGAAAGGAGATTCCTATAACTACGATACGGTGATCCCCATGCTATTGCGAACCTATTATCCCATTGGCGTTCTTGGACTGGGTATTACAGCCCTGTTTGCCAGTTTTATGTCGGGCATGGCGGGAAACGTAACCGCCTTCAATACCGTCTGGACCTATGACATCTACCAGAGCTATATTTATCCCAAAGGATCCGATGAACATTATCTCAAAGTCGGACAATGGACTACCGTGGTTGGAGTGCTGCTCAGTATCCTGACGGCTTATGTTGCCCGGGTCTTTAACAATGTCATGGACTTCCTGCAACTGATCTTTGCCTTTATCAATGCTCCTTTATTCGCCACCTTCCTGTTGGGAATGTTCTGGAAACGTACCACCGGGCATGCTGCTTTTTACGGCCTCCTTTCCGGTACAGCCATTGCAGCCATACATCATGGCCTGACACAACCGGCCGGCGCCACTTCTCTTGTGAAAGGAGGCTGGCTGGGAACAGTACTCCATACTTATCCCAGTGAAATGGCTCAGAATTTCTGGACCGCTATCTTTGCTTTTTCTCTGGCACTGATACTGACCGTCATTATTGCCCTTTTGACCGAGCAAAAGAAAACGGAAGAGGAACTGAAGGGCCTGGTGTATTCTCTGACACCCAGGATCTCCAACAAAGACATCCCCTTTGTTCGCAGTCCCGAATTCATGGCTATTATCGTCGGCGCCGTTGCTATTATTCTGACAATCATCTTCTGGTAACCTCAAAAATAAAATATCATGGGTTTAGATATAAAAATTCCGATCGGCTTACTTTTTTCCATTCTGGGAATTATGTTGTTCATTTTCGGGCTTACCACAGGATCCGACCCGATGTATCACAAATCGCTGGACATAAATATCAACCTCTGGACAGGGGCATTTATGTTGGTTTTCGGCCTTTTCATGTTGATGCTTTCCGCCCTGGGAAAGAAAAAAGAAAAAGAAGTCAAAAAAACTACGGAAGGATGATCCGGGGACGATGATCCCTGATCGTTCGTTTTACTCACGGGTGAAATACCGGCTATCTGCGTATGGCCAGTTTTTTCACCCACTTTTTATTTCCTGAAGATATCCGTAAAATATACAGGCCCGGTGACAACGCGGAAATATCCAGACGATAGGGAGCCGTCGTGAGCATGTATGTTCCCAGCGTTTTCCCCTCTATATTCAGAATCTTTATGGTCAGACAGGGAAGGGTGAAGGGTGGATAAACCCGGAGAAGGCCGGAAGCCGGATTCGGATACAGTACCACATCCTCCTCTGCACGTTCAACGGGAATAACATGGGATACCGAAGAGACCTCCAGCAACAGCCACTTGCCCGGATCGGGGATCACTTTCCATACCGGAGCTTTCAAAGGCAAAGCAAAAAGCCGGTTGTTTTGGTCCTGGTATAACCGTACCACGGTATCCCCTGCATCAGAGGTAATCATAAAATCCATATGCATTTTGAACAGAGGTGTGGAACCGGACGGGGTCTGTACACTCCGGATAAACAAACTGTCATGGTTCTGATACCAGGAGAAGGAAAAACGGGGAAAGCCCCTGCCGTAGTACCACTGGTCAAAAAAACCGGAGAGATCCATGCCGGATCGTTCTTCTGCCACCTTTTCAAAATCTTTTCCTGTGGCCACGCTGTCAGCATA
>JANTHB010000094.1 GCA_024762655.1 Bacteroidales bacterium
GATCACGCCTCCCTCCGTAAACTTTGTTATCTCCCGGGCATAGATCAGAAAGTCCCTGCCAGAACAGCCACCTTTGGCCTCCCCGTCGAACCACACATGCTGATCCAATACATCGGTCCCGATGCCGGCATGAATGGTCAGGGGAATATTTTTTTCATAACAGGTATATTGAACGCTTATCTCCGGATGTTCAAAACGGATCGTACCCTCGTCCAGGCCAAGAACTTCTTCCACCTGGCGACGAAAAGCAGGGTCGTGCATCAACCGTCCGGTTGATTCGCCATAGCCAAGCTTCATCCGGTTCCCGACGATCAGGGCAGCATTAATATAATTGAACTCAAAAGCCATCCCGAACTGACCTTTTTCCAGTGCCTGCGGCACATATTCACTGGTCTCTCCAAACAGGCAAAGCTCAAAATCATGGATAGAAGTAGCGGCATTCCCGGAAACAACCGTAAAAATATCCCGTTTTACCAGATCCACGACCAAAGGTCCCAGCCCATTCTTGATCAGGTGAGCTCCGGTAAAAAACACAACCGGTTTGCCGTTCCTGCGGGCAGAGACAATATTATCCGCCAACTGCGATAGCTTCTCATCCACATAACCGGGAACGTCATAACTCATCTCCGCCACACGGGAAGGATCAAGCAGATCACTGAGTTTTACCTTATTGTTTCTTTCCGATACCGGATAGGTTTTTATCCGGGAAGCGTCAAATACCTCATATTTTCCTTTATACTCCATATTTAAAACGGGTTTATCATAAGATCATAAGATCATCAACTATCTGTTATTGCACCGGACGTTCTTATTCAATCATCAAGACCGTTGGGGTTTACCACGAACATTCTGGTGCTTTTATTACAGGAACCGCCGTTAGGATCCCTGTATTCCAGATCCACAAAGAACGCTTTGTAGCCGGAAGCAGGCAGTTTTAATAACACCTGGACAGGGTCTTTGCCCATGGTTGTTATTTCCTTCCTGCTCCATGTTTCATCACGGAAATCGCGGTCTTCCGAAACGGCAGACCACAGATGTACCCCCAGCAACTCATTAGGGGTTGTTTCGACAGAGAGAACCACCTTGTTATTCTCCCGGGCCACGCTCCATGAACATTTGGGATAAGGTTCCCTGGCAAGGGTCCGTCCGAAAAAAGCACTCAGGGAAGTCAGGGCTTTCTGTTTATCTCCGAGGCCATGGCCGGCATTCTGTACATAAAGAAGATAATTCTCCCCCGGAATACTATCAAGATAATTTTTAATGGCATCTACGGGCCAGTATTCGTCATTGGTACCGTTGATAATCAATTTTGGCATCGTCAGATTTTTGCGGTAAGAATAAGGATCAATCATTGCAGTTATGGCGCTGCCTTTGCCCGAATGAACTTCCTGCGGGATCCCCAGTCTCACATAATCTTCAATCTGCACACTGTAATCTCCCCACTCTTTCACCTGATAATCCAGGTTCACCGGCATATTCAGCACATCGATCACCATGGGGGCTATGGCTTCGGCCCGTTTATCCATGGCACCGGTCAGCCACGTGGTCCATCCGCGTTTGGAGGCTCCGGTGACGACAAAGCGGTGAACAGGATGATTGAGTGTGTTTTCAGAGAATTGCTGTACGGCGTCCATAGCACGCGCGGCAGATTTCACCATCGGAAAAAGCAGGGGCCAGGTATAATCCGTATCATTCTCAAACTGATGCAACGTATAAGATATCAAAGCATCCTCCGTAAGATCATCAAACAGCGGTTGGTTGGGCACCT
The DNA here is from genome assembly GCA_024762655.1 of Bacteroidales bacterium. GTDB lineage: Bacteria > Bacteroidota > Bacteroidia > Bacteroidales > VadinHA17 > DRPN01. The sequence continues at coordinate 1,769 of JANTHB010000094.1, forward strand.
GCCAGAGGATAGCAGCTACTGCATGATTTTTCAGGGCGATCTTGCTAATTTCCCCAATGAACTCATCATCGTGAGACCGTTTAACCGGCATGCCATCCTTGTTTTTACCACCGGTTATAAACAAAAGGGCCCCATCATATTTATTGTCCTCCGGAGCAATCACCGTCAGGGTATGCCGCCAGGTGATCCCATGCCATTGCTGGGAGGTAAGAAGCAGATTGTATATCTTCATGGCAGAGGATGCAGTGGTTGCACGCAGTTTCCAGGAAAAGGTTGTATCCCCGTTATTCAGATAAGATTGTAATGCCGTTGCCGGCGTTATTACCTGTGTATTATTACCTTTCTTATTACAAGCGGTAAAAAGCTGAATAAAAAAGATCATAAAGAAAATAGCAGGGAGCGAATAGCGGAAGTGAATTTTGTGTTTCATAATCTGTTTTTTTTGTAATCTTCAATATTAATAAAAAAAGATAAGATTGAGTAAATCTGAGTTAATTCTTATATAATTTTTAACCGATGTTCGCTTATAAACAATAGCAAATATTTCCATATGTTAATATTCCATTACAGCAGGTTAAGATATCTTTAGAAATAGTATAGGAAAATTACTCAGGCAATTTTACATGCGGACCAATTCCTTCTTTTCAGAAGACAGGTAGGCTGCCTCCACAATCTTCATGACGGTCTGTCCTTCCATGATACCCGGAACAGGTTGTTGCCGGTTTCTTATGCAGGAAACAAAATATTCCATCTGCCGTGTATAGATACGCTGGTCACAGTGTTCGGTTTTTTCAGGTCCCGAGGGTTTATAATCCCTGCGGACATCCTTTTTTTGAATAAAGGTAGGAAAAACGCATCCGTAGCCTTTCGTGCCATACAAACGGGTAGCCGCCTCGGGACCATCCGTATACGGTTGCCACCAGCCACTCTCTATCACGGATGTCGTCCCGTTGCTCCAGGTGATCACCAGCACGCCGGTATCATCCACGTCATACTCTCCGTACCAGGTTCCCAGCCGGGCATAGACGCTGACAGGCTCAGGATCCCCGAGCAGGTACCTGACCGTATCTATGGCATGCACGCCCATATCAATCAGGGCACCACCACCGGCCAGTTCCTTTTTAGTGAACCACCCTTCCGGGCCCCAGTTCTCATGGATCCCATATCCCTTCGTTCTGACTATCCGTCCCAGCTCGCCGGAGGACACTTCCTTTTTCAGATAATTCACTTCCTCATCAAAGCGCCACATATGTCCCACCATTACGAGCTGACCCGTTTCTTTTGCCGCTTTCCGGATATCCTCCCCTTCCGCAGCATTCATGGCCATCGGTTTTTCCAGAAAAACATCCTTCCCCTTCCTGAGAAATTCCAGGGCATAGGGAGCATGAAACTTATTGGGGGTACTAATGATCACAGCATCCACATCATCGCGCTCTGCCAACAAGGAGACATCGGTGGTCAGGACTCCTTTTATATTATAACGGGCAGCAAACTTTTCCACAGAGGTTTCGGTAGCCGCCGCCACCCCTGTAATTGCCACACCTTCCTGTACCAGGAGCCCGCGGGCATGATAATCGGCAATATAACCGGTACCTATAAAGGCTATGCGGATATTTTTCATATCTATCTTAATTAAAGGACTTCACCTCCCTCACTATTCATACTTACCCCTCTCCCACCCCATGTTATAATATGGTTGTCAGGGATTTACAACCCTGGGGCAGGGTGGGGTCCGGGAATATTACTTATATAAAACATCTAAAATCATACGTCATTTCACATCAGTTCCTCCACGTTATCATAAATCTTCCGGATAGCTTCAGCGATCATATCCATATCTTTCTTATCACCCAGCAGGATCTTATGATGTGTGCATACCGATTGCTCATTAAATATCCTTTCACAGACAGGCAGACTGAACCGTGAAGGGTCAATAGCCCTCCAGTGTTCTTCATTGATCCTGTAACGGGAAGGCTTGGTCAATGGCACATAGAGGGAACATTGGTTCAGTGGTTCATAGCTGGCCTCCACATCGACTCCCAATTCAGCGGCCAGCGCCTCTCTGAATTTATCTACCGGAAGGCCTTTAAATCCTTCCCGGTCATACCGGAAACTGAAGTTAAAATAAGCCTCTTTGGTTTCACGCGGATCGCGGTGCATGGAAAGAATGCCGGGCATTTCATCCAGGAGAGCATTCAGATAACGGGCATTGTCATCGCGTATCCGGTTTTGTTCGGGCATTCTTTTCAGCCCTTCGATAAGAAGAGCGGCCTGGAATTCCGTGATCCGGTAATTGCCCGACTGGATAAAATTCCCTTCATCACTATAATGACCGGCCCCCTTATCCACATCCTCTTCCTCTTTTTCGGGTCTCCTGCCACAGTTTCTCAAGGCATCGAGTTTATCAGCCAGTTCCTTACTATTGGTTGTCATCACCCCTCCTTCTCCGGCAGTCAGGTGCTTGGACAACTGAAAACTAAAACTCCCAATGTCTCCAATGGATCCTGCTTTCTTCCCGTTCCATTCCCCGCCGTGTTTATGGGCAGAATCTTCGATCACATAAAGGTTGTGCTTTTGGGCTATTTTCAAAATAGCATCCATATCGGCAAAACTTCCATACAGGTGTACGGGGATAATCGCTTTGGTTCTGGGGGTAATCGCTTTTTCTACTTCTGCCGGGTCGATGCACCAGGTATCTTCCAGTACATCCACAAGCACAGGCACGGCATTGACATCTATTACCGAAGCAGCCGTAGCCTGCCAGGTCAGGCCCGGTACGATCACCTCATCTCCGTAACCGATACCCAGCGCTTCCAGCGCCAGTTGCAGGGTGACAGTACCATTGGCAGCAGAAACAGCATATTTAACCCCTGTAAATTCGGCAAACATCCGGTCAAATTCTTTTTCTTTGGGACCGTTATAGGACCATACGCCGCTATGCAACACTTCCAGCAAAGCCTTTTCGTCATTCCGGTCCCACACCGGCCATGCGGGCCAGGGATTTTTTTTCACATCTCTTGATGGGGTACCTCCGTTCATCGCCAATTTTCCCATAACTTAAATTCTCAGTATAAATTATAATATTCTTCCTCCACATTCCATCCTGACACTTTTATGACAGGTTTGTCCTCTTTTTTTATATTTACAGGCACGGTAACTTTTAGTTTTACGGATTCACCGGGTAATAATGTCACATAATTATCATCCCAGAACACCGGCAAATAAGTCAATCCGTCTTTCCCGCTTAAAACACTCAGTTCGGTAAAAAATGCCAGCTCCTTATCCTTATTGGTAAGCTCGACCAGCAGGTGCATGCCGTTATTTTTCTTCTCGAGACGGTATTTCACATCCGGTTTTACTTTTTTAAGTTTATGTAAAGCCCTGTAATCAGCATATTCTTTACTCGGCGTATAAAACGGCCAGTCCTCAAATTCGTACTCATAATCCAGCACATCCTGTTTTTGGGAAAGCCAGTAAAAATTCCGGTCTGTTTCCCTGTCCTTATCATCATACAATCTCAAATCCAGGAAATAAGCCGTCGAAATATTTTCCGGTATTTTAAGATCGTATATTTTCACCGCATCTTCGGCATCGCAGGCTGCGCTAACCGTTTCATCCAGCAAGACCTTTGACTGAATGTCCAGAACCCTTATATGTGCGTTCATCTCCCGCACCGGATAAAAATGATCATTGATCAGACGGATACTATTATCGCCATAGTTATAAGCCAGATGGAGGGGTTTACATGCATTGCGTGCACCATAAAAAGCGCCGTTGGGCATCAGATACGAATCGTACAGTTGCCAGTACATATTGGGCCAGGCCGAGTTGAGCATCCACTGTATCACGCCCATTGCTTTGGCTTTGTTAACCTGAAAAGCTTCAAACATCGGACGCATCAGCTCATAGTTGAGCACCTGTGCTTTAAAAGCAAAGTCTTCCACTCCTTCCGGTTTTCCATATCTTTTCTCCACTGCCGTGAGGAACCGGTCAAGGGTATGGAAATCTTCTTTTCCGCAATGATATTCCCACACTTCATCCACCGGCCACAAATGATCCGGAGGGATCATTCTTTTTATGCTTTCCAGGGGAGGCACATTGGCACCCGGAGAGGTCTCCGTATTAAAGCCGTAGGCTCCTCCGAAATTCTTATCCGTGTACCAGTAAATGGGGGGCGTATAGGCATAAGGTCCCAGCATCTTCATGCCGGAGGATCCGCTGATATCACTAACCAGCTCTACTTCTGTGATTACCCCCTGGTCACTCCCTACACCTCCTGTGGAATTCAGGTAAGGTCGGGAAGGATCATATTTCCTGAGTATCTCCGCATACTTTTTTTCCGCCTCGGGATGTGGCAGCTTATCACTCCCCATCCCCCATACCAAGATAGAAGGGTGATGACGCAGCCACAGGATCTGATCTTCCCAGGCCCGGGACATCAGGGCAATATCTTCCGGTTCAATGATCCCCCCGTATTTTGGATCTGCCGGTTTGCCAAGGAATTTCTCATGTTCCCAGTGACAGCTCCAGCCCACCATCATAAGGATTCCGTAACGGTCACAAAGGTCATACAGATACTGGTCTTTTCCCCAGAATCCTTCCATCCGGATGGTATTCAGGTTCAGGTGCCTGACATAAGCGATCTGTGCTTCCAGCGATTCATGGGTATCCATCAGCAACAGATCATCGGTCCAGCCGGCGCCCTTGATAACCACCTTATGGCCATTGATCCTGAACCCCCGGTGTCCGTTTTCAAAAAAGTCCTCCACCTTCCGGATACCGAAAGCGAGCTCATTCTTATCGGAAATGTTCCCTTCCGTCTCAAAAGTTAATTCAAGCTTGTACAGACTAGGATTTCCAAGGTTGTTGGGCCACCAAAGTTGGGGATGCTGTATGTTCAGCTCAAGATATTCTTCCGGATCCAGCACGACGCTTTTATTTTCCTCCGGTTGCAACGTGATCTCTTTTTCAATCTTCAGACTGTCTATGGATGCTTTCAACACCCCTGTTATCTTCTTCTTTTCATGGTTCACCAATGAGGTCGTAATTGTCAGTGAGGCATGGTCCGGATGATCCGCATTGAATTGCGATTGCACAAAAGGATGGTCAATACTAACTCCTCCGTTAATATGCAGGGTCACTTCCCGAAAGATACCCATATTTCGGTCAGGCGGATCGATGTTCCAATCCACAAAACCGGTACTGAAATCGCCGGGGCCGGGAGGCGTTACTTCCACTGCCAGTATATTTTTCCCGGGCACCACAAAGGCCGAAATGTCAAACCGGAATCTTCTGAATGCTCCTGTAACCTCCTCTTTACCGGCCACCTGTTTCCCGTTCAGCCAGATATCCCCCTTGTAATTGATGCCATCAAAACTGATCAAAACAGTCTTATCTGCCTGCTCCGGCTCCAGGTCAAACTCAGTACGGTACCACCACGGGACATGGAATTGCTCCTCAGGCACCTTCTCCATATTTGTACCCACATACAGGTCGCGATACACATTGTTTTTTACCAGCGTCCCTAATACCGTCGAGGGAACTTCAGCATAATACCAGTTTTTTACCGGAAAACCCGGAACAGATATTTCTGCTCCGGAATGTTTCTCCTCTGCAGAAGAGAGGATCATCCAATGGTCCGACAACTTAGATTGATAAGATACCATGATGTATATTTTTAGGTTACTTAAGTCTGGTCCTTCTTTTTATCAGGTTTAATACCTTTTCCCCCCAGGGACTTCATTACCCGTTGTGCATACCAGATGGTTCCTCCTCCGATACCACTCAGGATCACACCCGCTACCAGATTCGTCATCTTATCATAATGATTATCGGAAAAAGGCACGGCAATGATCACCACAATGCCAAAAAACAGGATAAAAATACCCAGGGCATTATTGATCTGCATGGATTTGTATCTTTTTTGTTTTTCTATATCTGCCGGTTCCATATCCTTGTTTTTGTAAATTAAAAAATATAATAGGTATAAAATATCATACCCAGAACGATCATTGCCCACAGTTTAAGATTCATATACCAGTGTCTGTCTTTTTTCTCTATACCCTGAAAGATATAATCATTGGGAATAAACAGAACAAGTATTCCTATAAGAATAAATAAGCCCAGAAAAATCATCTTGGCCGTATGTTGCGATACTCCTGAAAGCCAGTCAAAGTTTAACATTTTATTCCGGATTATTAGGGTTATATTTTATTATCCTTTTTAACCGTAAGGTTATATACCAGGCCCACCAGTTTGTTATCAGGATGAGGAACGGTAAAAAGACTGACAACAAATGTTATCACAAACCCGGTAACAAAAGACCACCATGACACATACAGGAAAGGATCTTCAATAGTAAAGAACCTACCCTTAAAAGTGTTGAGTATAAAAGCAACGGCTATGCCGATAATCAATCCGGACAGCCCCCCCCATTGTGTAGTTCTTTTCCAGAAAATACCAAGCAATAAGATGGAAAACAACGGCCCCTGAAAATAAGACAGAAAAGTCTGTATAGCCACATATATCCCCGGGAAAAACTTACTCAGAGGAGAGGTAACAACTCCCAGGATAAGAAGCACCAGTGTCGTTATTTTTCCTACGCGTAAATAGTGTTTATCCGAGGCTCCTTTGGTAATATAAGGTTCATAAATATCTTTCGTAAAGAGGGTCGCTGTCGAGTTGAGCAGCGAGTCCACACTGGACATAAGTCCGGCAAAGAAAGCAGAGAACATAAGCCCGACCAATCCGGCAGGCAGAATATTTTTGATCATCAGGGGAAGTGCCTTATCACCATCTGCCAAACCGGGATAGAGAACGATAGCGATAAGACCGGGGAACATCACCAGGACAGGGATCAGCATTTTCAGACCGGCACCAAAGATCATACTGGCTTTGGCGTGCCACTCGTTTTTTGCTGTCAGGCACCGTTGGACAATCGTCTGGTTCCCGATCATATACGCATTGGCCATAACAAAAGTCAGTCCGAACAGGATGCCGGTCCAGGGAAAAGGGGTTTTGGTATCGGCCGGTTGTATCAGATGAAAATGTTGCTGGTATTCAGGACCCATACTATGGACTTTTTCTACCAGGCCTTCCCAGCCGCCAACAGAATGAAAGCCAAGGAACACGAGTGTAAAACCACCCACAAACATAACGATCAGTTGAACAACATCTGTCATGACCACTGCCGTAATACCCCCGAAATAGGTATAAAAGCCAACAACAACCGCTATCAGCAGGATGGACAACCACACCGGCCAACCCATTAACACATTTAATAATACGGCAGTAGCCCAGAACAGCACACCCAGGTCAACGGCAAAAAAGCTGATCCAGGTCAGGGAAGCAATGGTGCGAACCGTTTGGTTATATCTCTTCCCAAGGTATTCGGGAATGGTGTACATGCCCCCACGCCAGAAATAAGGAATAAAAATAAAAGCAGCCAGTAGCATCGCCGGTACCGAACCGATCCAGTCAAAATTACCCACCGATACGCCATACCGGTAAGCCTGTCCGGATACTCCCACAAAGTCCATCGCTCCGATATCCGAAACGACTACCGACATGCCAATGGCCCAAAAAGGCAGGGTCCTGCCACCTAAAAAATAATCATCCGAACTGCCTACAAACCGCTTAAAGTAATAGCCCAGCAGCATCATCCCTACAAAATAGGTTATGATAATAAACAAATCTATTCCAGCCAGCATATGATCAGATTATGATTAATAATTATATCTCATGCACGCAAAATAATACAAAAAGGAAATATTATCTATATGCTATTTTATTTATTTTACATTATTTTTTAACGGCATTGACCGGGGGATATCCTGTGTATTCCCTCCCCACGACCGGTTTGGTTCGGGTCCCATTTCAAATTCAAGCAATCCTCCATGAGTGATCTCCTCATGGGATATCCAATTCCTGTTTAACGGTTTTCCGTTCCAGGTAGCCGATTGAATATATTTATTGGCATCTGAACCATTCAGTGCCCGGACCGTAAAATCTTTCTGCTGATAAGGCGGATTTTTTTTCAGGGTCACTTCTTCCATGAGGGGAGAACCGATCATATAGATATTTGAGCCGGGTGTAACCGGATAAAAGCCCATGGCACTAAACACATACCAGGAAGAAAGGGATCCCATGTCTTCATTGCCGCAGATCCCGCCTGGACCTGTACGGTACAAGTCCATCACTTTTCTGACCCATTTTTGGGTTTTCCAAGGTTGTCCGGCATAATCATACAGATAAGCCACATGATGTGACGGTTGGTTTCCCTGCACATATTGACCGATGGTACCGACCACGCCCACATATTTTGGACCGCTGATCTCAGGGCTCATAGTAAAAAAAGTGTCCAGTTTGGCAATGAATTTTTCTTTTGAACCAAAAAGACCAATCAAACCGGGGACATCCTGTTGCACGGCCCATACATATTGCCAGGCATTTGATTCGGTAAAATAGCGATTCGGGCGGCGGCCCACCAGCAGCGGGTCAAAACAATCATACCAGGAATGATCCCCTATGTGTGCTATTCCGGCGGGTTTGCCTTTGCAGGCAGGCAGCCATGACCCCTCCGACAGTCGTGGCCGCATAAAGTCCACCCGGGGATCGAACAGATTTTTATAATTATGCGCTCTTTTTATCATCTGCCGGTAATCCTTCTCTTTCCCAAGTGCCCGGGCCATCTGTGCCAGGCACCAGTCATCATACGCCAGCTCAAGCGTATTGGACACCGACTCCGGGCGTTTATCCACCGGAACATACCCCAGTGTCTCATACTCCTTCAGACCCGACCGTCCGTCCTCCGGTGGCAAGGGCGCGGGGGGCATCTGTGTGGCCTTCTTCCACATGGCGTCATAAAGAAAATCCACATCCCAGTCCCGGAATCCTTTCATATATGCATCCACAATAATCGGGAATAAATGGTCCCCGGCCATGCCCTGACCGAAACGGTTGCGGTGATGCTGCGCCGGCAGCCAGCCAAAGTGCCTGGTTTTTTCCACAATCGAACGGATCATATCGTTCACATGTTCAGGTTCAACCAGGGTCATCAGGGGATGTTCGGTACGATAAGTATCCCAGCAGAAAAAGGAAGGAAAGAAATCGTAATCTTCAGCCACATGCACTTTCCCGTCCATGCCCATATATTTTCCGTCCACATCGTTGAAAATACGCTGGGCCAGGATCGCATGGTACAACGCCGTATAAAACACCTGCTTTTTCTCCCCGTCGTTGGTTTTTACCGGCATCTTTTTCAGCTCATGATTCCAACTATCGTACGCTTTTCTTCTCACGGCCATGAAGTCCCAGTCGGGTATTTCCGTCTCCAGGTTCTTCCGGGCACCGTCCACACTCACGTAGGACAGGCCTACTTTCACGTAGATCACCTCGCCTTCATGGGTCTGATAGTTGACAAAAGCGCCGACACGCTCCCCTGACTCAGCCGATTTCCAGGGAAATACAGAGGCTCCCGATTCAGGGGTCCTGTAACCGGCATCCCAGGTACCGTACGCAGTGAAAGGCCGGCTGAACTCAGCCACAAAATATACAATGGCTTCCTGCGATACTTTGTATCCCTGCAGGGTATGATCATTCGCAAATTCCAGATGGGATTTTCCCTCCGGTCTTTTCCCGATGTTATGTCCCAGGTCAATCAGGATGTGGGCGTCGTTGGTTTCCGGGAAAGTATATTTATGCATCCCTGCCCTGCGGGTGGCGGTAAGCTCGGCCTTCACCCCATAATCCTTAAGCAGCACCGAATAGTATCCGGGGGATGCTTCTTCCTCGCTGTGGGAGAATCCGGAACGGTAGCCTTTCTCCGGATGCTCTTTCGGGCCGGGGGTCACCTGCAGTTTCTGATTTACAGTGGGCATCACCAGGATATCCCCCGCTGCCGCCATCCCCACCCCGCTGTAATGGGTGTGACTGAAACCCATGATTGAATTATCGGCATACTGATACCCGGCACAATAGGTCCATCCCCGGGTGTCCGTATCAGGGCTTAACTGCACCATCCCGAACGGCAGCACAGGGCCCGGAAACATATGGGCAAAGAAATCCGTCCCGATGAACGGATCTACATAATCCACCGGAGATTTTGTATCGTTCTGAGGCTGGCACGAGAAGAAAAAGACCAGAAAAACAGACAGGAAAAAATACTTTTTCATATTTGCTATGTTTATATTTTCGTTTTCAGGTTATAAAAATACAAAATCAAAGCGGCAGGAACAGGATGCATGGAGGAGACTTCGGAGACACCTGCCTTCCACGATCACTTCAGGTCTTCCGATGACGGGGGGCC
>JANTHB010000095.1 GCA_024762655.1 Bacteroidales bacterium
CCTTTGATGCCAATGCATGTTATAATTGCGGGAACTGCACGGCTGTCTGTTCCCTTGCTACGGAGGAGGAATCGTTTCCCAGAGAAATGGTGCGGTTCAGTGTCCTGGGGTTAAAAGAAAATCTGGAAACCTCTTTGAAGCCCTGGTTATGCTATTATTGTGGTGAATGCAGTGAAACATGCCCCCGCGAAGCCAATCCCGGAGAGCTGATGATGTCTCTCCGCCGCTGGCTCATTGCCAGGTACGACTGGACCGGATTGTCCGGGTTGTTTTACAAATCGCTGGCTGTTACTCTTTCCGCTTTTGTGGTGTTGGCGGCCCTGGTTGCGTGGTTCGGTGCTTATGAGAACTTTAATCTTCCTGTCATTATGCATTACGGCCACTATTTTGAAATGGCGGCCATTACCGTTGTGTTTGCCTTGATCTTGCTGCCAAACATTATCCGGATGTGGTGGCTCACAATTTATAAGCCCGGGGTCAGGGTGCCTGTGTCGGTCTATTTTACTGCAACCGGAGATCTTTTCGTTCATATGTTTACCCAGAAACGTACCCTGGGATGCGAGGACAATCAGATAAGATGGTTTGAACATTTTATCCTTGTTCTTGGGTATCTGAGCCTGTTATTTACTACGGTGGTCCTTGATTGGTTTGCTTCTCAAAGCCTGTTTGTTGTGGCATTGGGATATGTGGAAAGTGCCGTGATCTTTGTGGTGACTTTTGATTTTGTGCGGCGAAGAATTGTAAAGGACCAGGAAATCAGTAAACATGCTCATCCCAGTGACTGGTTTTTTGTTATCTGGCTTTTCCTGATGGGGATATCCGCTTTTGCTGTCCGTCTGTTCATAGATCTTCATCTTCTTGAGAACAATATATGGCTGTACCTGGTTCATCTGATGATCCTGGTGCAATGGGCTCTGGTTATCGTTCCCTTCGGGAAGTGGACACACTTTCTGTATCGTTCCTTTGCCATGTATTTTGAGAAGCTGATGGAATACGCGCGGTCAACATAGATTAGTCTGAAATAAAAACCATCTGGCGGCATGTTGCGTGCCGCCATTTTTTTGGGGTTATGGTTTATTTATTAGAGTTCTCTTACCACCTGGTGAATCCTGACAAGTTTTTCCAGTAACCTCTCCAGCAAATCCAGTCTCAGCATATTGGCACCGTCCGATTTGGCCCGGGCCGGTTCGGGATGGGTCTCCAGAAAAATACCGTCGGCGCCGGTGGCAATGGCTGCCCTGCCGATCGTTTCGATCATGTCGGGGCGCCCCCCGGAGATACCCTCGTTTTGGTTTGGTTGTTGCAGCGAATGGGTAATGTCCATGACAACAGGGTAGCCGAATTTTTTCATCTCCGGGATTCCCCTGAAATCCACAATGAGGTCATCGTAGCCAAACATGGTGCCCCGGTCGGTCAGCATGACGTTGGGATTGCCGGACTGTACTACCTTATTTGCAGCAAACCGCATAACGGCGGGAGCCATAAACTGGCCTTTTTTGATATTGATGACCTTTCCGGTTTTTGCGGCCGCCACCAGCAGGTCGGTCTGGCGACTGAGAAAAGCCGGGATCTGAAGAATATCAACATAGGCGGCGGCAGGAGCGGCTTCCGTTACCGCATGAATATCCGTCAAAACGGGGATATCGAAAGCTTTTTTGACTTTTTCGAGGATTTTCAGGGCTTTTTCATCTCCGATGCCGGTGAAAGAGTCCAGACGGGTACGGTTGGCTTTCTTATAGGAAGCTTTGAAAATGTAAGGAATCTTCAGCTTGTCCGTGATCTTCACGATCTTCTCGGCAACATGAAAAACATTTTCTTCACTTTCCACCACACAGGGTCCTGCTATCAGAAAAAAATTACCCGACCCGGTATGCCTGATCCGGGGTATGTTTTGGGTTATATTTAAGGATGTCATCTTTTTTGAAACGTTAATGTGTTTTTTTACTTGAGGGGTGGTAGGAGGCGCAATCATTGCGCCTTTACAGGAGACGTCTTTACTCAAAGATACCCGTACCATTCACCCCACCATTTTTTCAGTCGTTCGGATATCTCTTTTTCCCTGGGATTTTCTCCCGGCAAATACAACCGTGTGCCCTGGATTTTTTCCGGCAGGTAATGTTCCCTGATAAAGTTCCCGGGATAGCTGTGGGCGTATTTATATTCTTTTCCATAGCCCAGGTCTTTCATCAGTTTGGTAGGGGCATTCCGTATGTTCAGAGGCACTGACAGGTCCCCTTCTTTTTTGACCAGTGCCTGGGCTTCGTTGATGGCCATATAGGCAGAATTGCTTTTGGGGGAAGTGGCCAGGTAAATAGTGGCTTCGGAGAGGATGATCCTGGATTCCGGCCATCCGACCTGGTGAACGGCATCGAAAGTACTTTGTGCCAACAGTAATGCATTGGGATTGGCCAGACCGATATCTTCGGCAGCCAGGATCACCAGCCGCCGGGCTATAAATTCGGGATTTTCTCCTCCTTCCACCATCCGGGCAAGCCAGTAAACGGCTGCATTGGGATCACTGCCCCGCACCGACTTGATAAAAGCAGAGATAATATCATAGTGCTGCTCCCCCTGCTTATCATATAAGGCCAGGTTTTCCTGGAGATGTTGCAAAACCGTATCGTTGGTGATGATGATCTTTTTCCCTTCCGGTGTTTTATTTTTCTCAGCATCTGCCACCAGTTCCAGGGCATTGTATAACTTGCGGGCATCACCGCCGGAATAGCGGAGCAGGGCTTCATGTTCCCTGACCTCTATGGATAATTTTTTGAGATACGGGTCCTGATGGAGGGCCCGTTGCAGAAGAGTGATGAGAGCGTCCTTATCCATGGGTTTCAGGACATAGATTTGACACCGGGACAGCAGGGGGGAAATGACTTCAAAGGAAGGGTTCTCGGTGGTGGCACCGATGAGTGTGATCGTTCCTTCCTCTACTGCTCCCAGCAGCGAGTCCTGTTGGGATTTGCTGAACCGGTGGATCTCATCGATAAACAGGATGGGGTTGGGACGGTCAAAAAACTGTTCTTTTTTTGCTTTCTCAATGGTTTCCCTGACATCTTTTACGCCCGAATGGACGGCACTCAGACTGTAAAAAGGACGATTCATCTGCAGGGAAAAAATTCTTGCCAGGGTGGTTTTTCCCACTCCCGGCGGACCCCACAGGATCATGGAAGGGATTGTGCCTGCATCTATCAGGTTACGAAGAATGGCATGTTTCCCGACAAGATGATCCTGCCCGACATATTCATCAAGCGTTTTGGGGCGCATGCGTTCAGCCAACGGAATATTCAAGGCCATAAAATTCTCCTTTTTGCAAAGATACGGTTATTTTTAGTTTGCCGGGCATAAATTTCAGGTCTCCCGGGCAACCAAAAGATCATAAAAAAAGTCTTATATTTATAAAAATAATTAATCATAAAACTTTTTTGATATGAAAAACAATCGTATGCGAAAATGCCTGTTTACTGTCATTTTTACCGGCCTGATGTCCGGAATAAGTGTTTTTTCCCAGGTTGGTGAATCAATCAATATTTTTGATGGCGGAGTAGAAGACGGGCAGGCGATTCTAACCGAATATCTGCGACCCTGGATGAATGCTTTTGGTGCTGATCTTAATGCGGGATGGTACAATACGGCGACCACCCACAAGGTGGGTGGTGTGGATGTTACGTTTACCGTGAACCTGAGCTTTGTTCCCGACAATGCCAAAACCTTTGATCTGGCAAAGATAGGATTGAAAAACCTGGAACCTGTTGGAGCAAGTACCATCGCACCTACTATTGCCGGCAGTACGGATGAGGGGCCGCTGCTGGAATACAGGGAAGGCAATGCGACGGATACGGTCACTTTGGCTTCCTTCCGGTCTCCTGCCGGCACAGGCATTGATTTTGTTCCTTCCCCCATGCTGCAGGCAGGCATTGGTTTGCCGGCCGGCACCGAAATTATCGGCCGCTTACTGATCCCTGTCAAGGTCCCCGAAACCTCCGCAAAAGTAAGTTTGTGGGGCCTTGGTATGAAACATAGCATCAGTCAGTGGATCCCGGTGCTGAAAAGATTGCCGGTAGGCGTATCTCTTTTCGGGGGATACACACGCATGAATGTATATGCCGGTTTTCAGCTTGAGCCTGACAGTTATGATAATCTGGAGAGTTACAGGCCTGCTGATTTTACCGGCCAGGAGATCAGCACGGTCATCCAGGCATATACCGTTGACCTTATCGCATCAACGAACCTGCCGGTCATTAATGTTTTCGGGGGGATCGGGTATAGTAAAACCTCGACGAATATTGATGTGAACGGAAATATACCCATTCCCGGATTTCATCCTGAAATCTCTACGACTATTCCTACCTATACAGATGCTGATATTCACAGGATTCCCGGTATGAAAATTACCAATCAGAGCGGATTGAGAGTCAATGCGGGTATTCGTTTGAAACTGACAGTGATCACCCTTCACGGAGATTATACCTGGGCTGATTATTCCATCTATACGGCGGGTATTGGTCTGAGTTTCAGATAACTGCATAGTTTATGTCTTGTTAGCGTGTGACGGTGGGATTTCCCGAACGTACTTTTTCCGGCATATCTTTGCCTTTTTTTCAAATTTTTTATAACTTTAAAATAAAAAAGTAAAAAAATGGAAGATAAGCTTGTTATCCTTGCCGAGCACCCCTATGAAAGAGCTTTGCTACTAAAGACCCGTCTGGAAAGTGAAGGGATTGACGCTGTGCTTTCCAATGTCAATTTGATACAGCCGGATGCTTCTGCCGGGGTGAAGATCAAGATCAGGGAAGAAGATCTTGAGAAAGCAACGGATATTTACAAGCAGTTTCTCCGGGACGAAGGAGAGTGGACCGGAAAAAATCCGGACCAAAGTAAAATCAGCAATAAATCCGGGGTAAAGAAAATTCTGGTGCCTGTTGACTTCAGCGACTACGCTGAGCATGCCTCCCGTTTTGCTATGCACTATGCCTCGAAGGTGGGGGCGGAGATCCTTTATTTACATGCTTATTATGCGCCTGACATGCAAACCATCCCATATGATGAATCTTTCGGTTTTGAGGGGACCATCACCGAATATCTCAGTGATCTGAGGGATACCGCCCGGGAAGAGATAAAGAAGTTCATGGAGCGTTTGCGTAAAATGGCAGAGAAAGAAAAATTGAAAAATCTGTTGATGGATTATTCTGTGGTCAAAGGGCCCCTGGATGATGCTGTCTTTTATGCGGTGGAGTCCTATAAGCCCGACCTGATCATTATGGGAGCGCGTGGTAAAGACAAGAGAAAACAGGATCCTATCGGCTCAACCACTACACGAATCCTGGAGAAGGCCTCTCTCCCCGTGCTGGTTATCCCGGAGGATATGGACCTGAAAGGTTTTTTTGAAAGAAGAAAGATCCTGTATGCTACGGATTATGATGAAGCTGATTTTGAGGCAATCTCAAAACTGATGAGACTGATCAGGCCTTTAAATATGGATATCGTGTGCATGCATATTGGCAGTGAAAAGGAAGATGCCGGAGATCATATTAAAATGGAAGGGTTAAAGGAATATTTCAGAAAATCCTATCCGGAAGCAACCATCACGTGTGACGTTATTCACAAAGAGGATGTGATTGCCGGCATTGAAGAGTATATATCAAAAAATCCGGTAAGTGCCATTGCCATGACAACCCACAAGCGCAACCTGATTGAAAAAATATTTTATCCCAGCATTACCCGGAAGATGTTTTTCTATACTACGGTACCTTTGCTGGTGTTTCATAGCTGATAAGAGGAGAACGAAAACGAACTATTTCCGGAGTCTCAGGTCCAGATAGCCTCCCATGACGACATAACACGTTTTACTACATTGGCCTACCGCTTTCTTTATCTCCAGGCTGGTGCCGTCCACCGCGATAAGGGTATCTCCCCCTTGAATATATCTTGCGGTTACGGCATAGGTGTGTCCGGCAGGCATAAGAATCTTAATCGTTGGTTGAGTGACCGTATCCCGGAATCTGACGTCCTGGTCTTCAAGATTTCCCTCGTACACTGCCACAGGGACTTTCCGGTTTTCGCCGTTGATGGTAAGATGCAGGGCAAGAAACCCACTGTCGGGGGCTACCGGGAAACACTGGCTGCAGTCGACAGGCTGGTTGGTCGTTTCCTTGTTGCAGAGGGTAAGCAGAAGCAGACTGAGGAAGAGATATCCGAAAAATAATATGCGTAACAAACGATTCATAGAAAATCTGTTAGTGATACCAGGGTATGGTTTTTTTTGATTTTGAAATCTTTTTCCGCGACAGGATATATTCCACTTTAAGCGAAGCATAACTGTCCGGGAAATCATAGGTCTTAAGATTCAGCCAGGAGTATCCCACCGTGATATGTACCGGGCCGGTCCGCATATACAGTCCACCCGAAGGACTGACCATAAGGATCGTTTTGGGGGATAATTTGCTGCCGGCATACGACGGCCCGAAAGAAACAAACCCGCTGATCAGAACATAGGCTCCGAAACCTGGTTTATGGGGAGTGTTTGCAACGAAAGGAAAATCCCTGCCTGCACCGGTATAGGCGATCCCCCGGTATTCCCAGTATTGATAAAAGACATGTTCGGAAGAGGGGACCAGAACCCGGGCGGGATAAATCCGGTAATTAAAGCCTGTGTAAAAGGTCAGTTTTGTTGTCCCTTCCGTAATTCCGAAGCATATACCCGGGAAAAAATTCGTTCCGTTCAGGAGAACATCAGTCCCGAACCGAAGATCATGAAGATAAGGCGAAAAAGTTTCCCGGTAGTCATTTAGCAGCAGCAGGTCTTTCATCCCGGGGTCCTTGTTTTCCGAGGCCAGCTTAACGGGATTCAGGGGCATCCTTTTTTTAAAAAAACCAGTGGAATCGAGTGAGATGAACTTCTCGGCCAGGGTCACCTCCTTTTCCTGTACTGCCAGTAGCAGGGGTGAATACCCGGAATTTGTCCTAATGAAAATATCAGCGCCTCTGGAAATCAGAAAATCCACCATGCCGGGATCATGATTCTGTGTAGCTATCAACAAAGCTGTAAAACCATGGTTGTCCTTTTGGTTGATGTCAGCGCCTGCTTCCAGGAGCATCTTTGCAAAGTCTGCATTTTTGCTGTAAACGGCGGCCATTAAGGGGGTTGTGCCTTGTTTGTCGGCGGCATCAGGATCGGCTCCGTGTTTCAGAAGGATCTTTCCTGCCGCCATCAGATTCTGTGCAGCAGCTTCCATCAACGGAGTGCGTCCGTAGTTATCACGAATGTCTGCATCAGCGCCATGCTCCAGCAGGTAAGCGATCATTTTGGGGTGATTGTTCAGGGTGGCCTGTAACAAAGGGGAAACGCCTTCTTTGTTTTTATCATTGATATTGGCATCCTGTGACAGAAGCAATGCTGCCGTGGAAAGGTGACCTTCGCCGGAAGCGAGGATCAGGGGTGTATTTCCGCTCATGGTCGTGGTGTTGACATAAGCTCCCAGTCCCAGAAAGCGTGCAACATCCTTGTCTCTCCCCAGGTATGCCGCTACAAGGAGGTTATAGTTAACATCTCCCCTGACATACCAGGTTGTGTCCACAGGCTCATTCTCCATTTTTCTCTGTCCGTAAGCTACCTGATTATTTTGAGACCAGATCAGAGACAAGGCCAAAAAGATAAGAAAATGCTTCATGCAATAAAATTACAATATAATTTTCTGTCAGCGACTTTCCTGCAGGAAAAATATTCCATTTTAAAAAACAGAGACGCACGAGGTACGTCTCTGTAGAATAAGATCTAATCCCTGTTATCTTATTAAAGGGGGATGTTCCCGTGCTTTTTGGGAGGATTGGAGAGGGTTTTATTTTCCGTCATTTCCAGAGCCCGGATAAGTTTTTTACGGGTTTCCCTTGGGTAAATGATTTCATCAATGTATCCCAACTCGGCAGCCTTAAAGGGATTGGCAAATTTCACTTTATACTCGTCTACGATTTTTGCTTTTTCTTCTTCATTGCTGATTTTACTTCTGTACAGGATATTAACGGCCCCGTCGGGTCCCATAACCGCGATTTCAGCGGTGGGAAAAGCATAATTGATATCGGCGCCGATATGTTTTGAAGACATCACACAATAGGCGCCGCCATAAGCTTTACGGGTGATCACCGTAATTTTGGGTACCGTAGCTTCCGAAAAAGCATACAGCAATTTAGCACCATGTTTGATAATGCCTCCGAATTCCTGTAAGGTTCCCGGCAGGAACCCGGGGACATCTTCGAAGGTGATCAGCGGGATGTTAAATGCATCGCAGAAGCGCACAAACCGGGCTCCTTTTATCGAGGCGTCAATATCCAGCACACCGGCCAGATGATTGGGCTGGTTGGCTACCACACCTACCGGTTTTCCGTTTAGCCGCATAAAGCCAACAACGATATTCATGGCATAATGTGGCATCACCTCTAAAAAGTTATGGTCGTCGGCCACCGAGACAATCAGCTTTTTGATATCGTAGGGTTTGTTGGCGTCGGCAGGTACCAGATCATGCAAACCGGGGTCTTCCCGTTCGGGATCGTCCGTAGCTGCTTTTACCGGCGGATCTTCCATGTTGTTGGAAGGAATAAAACTCAGCAATTCACGGATCATCATGAGCACCTGCTCCTCATCTTCCCCGACAAAGTGAGCCACACCGCTTTTTGAATTATGGGTCATCGCACCGCCCAGATCTTCCTTACTGACTTCTTCATGGGTAACTGTTTTTATCACATCCGGTCCGGTTACAAACATGTAGCTGGAATGATTGGCCATGAAGATAAAGTCTGTCAGTGCCGGGGAATAAACAGCTCCTCCCGCACACGGTCCCAGAATGGCGGAGATCTGGGGAACCACCCCCGATGCCATTACATTGCGGTAAAAAATATCTGCGTATCCTCCCAGACTCTGGACCCCCTCCTGAATACGGGCGCCTCCCGAATCATTCAGGCCGATAACCGGGGCTCCCATTTTCATGGCCAGGTCCATCACCTTGATGATCTTGTTGGCATTGGTACGGGATAACGAGCCCCCGAAAACAGTGAAGTCCTGTGAGAAGACATAGACCAGCCTCCCGTCAATCTTCCCGTATCCGGTTACCACACCGTCTCCGGGTATTTTTTTCTTATCCATATCAAACTCCGTACAACGGTGCACCACCAGCTTGTCTATTTCATTGAATGTTCCCGGGTCCAGCAAAATCTCAAGACGCTCACGAGCCGTTAATTTTCCGCTTTCGTGTTGCTTTTTGATTCGATCTTCCCCTCCACCAAGTTCAGCTTGTTTCTTTTTTTCTTCGATAAGTCTGAATTTCTCTTCAAGTGTCAGCATAGGGTTGGTTTTTGAATGATGGTTTGGTTACGAAAATAATTACAAGGGCTATTCAAAAGTGATCAGCGGTTGGTTTCCTTCGATCGTATCTCCTGCCTGAATCAGCACATCCTTGATTTTTGCATCCCGGGGAGCATGATATTCACTTTCCATTTTCATGGCCGAGATAATGATGAGGGTTTGCCCTTCTTTCACTTCATCTCCTTTTTGAACGAGCACTTTTACAACTTTGCCAGGCATAGGAGAGGAGATATCCTGCATGCCGTTTTCCGGCTTCCCTTTGTTGCGGTTGCGCTGAAAGCGTACATCCGCATCAATGATCTGAACATCCCAGTTGCGACCGTCCAGATGTACGGTATATTCGTTCTTTTTTTTCCCCTCTGTTACCTGCAACTCGAGAGATTTGCCTGCATGTAGCAATGAATAAACGCCCGGTTCGACCTTCCGGATGTCCAGTTCATATATTTTCCCGTTGACAGACGCTTTGACGGTATCCTTGCCTTGTTCAATTACCTCGGCCTGAACGGTCCGGTCCTTTAATTCTATTTCATAAGACGTCATAGGATTCTTTTTTGATTATAAGCGTGTCACGGCTTTTTTTCTGCCAAATTCTTTCCACATACTCTGTTTTTTAACCATCCCGTTGGATGGAGCCGTTTTGGCTTTTTTATCTTCAAGGTATTCCAGTAAAGCGGTAATGGCTGCCAGCTCTTCTGTATCCCGGTTGGTTTCGGACGACTCTTCCGGGAACAATTCTTTTTGATGGGTATCGATGAAATGGGTATTGTATTTTCCGTCCCGGAAATCACGATTCTCCATGATCCTTTTCAGGAAGGGAATAGATGTTTTCACGCCCATGATCCGATACTCGTCCAAAGCGCGAATCATACGTTGGATAGCTTCTTCACGGGAAGCACCGTATGTGACCAGTTTTGAAATCATCGGGTCATAATAGATAGGGATTTCAAAACCTTCATAGACATATCCGTCAACACGGATCCCCGGGCCGTTGGGTTCGCGTAGTTTAATCACTTTTCCGGGAGAGGGCATGAAGTTATTGTCCGGATCTTCCGCGTAGATCCTGCATTCCACAGAATGACCCCGTTGTCTGACCTGTTTCTGTGTGATGGCAAGACGGTCTCCCTGAGCTACGCGGATCTGTTCCTTAACCAGATCAATGCCAACCACCTGTTCGGTGACCGGATGTTCCACCTGCAGTCTGGTATTCATCTCCAGAAAAAAGTAATTCCCCTTGTCATCCACCAGGAACTCGACCGTTCCGGCTCCTTCATAATGTACCGATCTGGCTGCTGCGATGGCTTTCTCCCCCATTTCCTCCCGTAATTCCGGAGTCATCAATACCGAAGGGGTTTCTTCGATCACTTTCTGGTGCCGTCGCTGAACGGAACATTCCCTTTCGCCCAGATGGATGTAATTGTCATGCTGGTCTCCCAGGATCTGAAACTCGATATGGTGGGGCGATTCGATATACCTTTCTATATATACGGCATCATTGCCAAATGCTGTTTCTGCTTCCGAACGGGCTGCTCTGAGAGAAGGCATCAGTTCTTTCATCGTATGAACCAGGCGCATGCCTTTCCCTCCGCCGCCGGCAGAAGCTTTTAACATAATGGGTAAACCGACTTCATCCACGATCTTGCGTGCGTCGGTTTCATCGAGGATGACCCGCTCGGTTCCGGGGACCACAGGGACTCCGGCAGCGATCATGGTTTTACGGGCGGTGATCTTGTCGCCCATGGTGCGAATGGCTTCCGGGGAGGGACCGATAAAAATAAGACCGGCTGCTTTTACTTTTTCAGCAAATTCAGCATTCTCCGACAGAAAACCATAACCGGGATGGATCGCATCAGCGCCCGAGCGGCGGGCTATCTCCAGAATTTTGTCCATCTTCAGATAACTCTCTGCTGACGGGGAAGGCCCTATGTGATAGGCTTCGTCAGCCAACCGGACATGCATGGCATGACGATCGATATCAGAATAAACAGAAACAGTCTGGATTTGTAACTCCCGGCAGGATCTGATAATGCGTAAGGCAATTTCGCCCCGATTCGCAATCAGAATTTTTTTAATCATGATGTTACCGTAAAGGTTTGACAACGCAAAGATACGACTTTTTGTAAAAACAAAACATGATGGCGGGAAAATGAACGTCATTGATCTCAGGAGAAAAGCTCCGGGTGGTTCATAATCAGACCAATATAATATACCTTCCGATCCTTCCCACCCCCTGGACGAAGTTATTAACAATTGTTAATAACCAATGTTCGTATTTTGTGGATTACAAAACCTGAAATTATTTGCACGGAATGGTTCCTTGTAATATATTTGTTCTACCAAGTGAGAGATAAAAGGCTGGTTCGAGAAGCTTCGGGTTTGAAAGGGAAGCTTCGAAAGAAGTCCACCGGAAGAGCCCCGCTCGAAAAAGCCACTCACAGGTCGGTCGGCAGACCGTGGACCTGCTCCCCGAGAGCAAGGAGAACCGGAAAGAAACCCGAAAGGGCGGACAGCCGGGAAACCGGTCCAGGGAAAACCGGCAAGAGGTGACGTTCTTTGGAGAGTGTGCTTCGAAAGGGGGAAACGGGAAAGAGATGCCGGCAACGGCAGACCCGACCCGGGTTCCACTTCATAACGTCGGGTTAGCAATAACCGGGTGATATGAAG
>JANTHB010000096.1 GCA_024762655.1 Bacteroidales bacterium
CCCGTCCGACCGGCATCGTCCGGGCGGGCCCGTCCGACCGGCATCGTCCGGGCGGAAAGTCCCGCTCCGGGTACAATATGTATTTCTCGCCTCACCTACGTAGGGGCCTACGTAGGTGGAGTTCAGTAAAGTATAGTATTATAGAGAGATAAGCGGTGTGGATACACAAAACCCTCAGGAGGTATTGTGTATTATGACAGAATTGTCGCTTCAGGAGGCGCACTGTGATCCGACTATTTTCTTTTATACCACGAGGTTAACCGGTTATCCCAAAAAACAAGAATATACTTCGGATAGATCCATTCTTCCTTGATCCCGTTGGCATTTGTGTAATGATTGATGGTCCGTGGAGTACCCCAGCTATCCAGCACCATAGAATTGGACATCCCTTTCCATATCTTGTGCTCATAGATTTTCTCGCCGGTACCATTTCCGTATTTGGCAACCAACTGACGATACCGGTGCTCATCTGTCTGGTTCTGTGCCACCTGGCGATCCGATACCGGCTGATTGAATTCTTTGAGAATATCCCCGTAGTGTTCTACCTTTTTCTGAAGGATATATCCGTCAACCCCTTGAAAATGTACCAGAAAATAATCTTTTACCGGTTCGAGAATCTGGACTGTCGAATCGGCAGGGATGTATAAGACCACTGAACTGACATTATCCATGTCGCTGAACAGCCGGGCAGTTTGTTTTATTTTGCCCGGGATATAATAAACGGTGTCAACCTGTGCGGATGGCATATTATTTGATAATCCCTTTTCAGGTAAACTGAGAAACAGGGAAACCAGAGAAAAAAATAATAGTGATGTCTTCATGATCGTTTTTTATACATAGGAATTCAAATATTATGCCACAAAGAAGGAAAAAAGACCATTTAGACGGACTGATTTTACCGTTGATTTTAATTTATTGTGGAAAATATGTAATTTTAAAAAAAATATAAAAATGGAAAAAGAAAATTTAAAAGAATTTGAGACCTCGGAAAACCTTCAGAATATGGTTCTGAAGATCATGTATGTGATGAAACAAAAGTATGCTGATTATCCCGAGTATAAAACTATTATGATGAACCTTACCACGGTCTCAAAAGAGTTAAACTCGATTCGTATCAAGGAGATCACCGGCGAACTGGAAGGAAACAGTAAGATCAAATAATTTCTTTTCTTTACAGGGATACAGGGGTCACGTACGTGGTTTTATTTATTTTTTTCGTACCATCATGATCCCGTCACGCAGGGGAAGTATGATCTGTTCTACGGCAGAATCCTTTCGGACGGTCTCATTGAAGCGGTGTATCCCCCGTGTTTCTGCATCCATATTCCCGGGGTGTGCGGTTACTTTTCCATCCCACAGGACATTATCCACAAGAACAAATCCGCCGGACCGGACTTTTCCAATCACGGTTTTATAATAGTCAACATACTCTGTTTTTTCGGCATCGATAAAAACAAGGTCAAAAGGGCCTTCCAGCGACGGAATGATTTCAAGTGCATTACCGTGATGCAACTCTATCCTGTCAGTAAGACCGGCTTTTTCAAAAAACTCGGCACTGATATCCAATAATTCGTCATTATTCTCTATGGTGATCAGTTTTCCGTGATCCCGAAGGCCCCGGGCCAGGCAGATGGCCGAATATCCGGTAAAAGTGCCGATCTCGAGGATGCGTTCCGGAGCAATCATGCGGCTGATGAACTCAAGCAGCTTGCCCTGCAGGGGGCCTGACATCATCTGTGGGTAAATGGTCTCCCACCAGGTGCGGCGACTGAGTTCTTCCAGAACAGGATCCTCGGCCGTGGAGTGGGTCTCGATATAATGTTCCAGGTCGCGTGGCAGAGTAAGCATAATCAATAGAAGATCAGGGATGACAGGGTG
Organism: Bacteroidales bacterium; assembly: GCA_024762655.1. Classification (GTDB taxonomy): domain Bacteria; phylum Bacteroidota; class Bacteroidia; order Bacteroidales; family VadinHA17; genus DRPN01. The sequence continues at coordinate 1,879 of JANTHB010000096.1, forward strand.
GCGGGGTCCAGAATCTCGTTGGCAATCGTATAAATATCTTCGGAGGTCAGCTCGTCAATGGCTTTCAGCATCCGCTGCAGGTCGAAAGTTTCCTGAAAGACCAGCATCGTCCTGCCCATGTTGGCGATCAGGTTTTCCGGATTTTCCACCGAGCGGATCAGTTGGCCGGAGAGCTGCTTCCTGGCCCGCTGCAGTTGCATGGGGCCCAGAGGTTTTTCCCGGAGTTTTTTCAGCTCGTTCAGCGTGAGACGGATGCTTTTATCAAGGTCTTTCCGGTCGGTACCGAAATAGATGGAGAAAACGCCGGTATCCATATACGGGTTGTACGAAGATTCAACCGAATAGGCCAGTCCGCGTTTCTCACGCAGCGTGAGGTTGAGGCGGGAGTTCAGGCCTTGTCCGCCCAGGATATTGTTCAGCAGGTACAGTCCGGTTCTTTTTTTGTCGGTGGCCTTATATCCTGTCGTGCCGATGATACAATGACTCTGGTACGTCTCTTTTCTTTCTTTTTTTTCGGACCGGACATATCCGGTAACCGGTGTCCGGGGGTGCCTGCGGGCTTTGTACGGAATATCCGAAAAATATTTTTCGAAGAGACGTATGATCTTTCCTTCCGGGATGTTTCCGGCCGAACAAAAGACGATTTCATCAGTGGCATAGTTATCTTCATAAAACCGGACCACCTTATCGCGGGTGATGGCTTTCACATCCTCCGGTTTCCCCAGAATGAATCTTCCGAGAGACTGTCCGGGGAAAATCATGTTCTCGAACTCGTCATAGATCAGTTCTCCAGGACTGTCCAGATAGGAGTTGATCTCTTCCAGTACCACTTCTTTCTCCCGCTCGATCTCGTTCTCCGGGAAGGTGGAGCGGAAGGTGATGTCGGCCAACAGTTCCATCGCCCGGGGATAGTCTTCTTTCAGGAAAGAGGCATAGAGGAAGGTCTCTTCCTTGGTGGTGTAGGCATTCAGCTCGCCACCCACATCTTCCAGGCGGCTGAGGATATGCCAGGCTTTTCTTTTCCGGGTGCCTTTGAACAGGACGTGTTCGATGAAATGGGCCATGCCGGTCTCGTCGTCCCGCTCGTCCCGCGAGCCGGTATTGAACAATAGTCCGCAATAGCCGATGCCTGTGGGCAGAGGACAGTGGACCATGCGGATCCCGTTTTTCAGCTCATACCGGATAATTTCCATAGAAGAAATTTAACGTTGCAAAGGTAGTAAAAGAGGCCGGAAAATATACTGCCAGAAATGTTTACGAAACTTTTTTTACGGAAAAGAAAAAAGATTTTGAAAAAATAGAATTTTGGTTTAGTTTTGCCAACCCAAAGAAAAATGAGTCTCAGAGGTTTATTGAGAGAATGTTTTTAAAGGAGGTGCCATAGCTCAGCCCCGATTTTCAGTTTTTCGGGATTGGTAGGTCACAGGACAGAGAAGTTATTTGAAAAAAGTTTTAAATATGATGTTGGTGCCATAGCTCAGTTGGTAGAGCACAGGACTGAAAATCCTGGTGTCCCTGGTTCAATTCCAGGTGGCACCACCACCCCAATAAAATGCCGCAATAGCGGCATTTTTATTTTACCCCCGCTGGAAGAAAGCTTGCTTTCGCAAAAGCGGGGGTAAAATAAAAAAGGACGGCCGGGAGGCCGTTATTTTATTGGGGTGGTGCGAAGGGCCCGAGAGAAGGAATCACCGCTTCGAGCGGAGAGAGAAGCGGTAATTCCAGGAAGGCATTCCTCCTGCAAAAAGGAACCGTCCCGGAGGCCTTTTTTATCTATTTTGCAGGAGATCATCGTCTTTCTGCAAAGAGAGGAGACATAAAAAAAAACCGGGCTTGTTTTAATTTGCAATGATTTCATCAATAAATATCCATGACGGTTTGCCGAATCCCTGGTGCCATGCGGGACAGGTCTTCATGGAGCGTGCCGTAACTCGTATAAACCGGGTTGTCAACGGTTTGAAGTTAAAGTCGAAAGGAATGCTTTCCACCTGAAAACTGTGATCGGTGGTGTCGCCTTTCTGCACAGCCAGCAAGTGATAATTCTTTCCGTCCGGTGAGGTCTCTATCTTTATCTCGAGCGGTAAAAAAGTCCAGGAGTTGGCCGCTTTCAGGAAATTCATCTGTATGTCTGAAAGGGTTTTTTCTTTTTTCATGTCAATCACGGCGATCATATCGTTTCCTTCAAACCCCAGCCAGTTATTATGAAAATCCAGTGTCCCCAGCAGGTTGTCGCTCAGTGCCTTCGCACCTCCAACGGGATATTTGCGGCTCCATTCCGTTTTCAGGATTATATCCGAGCCGGCCAGTTTATTGGGCTTGAGTTTTCGCTTAAGCATGAGAAGCACGTAATCTCTGTACGCGCTAAGTGTGTACTGACGTTCATTGACTTTGATCATGGGGTCGGTAGCAGCGTATTCTGTCATGCTGTTCAGCAATCTGTAAATTTTAGGGTTTACCTGTTTCCCGCTGTCGCTTTCGAGGAGCGCGGGCATTTCCGGAAAATGGTTATTGATGGCAATGTCCACCCAGGAAAAATCTACAGGCAGACGGGCACGTTTTACGCGTCGCAGCAATACCGTGTCGCCGGAGACGCTCTCTTCTGCGCTGTCCATCAGGGCAAGATAATAGTTCATCAATTGAGGCTGCAGGAAAGACCGGGTGTATGCCGAAGGATAGCCGTAAATGTTCAGGAATACGCTGTCCCGGTGCTTGATCATTTCATCGTTGATGGTGTGGTAGTATTTTAAAAAATAGCCTGCGGCCGGACCGTAACAGGCATGGATGAACTTTTGTGCCAGGGAATCGACATTCAGGTCCGGATCCCACATCAGTTTGGCTAGTAAATATTCTTTCAGCCCGATCAGGTCCGACCAGTTACGGCCGCTTGCCTGTTCGAAAAGCATGTCCACACCGTGCTTTTTAAAGAACTTAATATTGGGCTGTAAGACAGGAAAGTTGGGGAAGGGTGTCAGATAGTTGTTGAATTGTACCACATAGTTCCAAAGATAGATGTTGTTTGTCAGCCGGCTCCAGTCTTCCATATCCCGGGCAAAAGTATGCTCTCCTTCGATCTGGTTCAATGGCTTGCTGCGGCTGCACTCTATGGTGCATAGCATGATATTCACATTAGAGGCAGGCCTGATATTTTTCGGTGCACGGCGGGTGAACATATAAGCCAGCGTGGAAATAATCTTATCGGGAAATGATTTGGCTATTTTATTGATCGTATATACATAGGCCCCGGAGTAACCGCCGTATTTTTGATAAAGTTTTTGACAGTTTTCGCACTCGCACGGGTTTACAGCATCATTCTGTGAAACCGACCAGTATTTTTTCGAAGGATTTTTACGGATGGTGTCGGCCAGATTCTTAATGAGCAGTTCTACTACTTCCGGATTGCTCAGACAGAGTTGCCCTTCTCTGATCCGGCGACCGCTTACCAGCGAATAATATTCGGGATGTTGTTGAAAATATTTTTCCGGAGGAATCAGTTTATTGAACGTATGCACATACATCCCCCAAATATCCAGGGACTCCAGTTTGTACCATTCACGCCAGGCACGGTTGAAATTACCGGGAGCATGAACATTGCGGTAAGCAAAAGCGGGATTATATATTTTAAAACCATTCTTAAAAGTAACCGTATCTCTTTGGGGGATATAATCTTCTCCCGGGAAGAGCTTTATGCAGCCGAGATAATCTTCCAGCAGGGTATTTACGGCATATAGTGTGCCCCGGCTGTTTTTCCCCGTAAGAAAAACACCTTTGTCGTTGATGGCAATTACAAATCCGTCCTGCTTCAGGGATGCCAGCGAATCGTTAACGGCAGGGAGCAGGGTCTGATGACCGAGATAAATTCCTTTCTTGTTTTTAGGTTCTTTATGCCGGATAGAAAGGGTTCTGCCTGTAATTTTTTTCCAGTAATCCTGTAACTGAACGGCAGAACGATGTACAATCGTGTCGGCATCCCGGTTGACAACGATGACATAGCCTGGCTCTGAAATTTTATGCGTGCATGAATACATGAAAGAGACCGACAGCAGGAGAAGGAAAATTCGTTTCATTGGTTTGTGTTTTTGTTTGTGGCAGCGGTATAATGAAAATTTCAATCGTCCGTTTTTCGTAAGAGGCCATCACCCCTTTTCTGCATTGTGTCGAAGTGACCCGGAAAAGGAAAGCCCGTTTTCCAGGAACAGGGGATTCCGGTTTCAATCGCAGGCGCCGTCGGCTATAGGCATTATTAGGGGCTTGCTTTTTTTATTTTGTTTTTTCTCTCAACATCAAATCACTATATGAAACAGAAATGAGGTTTTCTCTTGATATATTGAATAACTCCATATAGTATTCACATTGTAATAATAATTTATCTTTTCCGATACTTCCATCTTTATCAATTGCTTCTATTTCTATAAAAGTTCCGAGTTCCTTTACAGTATCAATATGGAATTTCACATTTTCAACAAAATATATTTCTCTTTGTTTGTCAATAACCGTTAAAACTCCATTTGCAACGGTTAATATTTCTTTCAGGGTAGAATCAGGTTCAAACTTAAAAAGTATGATTTTCGATTGTTTAGGTCCTTTTTTATCTTCTCTTATATAATGAATTAAGTTATTTTCAATATTTCCCTCTCTTAATTTTAATCGTCCGTATCTTACCTTAAAATAGGTGTCAATCTGATGGTCAGTTCCTTTATATTCTGCATTTTTTAATTTCAAAATATTCCGGATCTCTGTTGGGTTATCCGATTTTGCTTTTATTTCAATATTTAAAATCACTACTGACAGTTAAAATTTATTTCCCTATTTTACTCCTGTTGTGTTTTGTTTGTTTTTTCCGCCCTCGTCTGGGTGAATGGTATCCCGGATGTCCTGGCCCTGGACCCTGCAATGGCAGCCCCTGTTGTTCCGCTAAGCGTTATCTTGCTTTACAGTCTTCTTCCCGAGCCGCAGCACCAGGTATCCGATCAGTCCGGAGAGGAAGGACCCGATCAGGATGCCGGCTTTAGCCGAGTTGAGAAGTACTTCATTCCCCGGATAGGACAGGTTGGAAATGAATATGGACATGGTAAACCCCACCCCGGCCAGGAAGGCCACACCGATGATGTGGTAGGTTTCCACTTTTTCCGGCAGGGAGATGATCCTGAGTTTCTTCGATAACAGAACCATCAGTGATACCCCGATGCTTTTGCCTGCGACGAGAGATAAAACGATTGTGAGAATCAGGGTAACATTCAGGCCGGTATTCCCGGTGATCCTGACCCCCGCATTGGCCAGGGCAAAGAATGGGACAATCAGGTAGGCTACCCAGGCATGGAGCTTATGTTCGAGGGTTTGCAGCGGGCTCTGGTATCTGTCGATCCATTCCTCAAGGTCATCTACCAGGTCGATCTGTTCCTTACATAGTATCTGTTTTTCGGTGACTTTCGCTTTCTGGATGTCTTCGGAAATCTTACCGAGGCGATTGAGAAAGGTGGGGGTGTTGATCTTCTGACGTACAGGGACGGCAAAGGCCATCAATATTCCGGCGATGGTTGGATGAAAGCCGGATTTGAGGAAAAGGTACCAGATGATGACTCCGGCAATCATGGTTAGTGCCGGGGAGAATTTACCGCGGAGGGTCAGGTAATAAATAATCAACAGCAGGGCCAGGGCTGCCACAAGGTATAGCAGGTGGAGTTCTCCGCTGTAAAAGATGGCGATGATCAGTACGGCGCCGATATCGTCGATAATGGCGAATGCTGTCAGGAACATCAGCAATCCGCGGGGGGCCTTTTTTCCAAGGATTTTCAGAATAGCCAGGGAAAAGGCAATGTCGGTGGCCATAGGTATGGCCCAGCCGTGGGACGCTTCGGGGGCCCTGTTGAAGACCAGGAAAAAGAGGACAGGGACAAGCATTCCCCCCAGCGCCCCCACCAGCGGGAAGGCCACCTTGCGCGGGCTGTTGAACTCGCCGATCATAAACTCCCGCTTAACCTCCAGTCCGATCAGGAAAAAGAAGATTGCCATCAGCCCGTCGTTGATCCAGAGTAAAAGCGGCTTTTTAAGTGCGAATCCCCCGGCGGAGAATCCTATATTGATATTCCAGACCTGATTATAGCTGTCCGACCAGGGTGAATTGGCCCAGATAAGGGCAATGACGGTGGCCACAAACAGTAAAATACCGCTAAAGCTTTCCAGCCGTACAAAGCGTATGAATGGAGAAATGACTTTTTCACGGATCATGACAACTTACTTTTTATAATTGCTTAATTTAGTGACAAAATGGTTGTTAAAGATAAAAGATTTCCCTGAATAATCGGGAGTACAATGGATAAAAGAGGCCCCAAATACCCCGTTGTCCGGTGCTGCAAGCAGAAACCAAACCCATGCTGCGCATGTTCTGTTTTCTTTTTAATTTCACTTTTAAAGCAAGCTTATACCGTTCGTCAAAAAAGCAAAACACCTCCTGTGGAGGTGTTAGTCTTCTGCTTGATCGTGGAGGTAAGGGGAGTCGAACCCCTGACCTCGTGATTGCGAACCACGTGCTCTGGCCAGCTGAGCTATACCCCCGTGTCGGACCCATGATATAGACCTGCAATAAGCTATGACGGCCTGAAAAATCAGGACGAAATTAAAAAATTATTCCGATGGTTGTACAAAAGACACAAAACTTGTTGATCACGGATGACCAGGCAATCCGTTTTTGAACCGGTTTCCTTTCCGGAGATAAATCCCTCTTCACTCCGGGAGCAGGTCTTATTTTCCACTGTCGATGATGACCCGGGCATTGCCTGCGGCCAGGTCCACTATCTCCTTCTTATGCAGGTTTCGCTCCATGCTTCCTTACTGTCTGACGGGTTTTCCCATGGTTCAAGGCATTCATTGCCAACAGTGAAAAAAAGAAAATTTATTTTCACCAAGTGTTTTTTTAAGATTTGCGAACGTTTGGCAATAAGAAACGGGATATGAATAGACTATTGCCTGATGAAATGATTAAACATCCCGGAACAATTGTCATCCGTGTCCTTTGGAAAATCATTCAGTAATAAGGAATCCTGCCCTACCCAAACATCCATTTTATTATTGGCGTTGTTGTTTAGCAGGATAACAAAATGATACGCATAAGGGCCGTAACCCATCACGTTTTTTGATTCGAAGGTGATCCTCTCTTTCCAGATAATAGCATCGTTGGTGTAAAAGATCACCTTTCCCTTTTCCAGAAATTCCAATGCATACCTGTTGTTTGCATGCGTAGAATCTATCAGCTGATAGTTCCAGAGCGAATCGGCGTCACAATAGTTACTTACCTCATATGTCTCTGTCCAGTTCCATGTGCCGATAAGAATTGACATATCTCCTTCCAGCTTATCTTTTTCACATGCCGCAATAGCAGTGATGCAAAAGAAAAGTAAGATAAAACGTAATGACTTCATAAATCAAATATACGTTTTTTGGGGGATATAAGTTTTTATGAGACGCTCTCTACATGTCTGCTTATGGATGGGCTTTTTTAATATGATGCTCAACGGTTTGAATAGGATGTGTACCGTATTTTGAAACGATTATTTATTAAAATTACTGGATAGGGCGGAGAAGGCGTTGCAACAGAGGAATCAGGGAAGGTTGAAATATGGAAACCGGAAAGCCTCCTTATACTTTGGGGCTTCTCAGGAGCCTCAGTATGCTCCGCTTGAAGGCAGTTTATAATGCAGCCATTTTTATTCCAATTTAATCTTTCTTGCTTTTCCTGTTTGTACCTCTTTTAAGATGTCCAACTTCTGAATTTTCGAATTGTCAAGTTTGTAAACTAAAACGAATTTCATTTCTGTCAGGTCTATGAACGTTGTATAAAGCGTCCCGCCTACTCTGCCAGCCGGGTCTGCCTGTGGCGGTTGAACAGCCCTGGCAATTACATTACCCACGGCTTTTAAATCAATGGTGTCTTTTATGTCTCTCGCATCCAACTCGTCCAACCCTTTCTGAATAACGCGGTATCTCCAACAGGTAATTTCAGTCTGGCTGGTTTCTGAAAGATTGAAGTTTGTCGCCACAAGCCGGTTATTTTTGATTCCAACAATTTGTTTTTTTCCCTTTACCCATTCTATTATTACTGCTTTCCCATTTTTGTCCCCCAATAAAAGGTGAGCATTTTTCAGGGCGACCTTTTTTTCTTCTAAATATTGCACAGCTTCATCTACGGTACTGCATTTTGCCAGTATTTTATCGGTAATATTGCCCTTGGGAGCGGAATAGCCTGCAGGTATTTTTTCTTCTGGTGTTACCGCACCATCCAGGACCAATCCTTTCTCGTTAACACCACCCTGTCCAAAATTTTTCCACCCGTACCAGATTCTCCCGAATTCTTTTTTCGATCCCGGGTTGATTTGTATGTATGGTTTTACATCGTACCAGTAATCTTCATTGTTTACAAAATAAATATGACCTGTTTTGCTGTCTATGTAGTAAACGATTGAACAAGCAAATGTTTTGACCGGAAAGAGAGGGATTATTAAGAAAAACGCTAATATTTTAAGATTTCTCATTTTTTTTCATTTTCTCTTTGGATTGTATTTTTTACATGACGCATAATGTCTCAGCTCAACTGCGTTACAATGCAGTTTAAGTTTTGTTGGCAATAGTTACAATTTATATCCAATGCTGACAGAGGGGGAAGGCAATGTTGGCCAGCTTACAAACAGGTTAATGCCTCCTCTGAAAAACAAGCCCGATTTTTTTTGATATCTGTACATTAAAGGAATCATAAGTGCCGGTAAATCATAAAACCATTCTTTTGAATTGTAACCATAGGGATCAACATAATGTTCTATTCGAATTACGGCTCCGACTCCATACTCAAAATGGTGATGGCTAAGCGGCTTTGTCAACCATGAAAAAGTTAGTGGAAAGGATATGGTCGATTGAAAGTCAGGATAGATGCCTGCCCGTAAATTTTTGTTTCTTTTTTTTCCAAAAACTCTTTCATAATTAATTGACACAAAACCACTACTAAAATCATGGCGTATTAAGTAACCTTCTGCGTATATCCCATTCTTTTTAATATCCGGGTAATCTGTAGTTTGAGAAAAACCTTCATTAATAAAGAAAAACAATATTATTGAAGTTATAATTGATAATTTCATCTGTTTATCGTTTAGTATTATTGCTAACTATGTTGTATCCGCCAAAGATACGTAATAACCCAATCCTTTTTATAATACTCCCCAAAATCAGACCCCCTGGTAACGTTGAGAAATTAGTTTAATTCTACCCGGTGAATTGGTTTTTGTCCATCGCAAACGAATCGGTGTTCTTTATCAGGAAGAGCCGTATGAACTTAGCGAAGCTGTCTCATGAGCGTTAGCGGGTAAGCTCCCCCTTACCTATTCGACTTATATTATCACAAATTCCCTAAAATTTTCCCTGTCAATAACTTTACCTTCTGCATTATATGTTTTAATAAATGTTTTTGGTAATTTTACTTTTTTCTTATTATTCCATTTAAATTCATATCCATAAACTTTCCCACTATTTTCTTCTACAAAATCTACTTCTTGTTGTTGTTTTGTTCTCCAAAAATATATATGCGCCAGACTTTGTTTATATTCATTTTGTTTTATTCTTTCTGAAATTAAGAAATTTTCCCATAATGCGCCTTTATCTGTCCTTAATTCAATAGGATTAAAGTTTCCTATTATCATATTACGAACCCCATTGTCGTAAAAATATATTTTTTTATTCATTTTTATTTCGTTGCGAAGATTACGGCTAAAACTTCCTAACTTAAATATGATATATCCTTTTTGTAAAATATCAATATATTTGCTTACAGTATTTTTATCAGCATTTACTGTTTGAGCCAATTCAGAATAACTTACTTCACTGCCAATTTGTAATGCTAATGCCTGAACTAATTTTTCTAATATTTCAGGTTTTTGTACATTGGCAAATGAAAGAATATCCTTGTATAAATAACTATTAACTAAATTTCTAAGAA
>JANTHB010000097.1 GCA_024762655.1 Bacteroidales bacterium
CTGCACTATAACATTGATTATCCGAAGAAAAATAAACAACATTAATATATATGTATTTAAATAAATATTTAAATACATATTTAAATATTTATTTAAATTTCAGGGTTGTTTCAAATAATTTCAGAATCCGTTTATATTCATCCGTCCAACTGGAAGGTTCAACGAATCCATGACGCTCTACCGGATAGACAGCCAGTTCCCAATTGTCTTTACCCAGCTCTATCAATCGTTGTGTGAGCCGTACGATATCCTGAAAATGAACATTGTCGTCAACCATGCCATGGCACATCAGCAGGTTTCCTTTAAGTCCATCCACAAAATATATGGGTGAGCTTCTGACATAAGCCAGGCTGTCTTCCACCGGGGTATTCAGGATCTCGGAGGTATAACCGTGATTGTAATGGGCCCAGTCGGTGACCGAACGCAGAGCTGCTCCGGAAGTGAAAACACCCGGCTGGGTAAACATAGCCATCAAAGTGATGAAGCCTCCGTAAGAACCTCCGTAGATTCCGATACGCTGGGGAGAGACTCCGTATTTTCTTACCAGATATTTTGCGCCGTCGATCTGATCGTCCAGGTCTTTTCCGCCCATGTGCCTGTAAATGGCTGTTCTCCAGTTGCGTCCGTAACCGGCGCTTCCCCGGTAGTCAATATCCAGGACAATGTATCCCCTGTCGGCCAGCAGGTTGTGGAACATGTATTCATGATAGTAATCACTCCACCATTTGTGCGCGTTTTGCAGGTAACCCGCCCCATGTACAAAGATAACCGCCGGCCCGCCCTGTACGGGGTGATCGGGGAGATAAAGCCGGGCAGGCACTTTGACGCCGTCGCGGGCTTTAAAGGTTATATTCCGGGGGATACGCCAGGGATAAGCTGTGAATGCTTTTGTGAGGCTATGTGTGAGCTGTACCGGTTTGGCATCCGGAACATTTTCCTTCAGATAAAGTTCCCAGGGTTGGTTGGAAAAAGAGTGACGGATAACCATATGTTTCTCATCGGGGGATAAGGCAACATCATTGCGTCCTTCCATAAAAGTCAGCCGTACCCTATTTTTTCCGTCCAGGTCCATGCGATAGAAATGCCGTTCTCCGGGATTTACCTCATTGGAATAAAAATACCAGTGCCTGCGATCTTTGGATATAAAAGGAAAATATATTTCAAACTTTCCTTTGGTCAGCGCTTTTCGTTTGTGTGTAGTGACATCTACAGTATACAAGTGAGAGTATCCGGTTGCTTCCGACTGGAACCAGATTCTTTGGTTATCGGGCATCCATCCGGTACGTGCCCACCACATGCTGATGCCGGGCCCTCCGATCCAGGCCTCGTCATGCTGCCGGTCCAGCAGGTCGAGATTGCCGGTGGAGGGATCCAGAAGCATGATCCAGCGGTCTTTATGATCCAGGGCATAAATGTCGGTGAATACCTGCTTTCCGTCTTTGGACCATTTGGGAGCAGTGAAAAGAACATGCCGTGTAAATCCGGAAGTATCACGACCCGGATATTCTTTCCAGTATGCCGGCGGGGTGTGGATGCCGGGGATCTGTTCCGGACTGATACGGAAAACCGTGTCATTTTTTCTGTCAAAAACAAAGAGGTCCACCGAGGTATAATAAGGAGTTCCTGCCTTAGAGCGGGAATGCTGGATGCTGGTATATCCCGATTCATTGACAAAATGGGGGATATCCGTTTGTTTGGTGTTGGAGGGGTAATGAAAGATAAGCCAGGTGATAAAATGTTCGTCCGGACTGATCGTAATACCGGAGGGTGTTCCCTTGCCGGTATAAATGGTCCGTGGTCTGGCTGGTCGTTCTTTCTCCTGCTCTTTTTTACGGGCTTCCGATTTTGACTTTCTTTCCTGCAAGACTTCAAACAACTGCAGTTGCTGCTCATGAAGCCACTTTTCATTTTTCCCGGAATATTCCGGCTTTTCCGAAGTTTTTTCTCCTTTCTTAAAATCTGTTAGCTGCCGGATCTCACCCGTATATAATGACAGGGCAAATACATTGTTGCCGGAGAGAAAGTACACGGTTGTATCCGGATCACTGAACCCAAGGGCATTTTCGCGGGCAACCGTAAAAGTGAGCTGTTTCAGATGTTTGTTTATGAGATCGTAAAGAAAAAGATCCCCGTTTTTTGCGTATAGTTCTTTATCGTGATTTTTATTATATATGCCGCCTAAAGGAACAATGTTCTTTTTTTCTCTGTCCGTCATAGGTAACGGCTTAGGGTTCTGCACCGTCGCCTTGTAAATCTTTCGTAACCCGTTGGTGTCTTTTTTCCATTCGAAAAAAAATGTTTGATTGTCGGGAAGCCAGGAAGCCGACATGGGTAGTGTGCCGATCCAGTGGTCCGGGTTCTGCATGATTTTTTCAACGGTCAGTTGAGGTCCGGGATGATCTGTGCCCCGGGGAAATCCATAATAAGCAGACAGATACAGAATAACAAGTATAAATATAGATTTTTTCATGATGCAATGATTTGAAAGAAAAATGAACTTAAAAGTACGGAAAAAGCGAACGACTACGATCCGCTCCCGGCATATTTTTTTTCTATCTCCTCCAGGATATCTGTGATCTCGTCCGGGTCGAGGGTGGTAAGCAGGCGGATGCGGAGAGGTTTGAAATCCGGAAGGCCTTTGAAGTAATGTGCAAAATGTCTTCTCATCTCAAAGATGCCCCTGGGGGATCCTTTGTATTCCAGGGATTTTTCAAGATGAAGTTTAGCCAGCGCCACTTTCCCGGAGAGCGTCGGTTCCGGTAACGATTCCCCGGTGCGGAGGTAATGTTTGATCTTTTGGAACAACCAGGGCCGGCCGATGGCAGCCCGGCCGACCATAATCCCGTCCACGCCGTAACGGTCGATCATTTCTCTGGCCTTCTGCGGAGTGTCAATGTCTCCGTTTCCGATAACGGGAATATGTATATATGGATCATGTTTGACTTCCCCGATCAGTGTCCAGTCGGCCTGACCTTTGTACATCTGTGTGCCGGTGCGACCGTGAATGGTCAGGGCACAGATACCCGTATCCTGGAGCTGTCTGGCCACCGTAACGATGTTCTTGTTTTGTTCGTCCCAGCCCAGCCGGGTCTTAACCGTGACGGGGGTTTTTACGGCATTCACCACCCGCCGGGTGATTTCCGTCATCAGCGGGATATTCCGGAGCATCCCGGCGCCGGCGCCACGGCGGGCGATCTTTTTGACCGGACAACCGAAGTTCAGGTCGATCACATCCGGCCGGGCTGCCTCGGCCATAACCGCTGCTTCTACCATGGCTTCGGGAACATGTCCATACAATTGGATCCCTATGGGGCGTTCCGAATCCCGGATCTCCAGCTTTTTTATACTCTTGGCTCCCCCACGGACCAGTCCGTCGGAAGAAACAAATTCGGTATACATCATATCTGCACCGTACCGTTTGCAAAGAAAACGAAAAGAGGGATCCGTGATGTCTTCCATGGGCGCCAGCAGTACAGGAATATCTTCAAATATGATGTTTCCGATCTTAACCAAAGCAATTAATGTTTATTTTAGCCGGTAAAATTATTAAAATTAAAGACGTCAACCCAATGAAGTTCCATTTCCTGAAATATAGCCATCCGTTTGTGCAGATTATCTTTCTGGTATTTCTTATGCTGGCGAGCTTTCTGATCTTTTCTTTTCTCTCGACGCTCCTGGCCATACCCCTCTTTCATGTGGATATATTCAATCTGGCTGCCCTGATGAACGATCTGGAGAATCCGAAGAATGTGATGGTATTAAAATACCTGCAGTTTGTTCAATCCTTGTCCTTGTTTGTTGTTCCACCGTTTTTGTTTTTGCTGTTTTACGGGGAACACAGCTCACGTTTCTTTGGGTTTAACAGGGGTACCACGGCAACGGCCTGGCTCTCGGTAATCCTTATGATGATTTTTTTAATCCCGGTCAATAATTTTCTGGCACAATGGAACAGTAATATCTCTTTTCCCGGTTCATTGTCCGGTCTGGAAAATGCATTGCGGAATATGGAACAAAGTGCAGACACCCTGACCAGGATATTTTTGAAAATGAATTCTCCCGGAGCTTATCTGTTCAATTTGCTCCTGATTGCCATAGTTCCTGCGCTGGGAGAGGAGCTGACCTTTCGCGGAGTATTCCAGCCGTTGTTTATCCGGTGGTCCCGGAATGTACATATCGGCATCCTGATCACAGGCTTTTTTTTCAGCTTCTTTCATTTTCAGTTTTTTGGATTTTTCCCGCGTTGGCTGCTGGGCGTTTTATTCGGGTATCTCTATTATTGGAGCGGAACGATATGGGTTCCTATGCTGGCTCATTTCATAAACAACGGAATGGCTGTGACGGCATATTGGGTGATGGGGAGTGATAAAGTAGAGGATCATCTGGATCATATCGGAGCTTCGGGCGGCGACCTGGCGCTTTATACAGGTATACTGGTGGTGGCCCTTTCTCTGTATGTCTTTTATAAAAGTCAGAAGCACAGACCCGGGAAAGAAATCCCGGATGGCGGAATTTTATAATGAGTCAATATGCCGGGGTTCGTTGGTGCGAAAAACGTAAATAACCCCATATTCAGCAGCTTTTTGTCTTTTCATAGGATCCGGAAGGTCTTTAAATGAACTTTCGACATGGTCCCATAATTTAGCGATCAACTGATCCGCCTCCTTACGGACGGCCAGAATCTCTTCATGGGCTGCATTCCGGGTCTTGCGGTGAATTTTATAAGCGTGATAAGCATCCATGAATTGTTCATATCTGACTTTTACTACAGCGGCTGTGGGATTTGTCAAAGGAGAGAATCCTTCGGAGGTTCGCTTTTCTTCTCCTTCCAGAATGAGTTTTCCCCATTTTTCCAGGTCCTCATAAGACTGCAGGGGAGGCAGGGATTTGACATTATCCAGGCTGAAATATTTTAATGTTTTCTCCGGCAATTCCCCCCGCTGAATGGCAAAAAAAGTTACCTGCATAAAATGGGATAAGAACAACCGGGCTTTTTTGAAGATTACATGAAGTTTCCGGTTTTGTGCAGATAAGAGTTGTTTTTTTTCAGCATAGATACTGAGCGCTGCTTCATACCTGGGAAGAAAAGACCGTACCTGGTAATATACGGATTGGGGAAAAGCCAGTTGTATCGGGGATATTTCCTCTCCTTTTCTGTTTGCAATACGTAAGGCTTTCAGGCGGGCAGCATCGGTGTTGGGCAATCTTCTGTAAGGCATGTTTATAAAAAGGTTGAAAAAATGTTGATAAAACAGGCATGACTGGCGAATATACTAAATAATATTCAAAATATATGCTATTCGTACTAAAAATTATTTTTCATAATGAATATAATGGTGTAAATTACGCTGTTTTTATAAAGAAAAAAACCATGTTTGACAAGGAAATTTACAGTAAACGACGTGACGGTCTCAGGAAGCAACTTGATTCAGGAATTATTGTCCTTCCGGGAAATTTTGAAAGCAGTATGAACTATCCGGACAATACTTACCGTTTCAGAGAGGATAGTAATTTTCTGTACTTTTTCGGGTTGGACCATGCCGGGTATGTCGGGGTAATAGATCTGGATGAAGGCAAGGACTATATTTTCGGAGATGATGTGGACATGGACGATATTATCTGGATGGGGAACCAGCCGTCGGTTCATGAACAGGCTGAAAAAGCGGGTGTTGAAAATACGTCTCCCGTTAGTCAGCTGGAAGGATTTTTGAAAGGAGCCCTGGCGAAAAACAGAACCTTGCATTTATTGCCTTTTTACCGGGGGGATAATGTATTGTTTATGTCAAAAATGACGGGTAAGACGCCGGAAGAACTGGAGAGTATGGTCTCCGTACCCCTCATTAAAGCGATCGTGAACCTGCGTTCCTATAAAGGCGAGGAAGAAATCAGAGAGATTGAGTATGCTATGGATATTGCGTATGAGATGCATACGACGGTCATGAGAATGGCCCGGCCCGGGATCCTGGAACGTGAGTTGGCAGGGACCATCGAGGGAATTGCCGCAGCCAAGGGCAGCGGAATCTCCTTCCCGGTAATTCTGACCATCAACGGCCAGACCCTTCACAATCATTATCATGGGAATGCCCTGGAAGAAGGTCGCATGGTGGTGACCGATGCCGGAGCCGAATCCCTGTTGCATTATGCCAGTGACATCACACGTACAATCCCGGTGAACGGCAGATTTGATCAACGACAAAAAGATATTTACGAAATCGTCCTGAAGGCAAATACGGAAGCTATAAAAGCTGCTCGTCCGGGAATCACGAATAAAAATCTGCATCTGATGGCCTCCCGGATCATTGCCAACGGATTGAAAGAAGTAGGCCTGATGCGCGGAGATATTGATCAGGCGGTAAGCCTGGGAGCCAATGCCCTGTTCTTCCCTCACGGACTGGGACATATGATGGGCCTTGATGTTCATGATATGGAGGGCCTGGGAGAAGATTATGTAGGATACAATGATGAAGTGCACCGCAGTGAACAGTTTGGCATGGCATTTTTGCGCCTGGCGAAAAAACTGGAGCCCGGATTCGTCTTTACGATAGAACCCGGGATTTATTTTATTCCTGCCCTGATTGAGCAATGGAGAAAGGAGAAAAAATTCGCGGAATTTATCAATTATGATAAACTCAATGCATTTATGGACTTTGGCGGCATCAGGATTGAAGATGATGTGCTGGTAAAAGAAGACGATGCTGTGGTGTTGGGACGTCCCATCCCGAAAACCGTGGCGGAGATAGAAACCATTATGAATGCATGATTATGGAATGCTGAAAAAAAAGAGGGAATCAAACGATTCCCTCTTTTTTTCTGTTGTGTTTTTTAACTGACATGTGCTTTGTAAAATTCCCGGTTCAGACGTGCGATATTGGTAAGCTTGATCTCTTTCGGGCATTCGGCTTCACAGGCCCCGGTGTTGGAACAATTTCCAAATCCCAGTTCATCCATCTTGGCCACCATGGCCTTGACGCGCTCTTTGGCTTCAACCCTGCCCTGAGGCAACAGGGTAAAATGAGATACCGAGGCGGATACAAAGAGCATGGCTGAAGCATTTTTACAGGCAGCCACACAAGCTCCACAGCCAATGCAGGCAGCGGCATCCATAGCCAGATCGGCATTTTCCTTCCGTATGGGAATCGCATTGGCATCCGGGACCCCTCCTGTGTTTACGGAAATATATCCTCCTGCCTGGATGATCTTATCAAAAGCTCCGCGGTCGACCATAAGGTCTTTGATAATGGGAAAAGGTTTCGCCCGCCAGGGTTCGATAGTAATCATTTCGCCGTCTTTGAAATTGCGCATGTGCATCTGACAAACGGTGATGCCATGATCCGGTCCGTGGGGACGGCCGTTGATGTACAGGCTGCACATGCCGCAGATCCCTTCCCGGCAGTCACTGTCGAACGCCACCGGATCCCCCCCCTCTTCGATAAGCTGGTCATTCAGGATATCCAGCATCTCCAGAAAAGAAGCATCCGGTGAGATACCGCTTATGTTGTATGTCTCAAATCTACCCTTGGCGGTGGTGTTTTTTTGTCTCCAGATCTTTAATTTAAAATCCATGGTCTCCAGATTATTGTTTCCAGAACTATTTATAACTTCTTGTTTGTACTTTTATATATTCGAATTTCAGAGGCTCTTTGTGTAACTCCGGGGGTTTGTCCGGCCCTTTGTATTCCCAGGCAGCCACATACATGTATTCATCATCGTTACGCAAAGCTTCTCCTTCTTCGGTCTGATATTCTTCACGATAATGACCTCCGGCCGATTCTTTTCTGTTTAGGGCATCCAAAGCCATCAGTTCAGCCAGTTCCAGGAAGTCAGCCACACGATCCGCTTTTTCCAGCTCGGTGTTAAGCTCATTGAGAGTTAGCGGGATTCGTATCTTGTGCCAGAATTCATCCCGGATACGGCGGATCATTTCGATGCCCTCTTTTAGTCCTTGTTCGTTTCGCGACATGCCGACATGATCCCACATGATATGACCCAGTTCTTTGTAATACTTGTCTATGGCATGCTGTCCTTTGATCCCCATCAGTTTGCTCAGCCTTTCCTGAACATTTTCTTCGGCTTCCCTGAATTCGGGAAGGTCGGTAGACATACGCGGGGTACCTATTTCGTCGGCCAGATAATTCTGAATAGTATAAGGCAGGACGAAGTATCCGTCGGCCAGTCCCTGCATCAGGGCGGAAGCTCCCAGCCGGTTGGCGCCGTGGTCGGAGAAATTAACCTCGCCGATGGCATACAGGCCGGGAATTGAGGTCATGAGTTCATAATCAACCCAGAGGCCCCCCATGGTGTAATGAATAGCCGGATAGATCATCATGGGTGTCTCATACGGGTTATCATCCACGATTTTTTCATACATCTGGAACAGGTTGCCATACCGTGCTTCAATAACATCTTTTCCCAGACGTTCGATGGCATCTTTGAAATCAAGAAATACAGCCAGGCCTGTGGGACCTACACCGTATCCTGCATCACAACGTTCCTTGGCTGCCCGTGATGCCACATCGCGGGGCACCAGGTTTCCGAAAGCGGGATATCTTCTCTCCAGATAATAATCCCTGTCTTCGTCGGGTATATCGTTGGCTTTAAGTTCGCCTTTGCGGATTTTTTCAGCATCTTCTTTTTTTCTGGGCACCCAGATGCGTCCGTCGTTACGGAGGCTTTCGCTCATCAACGTCAGTTTGGACTGGTAATCCCCATGAACGGGAATGCAGGTCGGGTGAATCTGAACGTATGCCGGATTGGCAAAATAAGCTCCTTTTTTGTAAGCCTGCCAGGCGGCGCTGACATTGGAGCCCATGGCGTTGGTAGAAAGGAAATAGACATTTCCGTATCCGCCGGTGGCCAGAACCACGGCATGTCCGAAATGGCGTTCCAGCTTTCCGGTGATCAGGTTGCGCACAATGATTCCTCTGGCCTTTCCGTCAACAACGACCAGGTCTTCCATTTCCCGCCTGTTGTAGAGCGTAACGGTCCCTTTGGCGATCTGACGCTCTAAGGCTCCGTAAGCACCCAGCAGGAGTTGTTGTCCGGTCTGGCCGCGGGCGTAAAAAGTTCTGGATACCAGGGCGCCCCCAAAAGAACGGTTTGTCAACAAGCCTCCGTACTCACGGGCAAAAGGAACGCCTTGAGCTACGCACTGGTCAATAATATTGTTGCTTACTTCTGCCAGCCGGTAAACATTGGCTTCTCTCGAACGGTAATCGCCTCCCTTTACGGTATCATAGAACAAACGGTAGATACTGTCCCCGTCATTCTGATAATTCTTGGCAGCGTTAATTCCTCCCTGGGCTGCAATACTGTGTGCGCGGCGCGGACTGTCCTGGTAACAAAAGATCTTAACGTTAAAACCCAACTCTCCCAGACTGGCAGCAGCAGAGGCCCCGGCCAGTCCCGTTCCGACCACAATAATGTCAAGTTTTCTTTTGTTGTTAGGACTTACCAGCTTTTGATGTGCCTTATAGTTTGTCCATTTTTCTGCTATCGGCCCTTCAGGTACTTTTGAATTCAATGTGACCATAATAATTTACCTTTTACGAATTTCAAATCAGGAGAAATAAATAATCAGGGGAATAAGGGTGAATCCCAATGGGATCAAGATGGCATACAGGATCCCCAGTACTTTGAAAACAGGAGATAATCCTGCCGTATTCCATCCCAGGGTCTGAAACGCAGACCAGAAAGCATGGGCAAGATGAAAGCCCAGAATCAGAAAAGAAAAAACATACAAGATGATATAGGCCGGTATGTTAAACAGTTGATGTGCAACCCCGTAAAAATTTTCCGGATCTCCCTGAACCCACCCTATCTTGATGAAGTAAAAATTCATAAAGTGAATAATCAGGAAAATAAAAATGATCAAACCTGTCCAGATCATGAATTTTGAAAAGAAAGAAGTTTGCGAATAATTGGTGATCTTATACTGTTTTCCCCGGGCCAGCCAGTTCTGGATCTGGAGGAGAATTCCATAAAATATATGTAACAGGAAAGACGCCAGTAACAGTACTTCAAAACCCTTGACCAGCCAGAAGGTAGCCATGAAATGAGCTGCCTTATTGAAGGGCTCGGGATCGCTTTTTAACAATAAGAAATTGATCCCCAAGTGTACAGGCAAGAAAAGAATTAAAAACAGCCCCAACAAAGCCATCGTAATTTTTCTTGTGATGGAAGAACCTAAAAACCTGCTCATAGACGTAAAATTAAATGTGTTTACAAACGAGACATTAATTTTGTAAGTTGCAAATGTATATACTTCGATATGTATTTTATATGTTGACGAACATAAAGTTTAATCAGAAAGGTTTAATTCTTTACATGAGTAATTTAGTGGTTTTTATAACATAAACTAAAACAGTAAATTACAAATGAGAAGATTTTAACTTAAAATCGTTCTAAATTTCTTTTTTACGGGCAGAAAAAAGTTATCTGGCCAATTTAATCATTTTATGGAGACCTATATAATATTTACGGGTTAAATTTGCATGGAATTACTGTTATAAAACTATAATATGATGGAAAAAAAGGAAATTGAAAAAAAAGTAAATTACCGGATTGAAGGGCACGGGCAACCTGTTGTATTCCTGCATGGATACCTTGAATCGCTGGATATATGGGATGGTTTTGCTGACTCTCTTGCCCGGGATCACCAGGTGATACGGATTGATTTGCCCGGACACGGTAAGTCAGAAACCCTTGCCGAAACGCATACGATGGAGTTGCTGGCAGATGCTGTACTTCATATTTTACAGATAGAGAATATAAAAAAGCCGGTATTGGCAGGTCATTCTCTGGGGGGATATGTTACCCTGGCATTTGTGGAAAAATATGCCGCGTATTTATCCGGCTTTTGTCTGTTTCATTCTCATCCCCTGCCTGATACGGATGAGGTAAAAGAGAACAGAAAAAGAGAGATATCCCTGATACGGGAAGGGAAGAAGCATTTGATTTATCAGGTAAATGTCCCCAAAGCATTTGCCCTGGAAAACCAGGAAAAATTCAGAAAAGAGATCGCCAGGGCGATAGAGATTGCCAAAAATACTCCGGATGAAGGGATCATAGCCATGCTGAAGGGAATGATGCAACGTCCTGATCGCAGAGATATTCTGGAAAACCCGCCTTTACCGGGGTTGTGGATACTGGGAGAAAAAGACCGGTATATTCCGTATGAAAGAATGACGTCTGAGATAAAGCCGGGCAAAGGTTTACAGGTTGTATCCCTGAAAAATTCCGGACATATGGGATTTATTGAAGAAAAAGAGTCTTCGCTGAATATTATGACCCGGTTTCTAAATACTTTATAGCTCTTTGCAACGTTGTGTCTATCTTCCGGATAATGGGATAAAACCCGTTGTCATCCAAGACATCCCGTCCGATATAGGCTTTTATCTGGGTGAGCAGCAGATCTCTGGAAACATTAATGTCTTTGCTGACAGGTGCTACCCCTTTTTGCTTGGCATACCTGAGAAATAACGGCAACAGGTTTTGTTGATCCAGGTAAGATTCCAGTGCACGTGCAGTTTTAAAAGATTGTAGTTTTTCCCGGTGCTGGTCCGTAAACCAAAGGGCAAAACGGTATATCAGACCTTTATTTCGAACGTCCAGAAAATATTTGGAGACGCCGGTGGTATCCATCGGCACAAAAATATCCGGCATAATTCCGCCCCCTCCATATACTGTTTTTCCTCCGGGCGTAGTGTACTTTAAGGAATCCGGGAAATGGATACTGTCGGCATATTCAAATTCACCTTTGATGTAACGCTCGTTAATATCATTATAATATTCTTCTATCCCCTTGTTATAAGGTTTTTGAATACATCTCCCGGTGGGGGTATAGTACCTGGCCACTGT
>JANTHB010000098.1 GCA_024762655.1 Bacteroidales bacterium
ATCCTGCACCGTCCGCTGAGAAACCAACCTGAACCCAGGGCTGTGGACCTGACATTGAAGATCCCTCCGACAAAAGCCCGGTATGTGCGTGTCCGGGTGATAAACCGGGGGGTCTGTCCCGAATGGCATCCGGGAGCCGGCCAAAAAACCTGGGTTTTTGTGGATGAGGTGCTGGTGGAATAAGAAAAAAGAGCGTGCCGTTCTCTGTCCATACAGATATACCTGACACACCTTTGCCATCGTTCCGGTGAAAGAAAGAAAAAAGAGGAAAATCTAAAAAATATCAGCCCTTAACAGGGATAGACTGTGCATCCCGTGTACCGGCATTTTAAAAATGTGCAGTTTTTTACCTTAATATGCTATAGTTTAGAAATCCGGCCCTTCCGCAGGTTGCTGAAAATAGTGTAAATAATTGTGAATAAGCGGGAAAGGGGAGTCTTAAAGCATGGAATAATTCTAAATTACAAATTAAATAGTAATTAAACGATTTAGAATTTGTTTCTATTCGGAGAAAGACATATTATTGCAGTAAGAAACTATTATTAATAGAAATAAATAAAGGAGAATATAAAAGATAAAAAAATAAAAGTATCTTGGATATTAATGAAAAATATAATTATAGTTCAATATATAAATATATTTCAATCGTTTGTTATAAATATTAAACGATTCAAATTCCTTTTTTAAAAAGTTCTTAAACCTAAAATCTATTATTATGAGAAGAGCATTTGTTTTATTACTGCTGTTTCTGGCAGTATTGGGTAATGGGGTTGCTCAGCAACGTACCATTACCGGGACCGTGACTTCTTCGGAGGATGGATCTCCGTTACCGGGAGTTACAGTTGTTGTCAAAGGGACAACAACAGGAGCTGTTACGGATGCCACCGGGCATTATTCCATAACGGTACCTTCCTTAGCCAAAACATTGGAATTTTCCTATGTGGGAATGGCTACCCAGGATGTGACCATTGGCTCCTCGAATGTCATCGATGTCGTCATGAAACCCACCACCCAGGAAGTGGGTGAAGTCGTGGTAACGGCTTTGGGTATTAAACGACAGGAGAAGGCGTTGGGCTATGCGGTCAGTACCATTAAATCCGATGACCTGTTGAAGACCGGAGCAAACAATTTTGGTTCGGCCCTATACGGTAAAGCCGCCGGGGTGCGTATCCAGACTGCTCCCGGTGGGCCTACCAGTGCGGTAACGATTAATGTACGTGGATTGAACTCCATAAACTTCAGTAACCAGCCTTTGATTGTCGTGGATGGGATCCCCATTCGTAACGGTGAAGCCAACAACACCAGTTATTGGGGAGACCAGAGGATCCGTGGAAACGGTTTGCTGGACATTGATCCGGAGAACATTGAAAGTATCTCCGTACTGAAAGGCGCTTCGGCCTCTGCCTTGTATGGTTCTGAGGCAGCTAACGGCGTAATCGTGATCACCACCAAAAAGGCCCGGAAAACAGAAGGCCTGGGTGTTGATTTCAATTACAAATACATGGTGCTGCGTCCTGCGTTTGCGCCTCCTCTGCAAAATCTTTACGGGCCCGGATATGATCTGCAGACAAACCAGACTTATTTTGGTGCCGATGAAGACGGATGGGTCTATGAAGATCTTGACGGAGACGGCACTCCTGAAACACCTCGTCCTATTTACCGTGCTTATGCACAATTCGGTCCCAAGTTTGACGGCCGGCAGGTGATAGGATGGGATAATAAAATGCACCCCTATGTGGCACAACCGGACAACTGGACCAATATGTTCCGTACCGGCGGTCATTCCGAAGCCAACATCGCGTTTAATAAAGTGGGAGACTTTGGAAGTGTTCGTTTTTCTTATACCAGACTTGATTATAACGGGGTCCAGCGTGGAGGAAGAACGGAGAAGAATACGTTTAACCTCTATTCTACCCTTAACCTGTCCAAAAAATTCTCGGTCGACCTGATGATGAATTATGTCAACCAGTATGTATTAAACAGACCGTATAAAATTGATAGGATCACCAACAACTACGGTGGTTTCTTCAGCCGTTTTGATGACATGCAGTGGTATCTGGATAATTATCAAACCAGTAAGGGATATCGGTTCCGTACCGGCAACCAGCCCAGTGCCACCCCGGAGGAGAATCTTCAGTATAATATGAGAGCGACCGCTTTACTGGACTTTTTCTGGCGGACTCTGAGGAACAGAAACGATGAAAAAACAAACCGTCTCATCAGCAGTGCTACGGCACGCTGGACTATTGCAAAAGGCTTGAGTTTCAGAGGACGTTTAGCCAGCGACATGACTTTCATGAACTCAGAGTCAAGGAATCCCAATACGGTTCCTCTGGCTATCGGGAATTCCGGCAGCTTCAGTCTGAGTAGTTCCAAAAACGGTAGAATATATGGGGACGCTTTATTAACTTACGACACCAAGGTGGGTGACGATTTTAAATTTCTGATCAATGCCGGGTTCCAGGGGAGACATGAAAGATGGAGTAATGTCAGTGCAGGAACAAGAGGGGGACTGAGTACCGAAAATTGGTTCTCCCTGAACGCTTCTGTGAATACGGCTACAAAAAACGGGAGCGGATCTTATTCCGAGCTGTTGAAATATGCCTATCTCGGTACTGTAAATCTTTCCTATAAAGATTATGCATATGTCGAATTTACCGGCCGCCGGGAATCTTCTTCCACCCTGCCTCCCGGAAGCAACACGTTCTTCTATCCCTCGGTAAATGCAAGTTTTGTTTTCTCTGATGCGTTCCATTTACCCTCCTTTATTGATTTTGGTAAGTTCAGAGCTTCCTATGGGATTGTGGGTAATGCACCCCCTATTTATGCGGCTAACAATGCATTCAATCAGGGAACCATAAACGGAATTGTGTATAACTCGGTCTCAAGCAGCTATGGAAATGACAAGATCCGTCCGGAAAAGAAAAAGGAGTTTGAAACCGGTGTGGAAATGAAATTCTTCCAGAATCGACTGGGTTTTGATGTAGCATATTATAACAACCATATCGTGGATGAGATTCTGTGGTTGTCCGTCCCTTCTTCGGTGGGTGCCGGGAGTATGTTGACCAATGTCGGAGAATTGTCCAATTACGGAGTTGAATTCAGTGTTTACTTTTCTCCCATCCGCAACAAGGATATGGAATGGACCATCCGGACCAACCATGCCATTAACCGTAATCAGGTGGTTAAGCTGATGGAAGGCGTTGATATGCTTACGCACAGCAATATTGATGCAGGTGCTGCAAAGATCGTTTCCAAACCGGGCGAGCCCATGGGTGATATTCTTGTTTATTTACCCAAGAAAAACGACCAGGGTCAGTATATTGTAAACGATCCCGACGGGATGTATGAAATCGACTTCAGTGAAATGAAAAAAGTCGGGAACGTAACCCCGAATATTGTCGGAGGTATTGGCAGTTATTTTAATTTCAAAGGAGCGTTTATTGACATTGGATTGGATTACCGTTTCGGTGGTTCTGTCGTTTCTCTGCCCAGCCAGTATATGAAAGGCGCCGGGATGTTTGAGGAAACCTTGAAATACAGAGATGCTGAACACGGAGGAGTTTCCTATTATATTGATGGTTCAGGTAATAAAATCGCCACGGATGCCGGTACCGGCCCCGGAGGAGAAAAAGTGTTCCATGATGGCGTTATCTTGCCGGGGGTGAAATCTTCCGACGGATCAACCAATGATATTATTGTGGATGCAGCAAATTATTACCTGAATACGTTTACCTGGGGTGCCAATCCGGCCTGGGGAATTCCCTACAGCCGCTATGATGATGCTGTCAGAAAAAACGATTATCTCAAAGTGCGTGAATTGTCCATCGGGTATGAACTGCCGAAGTCCTTCTCCAATAAGTTGAAATTCCAGAGGATTATGGTCTCCCTGGTGGGTTACAATCTGTTTTATGTATATCGCACCTTTAAGGATTTTGATGCTGAAACCACGCTGGGAACCAGTTGGATTAATTCATCGGTTGTTGGTGGATCTACCTCAGCTGCCAGGAGTATAGGTGTTTCTATCAGAACAAACTTTTAATTGTAATACGTATTAGATCATGAAAATGAAAAAAATATTTTTATTGTTTGGAGTTACAGTTGTTGCAGTTTTGCTGAACAGTTGTAACGAGGATAAATTAGCGGAACTGTATCCGAATCCTCAGAAATCTACGATAGCCTCTGTCGATAACTTCTTTACCGGTGTGCTGAAAAGTGCCAATGAGGTGGTGATGCCCTGGTATTGGAGATTCTTTGTCGTGGAACAACCCACCATGGGGCATTATACTCAGGTAATGGGATGGTTCAATTCAAAAGACCAGTATATTCCCCCTGCAGCGGCCATGGATTGGCGCTGGAACCAGTACTACAACGGTGTGATGACCCAGTACCGGGAGATGCAGCGACTTTATGATAAGCTGAATGACCAGGATAAAAGCGACTACAGAATCTTTATGCTGGCAGCTACGATTTTCTTCTATGACCAAACCGAACAGGTGGTTGATATCTATGGTGACATCCCCTGGAGCGAAGCCGGAAGGGTGAGGGACAAAGGCGATCTGGATGCCTCCCTGCCCAAGTACGACGATGCGAAAGAGATTTACACAGCGATACTCGATGATCTGAAGAATCTGGCAGATGAACTGAATACCATAGAGGTGCCTTCTTTCTATGCCGGGTTGTTTGCGGATAAAGATTATCTGAATGATGGGGATCTTACCTTATGGAAAAAGTATTGTAATTCCCTGAGATTGAGAATGCTGATGCGCGTGTCGGATGTAAGCGATATGCAAAGCAGGTCAACACAGGAAATTACCGATATCTTAACCCATACGGATACCTATCCCGTCATTGAAAACAATGACGAGAACATCATGCTGGATGCCTGGGGACCGGATCTCTATTCTACGACCAGTAGTATGAACGGCGGGATTAAACAAGCCATGGAAACATGGGGGCAGTATGACCTGGCTCCATATGCCCTGGTAAAGAATATGGTGGACAATCATGATCCCCGGTTGGTTATTACTTTTGACCCCAATGTTAACGGGGAATATATAGGGGTTGATCCTTTGGAAGACCAGTCTGTTCAAAGTCAGAAAGCCAGTGACGGTCTGGTATCACGATATGACACCTCTACTTTTACCAGAAACAACTATTTCCCCGGTTTTGTTATCTCTGCTGCAGAGGTGAGTTTCTTCGAGGCGGAGGCCTATCTGAAAGCCGGGCAGGATGGTCAGGCCAAGGCGGCTTACGAGAAGGGGATACAACAATCCATCGAGTTTTATTATACGATTAATGCTGCCGGGGAATACCGTGACCCCATCCCTCTGGATCAGGATAGTGTGACCGCTTATCTTGCCAGGCCTGAAGTTGCCTGGGATAATGCTACCACCGAAGATGAAAAAATCAACCTGATTGCCGTACAGAAGTGGATAAACAGTGGTTTGGGAGGGATGCCCCAGACCTGGGCTGAGTATCGCCGGCTGGATAAACCGGTTCTAAACTTCCTGGAAGACGTACAAAGCGGCCAGCACTGGCCCCCGGTACGTTGGCTGTATCCGGCCAGCGAAAAACAACTGAACGGTAAGAACTATGAAGCCGTGAAGGATAAAGATGATCTGAATATCCATATTTTCTGGGATGTAAATTAAATCTGATGGCATTGAAAAAAGAGGCTGCCCGGAAAGGTAGCTTCTTTTTTCTTTAGCCTGTTTTAAGATTTTATATTAAATTTACAAAAAATGAACCTGACAGCAGTAAAATGAAAATAAAATGGTTTTTTCCGGGTGTGATCTCTCTTGTCCTTATTTTTTTGGTATCAGGGGGGTGCAATAACAAAACCTCACAAACAGGAAAATCTTCCCGTCCTAACATTATTTATATCATGTCGGATGATCATGGTTACCAGGCCCTGAGTTGCTACAATGGCCAGCTCAACAAGACCCCTAACCTGGACCGTATTGCCGATGAAGGAGTGATCTTCACCCGGGCTTTTGTGACCAACTCTTTGTGTGCACCCAGCCGGGCGACCCTGCTTACGGGTAAGTTCAGCAACAAAAACGGACTGTATATCAACCGGGCCGGACACAATGACTTTGACGGCAGCCAGCAAACTTTTCCGAAACTTCTGCAACAAGCCGGTTACCAGACGGCCATCGTTGGAAAATGGCACCTGAAAAGCGACCCTACTGGATTTGATTACTGGAATATTTTACCCGGTCAGGGACAGTATTATAATCCCGACTTTATTGAGATGGGACAGAAAAAGAGGATTGAAGGATATGTGACCACATTGATTACGGATTATGCCATCAAATGGCTGAAGAGCAGGGATAAAAACATACCATTCCTGTTAATGGTCCATGAAAAAGCCCCGCACCGGCCCTGGATGCCGGATACCACCACTTTTAACTTGTATGAGGATGAAGATTTCCCTGTGCCTGATAATTATTTTGATAATTACGCCGGAAGACGGGCAGCCAAAGAACAGAAAATGAGTGTGATCAAAGATATGGACATTGCCTATGATTTGAAAATGGTGGATAAGGAAGGAGAGATAAAAACACGTTACCGGAAATTTATGGAGGGTATGCTCAAAAGATTAACCCCTGCACAGCGGGCTGCGTGGGACCGGGAATATGATCCGAAAATCAAAGCCTTTAAAAAAATGAAACTCTCCGGAGAGATGCTGGCGGTATGGAAACTTCGTCGCTATCTGACCGATTACCTGCGGTGTGTGGCCTCAGTAGATCAGAATGTGGGTCGTCTGCTGGATTATCTGGACAGTACGGGCTTGTCAAAGAATACGATCGTGGTATATTCTTCCGACCAGGGCTTTTATCTGGGTGAACACGGTTACTTTGATAAGCGGTTTATGTACGAAGAATCGTTCAGAACACCCCTGGTCATGCGTTATCCCGGCTTTGAAAGAAAAGGGGAGATAAAAGAACTTGTGCAAAACATTGATTTTGCTCCTACGTTTCTGGATTATGCCGGGGCAAAGATCCCGGAAGATATCCAGGGGGTGTCTCTGAAACCTTTGCTGGAAAACGGGAATTCTCCGGCAAACTGGCGGAAAGCCCTGTATTATCATTATTATGAATTTCCTTCTGAGCATTTTACCCGGCGCCATTATGGCATACGGACCGACCGCTATAAACTGATTCATTTTTATTATGATTTTGACGAATGGGAATTCTTTGACCTGAAGAATGACCCGCATGAAATGAAGAACCTTTATCAGGATCCGCAATATGCAGCAGTGATAGACCGCCTGAAAATACGGCTTGACAGCCTCCGGACCATGTATGGAGATACCCTTCCCGACCCGGAATATATCTCTAAATAATCATGCGCATGCATCTTACCCCGGGCATGAAATATTATTTATTCATTTTCGCCTCGTTATTTTCCCTTGTATCTTGTGAACACGGGAATATCGTCATGCAACAACCGGATATGCGTCTTTGGTACGAACAGCCGGCTACAAAATGGACGGAGGCCCTGCCTGTAGGGAACGGACGATTGGGGGCCATGTTCTTCGGAGGTCCGTATCACGGGAGGGTACAGGTCAATGAAGAAAGTCTCTGGGCCGGTCAACCCCTGGATAATAATAATCCCCGGGCCCTGACCCATCTGAAGGAGGTGCAGAAACTGCTGTTGGCAGAGAAAGCGGAAGAAGCTACGGAGCTGGTGAATAAATACTTTATCGGTACACCGCCCAGAATTCGCTCCTACCAGACGGCCGGGGATATTTTTTTTATCATGGACAGTACCGGTCCGGTGAAAGATTACCGGAGAGAGCTGTTCCTGGAAACCGGCGTGGTGAGAACCTCCTTCAGACAGGGCGATACAAAGTATGTACGGGAGGCCTTTGCTTCGGCACCGGATAATGTCCTGGTCATACATATTCGAACGGAAGGCCCCGGAACCGTAAATGGTCATGTCATTTTAACGCGGGCAAAAAATGCCGGCATATTTGTTTCCGGCAGGGACAGGCTCATGCTAAAAGGCCAGATCATTGATCCTCCTGATCCTATGCGTGGACCCGGGGGTAAACACATGCGTTTTGCCGAAGTGCTGAAAGTAAACGTCAAAAAAGGGAAAGTCACACCGGAAGATACTACCTTGATGATTGAGAAGGCCAGGGAAGTGACGTTTCTTTATACTGCCGGTACCGATTATGATCCGCAGACCCTGGGCTTTGACCGGTCGCTTGATCCTGAAAAAAAATGCCTGGACCTCCTGACACGGGCGGAAAAAAAATCCTATAGACAACTTTATACGGATCATGTTCGGGATCACGCAGCTTTGTTTAACAGGGTTTCATTGCAGTTGCCTGTCACGAAGGGTTCCTCTCTCCCCACAGACAAAAGACTTGCAGCAGTAAAAAACGGAAAAGCGGATCCGGCACTGGCGGCGCTGTATTTTCAGTTCGGAAGATATTTGTTAATGGGTAGTTCCCGTAAACCGGGGGTATTGCCGGCCAATTTGCAGGGAATATGGAATGATAAATTCAATGCCCCCTGGAACGCGGATTTTCATACGAATATTAATCTGCAGATGAACTATTGGCCGGCCGAAATAGCCAATCTGCCGGAGTGTGTAGAGCCGTTAAGCCGGTTTATGGATAAACTTACGGTCCCCGGAACGCGCACGGCACGTGAGATGTATGGGGCCCGGGGCTGGACGTTTCATCATCTGACAGATGCTTTCGGGCGCACCGGTGTGATGGACGGTTCCTGGGGACTGACACCCATGGATGGTCCCTGGATGACCTTTCCGTTATGGAGACATTATGCCTTTACCCTGGATACCTCCTACCTCCGTACGATCGCCTGGCCGGTGATGAAAGGATCTGCACGTTTTATCCTGGATTTTCTTATTGAAGGGCCGGAAGGGTATCTGGTGACAGCTCCTTCTGCTTCGCCGGAAAATGCTTATTTCCTTCCCGGTACAAAAAAGACCGCCAACCTGACTTACGCGGCCACCATGGATATAGAGATCATCAAAGGGTTGTTTGAGCATTGTATCAGGGCTTCCGGAATACTGGATACGGACCGTGGTCTGAGAGACAGCCTGGAGGCAGCCATGAAACACTTGCCTCCTTTCCGGATAGGGGCTAACGGGACCTTGCAGGAATGGATAAAAGATTATGAAGAGCCCTGGCCGGGTCATCGACATATCTCACATCTGCTCGGGCTTTACCCGCTTCACCAGATCAACCCGGATAAACCGGAGCTGTTTGAAGCAGCCAGAAAAACCATCGAAAGACGTCTGGCAAACGGGGGTGGTCATACCGGCTGGAGCCGTGCCTGGATCATTAATTTCTATGACCGTTTGGAGATGGGGGAAGAAGCCCACAAGCATTTGTTATTGCTGTTGAAAAAGTCTACTCTGTCAAATCTTTTCGATACCCATCCTCCTTTTCAGATAGACGGGAACTTTGGAGGAACAGCCGGCATTGCCGGGATGCTGTTACAGTCATGGAACGGTACGATACGTTTGTTGCCGGCCCTGCCACAGGCATGGGATCACGGAGAGGTGAGAGGTCTCAAAGCAAGGGGCGATTTCCTGGTGGATATAAAATGGAAAGATCATAAACCGGTACAGGTGACCGTTCATGCAGGCAAGAAAGTACCGGTGGAGATCCTTTACGGTACTGAGAAATATTCTTTGACGCCCGAAAAAGGGATGACCTATACTTTTGACGGAAATCTAAAGCCAATAAAGAGGTAAAATCACAATTAGAAGTATTATGTTCATAAAAAACAAAGAGATCGGCGAAGAATTCCCGGCAGAGGGTTTGAGTCGTAAGATCCTGGCACATGGCGGGAAGATGATGATGGTGGAGGTGCGTTTTAAAAAAGGAGCCCGCGGAAGGGTGCATTCTCATCCTCATGAGCAGGTAAGTTATATTATCAGCGGCTCATTCGAAGTTGAGACAGACGGGGAAAAAGAACTCCTCTCGGCAGGGGACAGTTTCTATGTGCCTCCGGACATACCCCACGGGGTGCTGGCCCTGGAAGACGCTGTGATCCTGGATGTATTTACCCCGCAAAGAGAGGATTTTTTACCATAACAATTGTTTTTCAATGAAATATATTAGAAAAGTGTAATCCTTTCGAATATTATCCTTTTGGGTTTATAAAAAAGTCTTTTTTGTAAATAACATGGTGGATTTTTGATTACTTTTATCTTTCTAATTATAATGTGATGTATATGTGTGTTCTGAAAAAAAATCTATAATCATGAAAAAAAGTTTTTTGCTCATTGTGATGAGCTTGTTGATCGTTCCGGCCATAGACGCTCAGGATGGCTGGCGGTATTTGTTTAACGGAAAAGACCTGAAAGGATGGGAACAGCTTAACGGAAAAGCAAAGTATTATGTGAAAGACAGTATGCTTGTCGGTGAAACCGTGCTGAAGTCACCCAACAGTTTTCTCTGTACCCAAGAGCATTTCGGAAATTTCATCCTGGAGTTTGACGTGTTGCTGGAACCTTCCTTTAATTCGGGCGTGCAGATCCGGAGCGAGAGCACGAAAGATTATATGAACGGCAGGGTGCATGGTTACCAGGTAGAGATAGACCCCTCACCGCGAAGATGGACCGGAGGGATCTATGATGAAGCCAGGAGAGGCTGGCTTTATAATCTGGAACGTAACCCCAAAGGAAAAGCCGCCTTTTTGATGGGATACTGGAATCATTTCAGGGTGGAGGCTATAGGGAACTCCATAAGAACCTGGGTAAACGGCGTGCAATGTGCCAACCTGGTGGATGATATGACTCATTCGGGTTTTATCGGTCTGCAGGTCCATAACATTGGTCATAATAAGGATTTGGCCGGAAAAAAGATCTATTGGAAAAATATCCGGATTATGACTGGTGACCTGAAGTCTCACCATTGGAAACCGGATCCGGATGTCGCGGTTATCAGCTATTTGAATAATCAACTTACAGAGCAAGAAAAAGCAGAAGGATGGAAACTCCTGTGGGACGGTAAGACGACCAGCGGATGGCGCGGAGCCAAACTGGACCATTTCCCGGATCATGGATGGGTGATAAAAAACGGAATATTGACCGTATTGCCTTCTAATGGAGGCGAAGAAGGCGGAGGGGGAGATATCATTACCGACAGGACCTATCGTAATTTTGTCCTGCAGGTGGACTTCAAACTGACCAAAGGTGCCAATAGCGGCATTAAATATTTTGTGGATCCCACCCTCAACAAAAATGGCGGCTCTGCCATAGGGTGCGAGTTTCAGATCCTGGATAACGAAAACCACCCCGATGCTAAAAAAGGAACGGACGGGAACCGTACGCGGGCTTCGCTCTATGATCTTATCCCCGCACAGGCTGCCACACCGCAACTGCAGGGGTATACCCGCCAGACCATAGACGGCTGGTACCGTGCCCGTATCGTCGTGCGCGGATGTCATGTGGAGCATTGGATCAACAACATCAAGGTGGTGGAGTATGACCGTTGCGGACAGATGTGGAAAGCTCTGGTGGCACGCAGCAAATACCATGTATGGCCTCATTTCGGAGAGGCAAAGGAAGGTTTTATCCTTTTGCAGGACCATGGGAATGAGGTGTCATTCAAAAATATCAAGATCCTGGAACTGAATAATTGTGGGGAATTGTGAGAAAGACAGGAAAAACACGATGAAGCGATAAAGTGGAAAAGCGATGAAGCGAATAGATTGGCAATCTTTGCGGCTCTTGGCGCTGCTTCGCGGCCCTTTGCGTAACAATTATTATTAAAGGCCAAAA
>JANTHB010000099.1 GCA_024762655.1 Bacteroidales bacterium
TCGCAAAGAAGTCGCGAAGAACCGCAAAGGTTTATATTGTACTAACATAATATATTCCAGACATATAAATTTTTTAATCCAGTGCGAAACTTTAGTTTTTTTAAATCAAGATATTTCTTAAAACGAAAGGTTCCCGAAACAGTACGTCCTGGCTGAACGAAACCATTCGACCGGTCCATAGGCTCCTCATTTTGCACCTGCCGCAGTGGCTAAACATGAATAACCACCCCGTTACCGGGGTGGTACACAACGCAACAGACTCCGATCCCCGAAGGGGGTCAACCGTTTTTCCCGGACCCCCGCCTGCGGGCGGGTGTGTTTTAAAAGGTTTTTTCGAAATCTCTGTTGCGTAATTTCGGGATAATTCTTCAACCCCGCTGGGGTTGGGGTTTTATGGGATACTTTTTACCACAGGTGGAACTGTGGCTACTTTCGTCCGACCCCTCCGGGGTCTTTGGAATTACAGGAACCCCTCAAGGTACAAGTTTGTAGTGGTTATTAGTTAATCGTACTGACCACGGAGTGGTCCCAGAGAATAGCCCCGGTCCCACCCGGGGTATAAGGAGACCCTTACACACAAAACAACCCCGGATGGGGTTGAAGAAAATTTATAATTCTAAAGGATTGAAGAATATCGAACAAAGAATAACGACTTCTGAAGGACGGTGTTGCACTAAATTCTTGAACCGAAGATACATATTTAAATAAATATATAAATATGTATTTAAATATTTATTTAAAGGATTTGGGGAGCCCCTTTTCAAAGTCAAAGGTCTCGATATGACCCACCAGCATCTCCAGAAACTGTTTCAGGGGTTTTTCAGCCACCGCACGTATAAAAACGTTCAGGTCAGCCTGCAATATCAATTTGAGCACACTCCCGCCCTGATTGTTTTCCCCGATATGGACCAACAAATAGAATTTTATACCGGCACTGCTGTCTCCGGCGATCTTCAGAAACTCATGAGGTTTTTTTTCTTCCATCGTAAGGCCTACCCTGCCGATGCCTGTCAATTCAAAATGGCAGCTATCTCCTTGCGCCACCCAGTTATCCACTTCCTCTTCCGGAAGGAGATTTTCAAAATGGGTGAAGTCGGACAGAAAATCGTACACCGTATTTACAGGATAGACAAGCTGTGCCGGTCTGCTCTCATATTGTTGCATGGGCTGTTATTTTTTCCAGTTTCCCGGATCGGTTCTCCATTGTTTTAAGGTCTCCAGCTGGTCTTCTTTCACATATCCCGAATCTGCAGCCACACCGATCAGATGATGATAGTCGGTCAGGGTAAACAGCGGGCATGCTGCTTCACGGAATTTTTCTTCTGCCAGGGGAAAATTATAGGTAAAGATAGCCCCCATTCCCAATACAGGCATCCCCGCGTCCCTCAGCGATGTTACAGCGTTCAGGCTGCTTCTCCCGGTAGAGATCAGGTCTTCCACCACCACCGTCTTTCTGTCTTTTACCACTTCTCCTTCGATCAGATTCTCCAGACCATGCTCTTTGGGCCTGGAACGTACATATACAAAAGGAAGGTCCATACGGTCGGCCACCAGGGCACCTATTCCTATAGCTCCCGTGGCAACTCCGGCAATACATGCCACCTCCGGATAATGTTCCCGGATCCCCGAAACAAACGCATCCCGTATGAATGAACGAATCTCAGGATAAGACAATGTTTTCCTGTTATCACAGTAAATCGGAGACTTCCATCCCGAAGCCCAGGTAAAAGGGGTTGCAGGATCTAATTTTATTGCTTTAATTTGCAATAGATATCCGGCCAGTTGTTTTTCTAAAGTCATGGCGCAAATGTATAAAGTTTTTTTTGAGAATAGAATAGTTTATCTGACCGACGATTTTGCCAAGGCCTTCAGGTTCAACTATGGCCTGTTTTACAAATTCTATGACCTGCAGGAGCTTAAGCATCTGGTACTGCTCTTTGGGTATCTCAACAAAATCAAAAAACTTTTTATCTTCCATAAAGATGTCGACTATCTTTTTTCCCAGTTTTCATCCTTGTTCAAGGTGGTGGAGGCTGCCGGCGGTGTCGTGAGAAGTAAAAGCGGGAAAGTCCTGGTCATGAACCGCCGGGGAAAATGGGATTTACCCAAAGGGAAAATAGATGACGGGGAAACCCCGGAACAAACGGCTGTCCGGGAAATAAGCGAGGAATGCGGTCTGCAGGACCTTCAACGTAATGACCTGATCACCACCACCTACCACACTTATATGCTCAACGGGGAACCCATCCTCAAAAAAGTATATTGGTACGATGTCGCGTACAGGGGGGACGAAAAGGAGATAAAACCCCAGACTGAAGAAGGTATCAGCGAAGTGTTGTGGCTGATGCCCGACGATACGACCATCATCCTGGGAAATACATATCTTTCCATTATTGATGTATTCAGAAAATCGAAACTCCTTCCTTTCTGACCTTCTTTAACAGGCTCCTGAATTTGCTCTCAAAATCCTCGGTAGGAGCGGGGGCAGGAGACAATGCCAGTTTTCCCTCCGGATCGATCAGATAATAGGTAGGATACGCTCTCACATCGTACTTTGCCGGCAGGTTGCAGGTTTCTCCGCAGATCAAAAAAGTCCATCCATATCCTTTCTCCTGCACAAATGATTTCAGTATTTCAGGATGATCTTCCAGCGCTACCGTCACGATATGCAGTTGGTTCCCATATCGCTCCTGCAGCCTCACCAGCAAGGGAAACTCCCTCAATGAACTGTAGCTTAACCTGCTCGAAAAATTCAGGTAAACATATTTCCCCCGCATCCCCGACAGAGGGATCTTTTGGCCGTCCAGGTCCGGCAGAACAAAATCCGGTGCCCGGGTACCTGCCTGCAACCAGGTAAATTTTCTCTTTATATCCAAAGCCACCTGCCTGATCTCCGGATTCCCGTCCAACGCAATAAACCGTTCCAGTAAGGCCATGAGTTTGTCATGGGAGAAAGTGTTGTGATACCAGGCATCATAAATCCCCTTCAGGGCCACCATATTTACAAAGTCCTCCTCATCCAGCGCCAGGTCCGATTTAATAATTCCAACCAGGCTGTCATACCCGGTTGTTTCCAGGGCCGGGATCAGGCGGCTTTTGTGTTTGTGGTGGAGCAGATAATTGAAATAACGGTTAAAAATCTGATTAAACAGCTCCATGTAGGCCGGATTATGAAACAATACTTTTCTTCCGAAATCCCTGTACTCCTCCAGCACAGAAGCTCTTTCCGGCAGATTCATCACGGTCAGCATAGCCATACGGGCATTCAGAAAGTCTGTAAAGAAAGGATTCTTAACCCCGGTAAAAGTGTCTCTTACCGATTGAATAAAACGTTTCAGGGTGGTGTCTTTCTTATCCACAAGAACCTGACGCGCATGCCGGTAAAAATAAGGGGAATATATTTCTTCAAGCTTTGCTATCTGCCGGTTCAGGTCTTTCTCCCCGTCATGGAGGATCCCCAACTGCAGGGTTACCGGCCGGAAATAAGGATTCAGAATATCCTTCATGGTCTTATCCTTGCGGGGGGGGAGCATGACGTTGTATGTCTTCCCGGGCTCCGCATAAAACCAGGCTTCATAAATGCCCGGACGGACAAAAACCTTCACCGTTTCATCCAGTGTAAAGGATCCCTCGAACGTCCCGTCCTCTTTTACTTTTACCGTCAGCAGGGTGTCTTCACGGTAGGTAATCAAATCATGCCAGGTAAGGAAATGCAGGGTCATTCCTGCATAGGAAGCAGCGCTGTCACTGGTTATCACCACCTTCCCGGCCATGCCGGACCGGGGGAAAACCGCCGCAACAAGCAAGAAGAACACGCCTGTTTTCAGGATACGCATAACCTCCGGATTTTTCAAGGATTCACCTCCCCCAGATCTATGGCTTCCGGCAGGAATTTCCGGGCATCCCCTCCGTACTTTATGATCTCCCGTACGATGGTGGAGGTGATAAAGGTGTGCTCGGGCAGGGTAAGCAGAAAAACCACTTCGATGTCTTTCTCCATAGCATGGTTCACCTGGGCAATGGCCCGTTCATATTCAAAATCGGCAGCTGTTCTCAAACCCCTTAACAGATACCGGGCATTTTTCTTCTTGCAATAATCCACGGTCAGGCTGCCATAGGAGTCCACCTCGATGCGCGGTTCATCATTAAACACGTTTTTTATCCATCTCAGACGGGTTTCCAGGGGGAAATAGTCCGCTTTCCCTGTATTGGTTCCGATAGCGACAATGATCTTATCGAACAAGCCGAGTCCACGGCGGACAATGGATTCATGACCGATGGTAAAAGGATCGAAGGATCCGGGAAAAACAGCTATCTTTTCCATGACTTCAGGGCTTAAATAACAGGATGAAGGTAGGAAAATTCCTTCTCAGGAACAAAAATTTATCAGGAACGGTATTGCCGGATAACCGGCAGATTGAGTGCCCGGACAGGAAACATGGGAGAGAGAGCAGACAAGACTGCGATTAATAGTCAGAGGCGGTCTCCTGCAGCAAGGCATATTCTAATACCTCACGTATGGTATCAACATAGCGGAACTTCAATCCTTTCAGATAGAGTTCTTTAATCTGGTCCACATCTTTTTTATTTTCTTTAGACAGGATGATCTCCCTGATGGTAGCCCGTTTCGCTGCCAGGATCTTTTCCTTGATGCCTCCCACGGGCAACACTTTTCCCCGCAGGGTGATCTCCCCGGTCATAGCGATGCCTTTACGCACTTTCCTGCGGGTCATGGCCGACGCCAGAGAGGTAACCATGGCAATGCCGGCCGAAGGGCCGTCTTTGGGAATGGCTCCCTCCGGTACGTGGACATGCACGTCCCATTTTTCGCTGATGTTTTCTGTGATATCCAGCAGATGACTGTGGGCTTTAAGATATTCCAGAGCTATGACGGCCGATTCTTTCATCACATCGCCCAGGTTTCCCGTGAGGGTCAGTTTGCCTTTTCCTTTGCTCAGACTGGTTTCAATAAACAGGATCTCGCCCCCCACCGGGGTCCAGGCCAGGCCGGTGACCACTCCGGGGATATCGTTGCCCTGATATACATCCCTGAAAAACTGCGGCGGACCCAGGTACTCCAATACATCTTCGTGGGTCAGGCTTCTGGATACCGCTTCCT
Organism: Bacteroidales bacterium; assembly: GCA_024762655.1. Lineage (GTDB taxonomy): Bacteria > Bacteroidota > Bacteroidia > Bacteroidales > VadinHA17 > DRPN01. The sequence goes on from JANTHB010000099.1 coordinate 5,120, forward strand.
CAAAAGCCATTTTTCTGGCTACCCGGCGGATAACCTTGGCTATATTCTTCTCCAGGTTACGCACCCCGGATTCACGTGTATAGTTGACAATGACCTCTTCCAGCACTTTTTTGGGAAAGAACAGGTCTTTGCGTTTCAGCCCGTGAGCCAGCAGTTGTTTAGGGACCAGATGGCGTCGTGCAATCTCCACCTTTTCTTCCACGATATACCCGCTGATCTCTATCATCTCCATGCGGTCCCGCAAGGCCGGGCTGATGGTACTGGTCGAGTTGGCCGTTGCTATAAAAAGCACCCTAGACAGGTCATATTCCAGCTCCAGGTAATTGTCGTAAAACGAATTGTTCTGCTCCGGATCCAGCACTTCCAGTAAGGCAAAGGAGGGATCCCCTTTGAAGTCGGATCCTATCTTATCGATCTCATCAAGGATAAACACCGGGTTGGATGATTTGGCTTTTTTGATATTCTGGATGATGCGGCCGGGCATCGCTCCGATATAGGTTTTCCGATGTCCCCGTATCTCCGCCTCGTCGTGCAGGCCGCCCAATGACATACGCGCAAACTTACGGCCCAAGGCACGGGCAATGGATTTCCCGAGGGAGGTCTTCCCAACGCCGGGAGGACCGTAGAGGCACAGGATAGGAGACTTCATATCCCCTTTCAGTTTGAGGACAGCCAGGTGCTCCAGGATCCGTTCCTTGACCTTTTCCAGCCCGTAATGATCCTTGTTCAGGATCTTCTCGGCCCTTTTCAGGTCAAAGTTGTCTTTTGTATATTCTCCCCACGGCAGGTCCAGCAGCGTCTGCAGATAGTTCATCTGCACGGAATATTCCCCCACGGCAGGGTTCATCCGCTGAAGCTTATCCAGTTCTTTGTTGAAAACCTTCTGGACCTCTTTGCTCCATTTCTTTTTGGCGGCCCGTTGACGGAGTTCTTCCAGCTCTTGTTCCATAGGGCTTCCGCCCAGTTCATCCTGGATGGTCTTCATCTGCTGATGAAGAAGATATTCCCGTTGCTGCTGGTCCAGATCCAGCTTCACCTTGGTCTGGATGTCATTCTTCAGTTCCAGCATCTGCACTTCGCCGGTAAGGAACTCAAGCAACAAAATCGCCCGTTGTTTCAAATCACTGATATCCAGAAGCCTTTGTTTATCAGGGTTTTTAACGTTGGCATTGGCACTGATAAAATTAATCAGGAACTTCGGACTTTCAATATTCTTCACTGCAAAAGAGGCTTCCTGCGGAATATTGGAGGAAAGATTGATAATCTTCAAAGAAAGCTCCTTCAGAGACTGGACGATGGCCTCAAATTCCGGATCGTTTTCTTCGGGATACGTATCGCTAAGCTTCCGGGCCCTGACCAGGAAATAAGGGTCGGAGGAGACCAGCGACTCAACCGCAAAACGGGATTTCCCCTGGATGATCACGGTGGTTCCGCCGTCGGGCATCTCCAGGATCTTCAGGATCAAAGCTACCGTCCCGATGGTGTTCATATCTTCAAAAGAAGGATCATCAATAGAAGGATCTTTCTGGGAAAGGGTTCCTATGATGCGGTCTTTCTTATAATAATCCCGCACCAGTTGCAGGCTTTTATCCCGTCCCACGCTGATCGGCAGCACCACTCCGGGGAAAAGGACCGTATTGCGCAAAGGCAATACCGGCAACGGATCAGGTATTTTAAGATTCGGATCTTCGATTTCTTCTTCATCCGAAATCAATTGAATGATCCCTCCCTCTTCCTCTTCCAATGAAGGGGATATAAACAGATCACCGATCCCTTTATTTTTGTTTTGTTTCAATGTATATCCTCCCGCTTGGTTATCAATCCCTGCTATGAGCATACAAAGATAATGAAATTATCTACCTGCCATTACCGGGTATCCCAGCAAAAAGAAGCCGTCTGTAAACAGGCGGCTTCTTTTCCATACAACGCTTGTATGATTTATTTCTTTTTATGAATATGATTCTTATATCTGTTCATATACTTATCTACGCGACCCGCCGTGTCCACCAGTTTCATCTTCCCGGTGTAAAAAGGATGAGAGGTACTGGATATCTCCAGTTTGATCAACGGATATTCCTTGCCGTCATCCATTTTAATGGTTTCTTTGGAAGGTGCTGTGGAACGGGTTACAAAAGTATAGCCGTTAGACATATCCTTGAAGACTACCAGCCTGTAATTCTTTGGATGTATTCCCTCTTTCATTTTCTTGTGTCTTAGTTCATTTTTTCAGGGTTGCAAAGATACATATACTTTTTTTAAATACAAATGCATTTCCCATGAAAAATTCCAGTTCTTTGCTACCACTCAAACCATTGCCTGATAAATTGCTTTTTTTCTCCCCTGTCCTTTTTATGCGTAAACTCGTTGGTATGTTTATCGTAGGTATAGTCTTTTTCCCATTCTTTGGCATGGGATACAATCTCTCTGACCGCCTCCACAAAGAATAAAACTTCTTCGTCGCTCATGGTGGGATGAAGACTCAGCCGGACAAAACCCGGTTTTTCGGAAAGGTCTCCGGAGTCAATTTTTCGTGTGATCCGGTGTGACTCCTCTTTGGTTATCCCCAGCAGGATATGCCCATACGTGCCGGCACAGGCACATCCCCCCCGCACCTGGATGCCAAAGCGGTCGCTAAGCAGTCTGACGAGCAAATTATAATGGACCTTATCATGATAAAAGGAGACCGCACCTACCCGCTCCTCCTCCTCTCCGGCCAGCACATGGATCCCCGGGATCTCTTTCAACCCGTGCATGGCCATAGGAACGATTTCTTTTTCTCTTTTTCCGATCCAGTCCGTACCCATCTGTTCTTTCAGGCGTATGGCCAGGGCCGACCGGAAAGCTTCAATAAAACCGGGAGTACCTCCGTCCTCACGCATTTCAATATCATCCATATATTTGTATTCCCCCCAGGGGTTGGTCCAGTCGACCGTACCTCCGCCCGGCACATCCGGAGCAATATTGTGGTACATGGCCGAATCGAAGATCAGCACGCCGGAAGCCCCGGGGCCTCCCAGGAATTTATGGGGAGAAAAATATATGGCATCCAGTTTTTCCAGCGGATCTGCCGGATGCATATCCATATCCACATAGGGTGCCGAGGCGGCAAAATCCACAAAAGCATACCCTCCGTGTTCATGCATGATGCGTGCCAGCTCGTAATAGGGAGGCTGTACCCCTGTGATATTGGAACAGGCTGAGAAAGCTCCTATTTTCAGATCACGGTTCCGGAATTTCTTAAGTTGCCTGATCAACTCTTCCGGATCCACCAGATTGTTTTTATCAGGCTGTAGCACCACTACCTCAGCATTGGTCTCAAGCCACGAAGTATGGTTGGAATGGTGTTCCATGTGGGTGACAAAAACCACAGGTCTTTCCCCTTTCCAGATGCACTCTCTCCGTGCTATGACTCCGCAGCCTTTCAGCCCCAGGATACGTTGCAGCTTAACCACGCCGGCGGTCATCCCAAATCCCGGCGTCAGGATCATATCTCCGGGTCCGGCATGAACATGCTCTTTGATAATTTGATGCGCATAATGATAAGCATGGGTCATCAGCGTCCCTGTCTCGCTCGTCTCGGTATGCGTATTGGCAACGTAGGGGCCAAACGTCCCGGCGATCTTTTCCTCTATGGGCCGGTACAGCCGGCCGCCGGCAATCCAGTCAAAGTAACGCAGTTTTTGCCGGCCATAAGGCGTTTCATACTCATAATCGTTCCCGATAATATGCTGCCTGAAAGACTTAAAATGTTTTTCCGTTTCTTTCATAATTATTTACTCCGGGTTAATAGGTATGCTACGATCCCTGCCTGCGCCGGAACACTCATCCGTTCTGAAAAAAAATTCATTCACGGTTAGCGGCCAGTTTTACCAGCAGCCTGAGTATTTCGATATAAAGCCATACGAGGGTTACCATCAGCCCGAATCCGGCGTACCATTCCATGAATTTCGGAGCTCCCGTCCCTGACATCTGCTCAACAAAAGCAAAATCCAGGATCAGGTTCAGGGCTGCGATCACCACCACAAATAAACTGATTCCTATGGATAAGGTGCTGGTGCCATAGAGAAATGAGACACTTGCCCCGAACATGCTGGCAATCCATCCTCCGAGATAAACCAGCATGATGCCGCCGGTGGCTGCTGCGACCCCCATCACAAACCGCTGTGTCGGTCTGATAATGCGCGAACGGTATAAAAACAACATCGTAAAGAAAGTCCCGAAAGTAAGCGCTACAGCCTGCAAAACGATACCGGGATATTGCGCTTCAAAAATAGCAGACAGACCTCCCAGCGCCAGGCCTTCCATCACAGCATACAAAGGAGCTGTGTAAGGAGACCACTCCACTTTGAAGGTGGTAACAAGGGCCAGGATAAAACCAATGATAAATCCGGCGGTCATATAACCATACGCTCCCGGCATGCCCGCCATGACCTGCCTCCAGACATAGGCCGCAGACAGCAAAAGCAATAAAAACAATAAAATGGTCTTGTTGACGGTACCTCCGAGGGTCATCACATCACTACCGGCATACCCTGCTGCCCGTGTGAAATACTTTTCACTCAACACGGGGTTTCCTGTTCCTCTTCTTTCCATAATTTCTGGTTTTACTTTTTGATCTGCAAAGATAATGGTTTAATCCGTTTTTGCATGAAATAACAGTCCGCAAGCATGCTGTCTGGATTACACAAGATTAATAATCCGGTGATCTATCAGTACAAATAAGACAACGATCAGTACCGAGTAGAACAGATAGGATTTTACGGGAATATATACTTTGGGTGAGATCCCCATTTTAAAATAAAGGTAAGTCATCAGGATTGCTTTCTCAAGGATAAAAACCACAACGGTTGCCAGGGCAATCCCCACCACATTGTAATATTGCACAAGATACAGGCTGAGTATTACGTTAAAAAGGATTTCGATAAAAGAGGCTATCATGACGATCCTGGTCTTTTTTAGTCCGATAAGGATGGTCTGGGGAAAGACCAGTCTGGGGATGATCAGTAAAAGGTAGATCATGAATATATCGGCACTGCGTATAAAATACGGATTGAAAAGGCGGGGATACAACCACCTGCTGAAAAGCATGATGACCATAGAGACGGGGAAGAGAACATTCATCAGGCGCATGGACTTGTGCCGCAGGACGGCCAGGTTTTCCCCGAATTTAAATTTCTTCCCGAATTCGGGCAGCATGGCATTGCTCAGCCCGTTGGCCAGGAGGAGGGTCAGCGGAAGCTCCTTGGCTCCATAACGGAAGATGGCAAAAGTGGCGGCATCAAACTTACTGGTCACGATCACCCCGTCGATATACTGTGCAGACCCGCTCAACAACGAACTCAGAATCAATGGTGCGCCCAGCCGGATATGCTCCCTGATAAAAGGGAGTGATATCTTGATCTTCGTATATTTGAACAGCATAAAGATCAGCCAGATAAACCTCAGAACAGACACTGTCAGCAGTCCATAGATAGCCCAGATGATCGGATACCCCAGCACCACAGGCCCGGCCACAATCACAAGCTGGATGACATAGGTGATGAGCCCGTAACGAAGGATCATCTCAGGCCTGTTCTTCAGCAGATAAATATATTCAATCAGGATGGGCGGGTTGCTGATCAATAAATATACCAGCATGAGATTGATAAAAGGAACATCTCCCCTGATGTGGAAAATGGAAAAATTATGTTTGATGATAAGACCGAAAATAAACGCCACAATACTGAAAAAGGTCAGCAAAAGGAACGCATTGAATATCTCGGGGGATTTTTCTTCATCGTGTTCACCGGAAACATTATACGTATGATTGCTGTGATAAAGGGGTAAAAAAGACTGCACCAGGCCGTTGACCCAGAAGAAACTGACCATGCTGGCAATAAACATAAAGGCTTCAAACAAACCGATATCATGCCGGGAAAGGCCAATTTTGGTAAAAATAATACTGATAAACAAAAAGGTACTGAAGCGCATCAGCTGGTACAGCTGAAGCCCGGAGATGTTATTTAATAACTTCGGAAATTTCAATCCTGTAATTTTTTACAAAAATGCATGTTTATGCAACACAAAACATCGGAATGGTAAAAATATTTTATTCTACCCGCAAAAAATATTCCACAAAACTTTCATTTGAAAAATAAAATTATCCTTATCTTTGCAATCCCGCAGGGGAAAAAGGGTCTTTTATTTTTTTATGGTGGATGTAGCTCAGTTGGTTAGAGCACTGGATTGTGGTTCCAGGGGTCGTGGGTTCGAGTCCCATCTTCCACCCATCCCTGAAAGCCGGTTT
>JANTHB010000100.1 GCA_024762655.1 Bacteroidales bacterium
GGCGGTGACCAGGTCTTTTTTCCCGGGACCGGCACCGATCTGCACGGTCTGCACTTCTCTTCCGTGCCCGTCATACAGGGTGGCGTTACGAAGCATCCTGCCGGGGGGCGCCGCAGCGATCTCTTCCGGATCGGTTATGGGCACTCGCGGCACATCCTCCCTCACGTAGTTTTCGTTGGGGGGCTGGGAACGGGATGCCCAGGAATAAAGCAAAAGAATTATTGAGAACGTTATAAGTTGACGTTTTTGCATATTTTTCCTGTTTCGTGGGCAGGGGTTCCGTTTATCTGTACCTCTACACATAATAAGTGTCGTTCCCCGTGAAATTCTTACCGTCCAAGGGATATGTTTTACAACATGTGTTATGTCTTTATCCCGGATCTTATGCAGAGGAGACTATGTTTCATCCGCTATAGCCTTGGCGGAAGCAGGATTAAATGAGTGGAACGGTTTAAAAGTCAAAGAGTCAAAATGTCGAAAGGTCTAATACTCAAAAGTTAAGTTTGGGTCTGGTTGCCGGGGGAAGAGGAGAGGGCGCAGATGGATTTGGGTTTGACCTCCCCCGCCCGTTGGACATTACTTCCAGCGGATGATATATACCGTTTTCAGTTGAAAGTGAGGAACTTTAACCATAAACTTTTATAAGAACCGGATTTTGCGAGGCCGGCAACGGCGGCCGACACAATCTCATCATTTATCCCAAGATTTTTATTAGCAGGCTTTCCCCCATTCTATCATTTTATCATTTTATCATTAACTCAGCAACCGATGCTGACAGGATGCTCCTGCGTCACATACTGTCAGGTCATGCAATCGGTAAATCCCTGCCAACGGCAGGAACTTGTTTTATTGGAATTTACTTGATTCTTGTCTCTTATCTCTTTATCATTTCATTCAATCATCCAATCATCCAATCATCCAATCTTTTACTCCTTTCCACCCCCTGCCTTCGGCATCCCCCTCAAGGGGGACATGTTAAAATGTATGTTTTAGTATAATAAAAGGTTCTTTCTTTTCATTGACCAGCCATTCCCTAAAAAGCCCATGTGCCAGTTACTATGCTGTAATGTGTCCCCCGCTGGCGGGGGAATCAAAGGGGGTGGACTCTTCCGTTAACTATTTCCTGTATGCACTCTTCTATTTCTTCAGCTACCAGATCAATCCGGTTCAAGACCAATTCGTCCCGAAAGTGTAAAACCCGAAAACCAGCTTTTTCCAGATCTTGCTGTTTTATTTTATCTTTCTGTTGTACTTCTTCATCCAAATGAGTTATGCCATCAACTTCAATCACCAAACATAATTCTTTGCACATAAAATCAGCAATATAAGACAACACAGGCCTTTGTCTTGTAAAAGAATATCCCAAAGTATTTTTACCTCTGAGAACATATTTCCATAAACATGCTTCTGCTTTGGTCATATTCCTTCGCAAAGCTTTTGCCAGAGGTCTTAGCTTTGGATTATAATGCCAATTATTATCGGGTCCTGCTGTTTGCATGTTTTCTGTTTTCCACCCCCTGCCTCCGGCATCCCCCTCAAGGGGGACACATTCTGGATTTACTCATTATTAACAAATTCCCCATCTTTCACAGACCAGTCATTCCCAAAGAATCCTGCTACTTTAATTCCTTTATTCCCTTCCCGGATGATGTCAGACGAAAAGATCACCAGATCCGGCAGGGCAAAGCCTGCATACATATAAGGGCGGTTATCCGTAAGGTGTATCCCTGTAACGCCTGTTCCCCCGACAACAGCCACGGAAGCCACCTTACTGTCTTTGCGCGGCCAGGTGAACAATACGGCCAGGTCAGATCCTCTAAAAACTTTCCCGCCAAAATCGATACTGCCTTCATCCACCCGGACCGGACAATCCTTCAGTACTTTGTCCCAGGCGCTATTGGTCATGGCATTACCATACAGAATCACACTTCGGTCCGGATATTTTTCCGGGGAAAACTGATTATCGGGAATAATATCCACAGAGCCGTTGCCCTGGTACCAGAAGGTCTCAGCATCATACCGGGCTTTGGCGGCCCCCCAGGCATTTTCGGCTTTTGTGCCGTGTGTGCCGATGACAAAGACCATGCGATGACGGAAAGCATCTTTGAACGTGCCATACCGCAGGGGATTCTTTTCCATGGCCGGCAAGGCTCTTCCTTTTGTCCAGTGTTCTCCGTTACAGACCAGGAATAATCTTCTTTGTAACTTCGAAGGATCTATAAGAAGCGTATCCCCGTCCAGCGCAACCGTCAGGGAGGAGGTGTGCCGAACCTGATCCATATCCAGCGCCAGTTGTGCCACATTCTTTGTGTTGCCGGTGAATCTGTTTCTCCCGGGATCAAATTGTATATGAACATGACTTATTTCCAGTGGGTGTATCTGTTGCTGTATCTCCAGCCAGTTACATCGGGCTGACACGCCCGGGTTGGCTGTGGTAAAATCCACGATCCGTATCCTTTCCTTTCCGGGCCGTGCATGGCGGGCAAAGAAATCAAACAACGGCGGCCAGTCCACACAGTCGGCACCCGGCTCATCGGACACGTCCCACCAGTGTCCGGCACCAGGTTGCTCATGAAACACAAAATCATGATGAAATTTCTTCAGGGTATCCACCATCCGGTGAGACTCTGACGGAGGCACATTATCATCCGCGGCCCCATGTATTATGTATATCCCTTCCTGAAGGTAGTTGCGGTCCAGAGCAAAAGTATGGCTGGGAAGGGTAGCTCTCCGGATCATTTTTGTCACAGGATCCACCTCTTTTTCCTTTCCCCGCACGCTGTAGGACCACCAACTGATCCATCCGGCACTGGGCCCGATAGCTCCGAACCGGTCCGAATACTGGGCGCCCAGGATCCAGGTTCCGTGACCGCCCATGGAATGGCCTGTCAGATACACGCGGTTTTCATCCACTGGCAGGGACTGCTTGGCAATAGCCAGCACTTCCAGCGCATCCAGCCGCCCCCAGTCTTCCCAGTCATAGCCGTAAGGCCGGCGGTTGGTGGGACAGACAATGTTGGCCCACGTCTTCGGCTCATAGGAGGAGGCCTGGTTGATCGCCTCGACGGAGGCGCCATGGACACTGAGCACCAGGGCTTTCTTCCGGTTCAATGGATCAGGTACGGCCGGTGTGACGGCATAATATTGCACGCTCCCATCGATAGCGCTGATAAAAGTGTGTTTTTGGGGGTTGGCCGGATCCACCACACGCAGGGTAATATCTTTTTCATCCAGGATCTTATTTACCTTTTTTACGGAAGTGAAAAGTACCAGATGCACTTTTTGTTTGCCCGTTTTTACCGGCACATCACCCCGGAGCGTAAACCCCACTTTCCGTATTGTCAGGGGACGTATCTCCGGGACTTGCACGGTCTCTGCCTGTCCCCGGTCCCAAGAAGCGGTAAGATGCAGTTTGTTTTGCACAGTACCGCTGGCATTCACCACCACCACCGCGCCAGGATCATTGACGGGTCTACCCACAATAAAATCGGGCAGTGTGGGATCCTTCACATTCAGAAATACCGGCTTATTCACCGGATGGATCTTTACCTTCAACCTGCCCCGGTTGCATCGAAACAGCAGATCATTGCGGCCTTTATGCAGGCGTACCGGCAAAAGGGAGAAATCCCAGCGGGGTTCCCACGAAGCAAAGGTCTCCTTATACTGATACCGGTTCCCCACCCGCGGGTTGCCATTCACAAACACCATCTGATGGGACATGCCTTCCAGAAGAACGGTTTGGTCTGTTTTGGAATGAATGGGAATATAAACATATCCGCCCCGCAATAAACTGTCCCTGAACCATCCTTTTTCACCGGCACTGATCTCCGTCCATCGGATTTCCCTTCCGTCCGGCAAAGAAACAGTTTCTCCCTTCTTTGGGGGTTTCCATTTGCCATTGATCAGCCCGGCCTCCACCGGATCGACAGCAAAAAAGGTGCTGCGGTAAAAAGAACCGGTTTTTACAGCCAGGGCTTGGGTTATCACCTCCGTTCCGGTTTCCTGACCATAAAGGAGAGACACAGACCCTGCAACAAAAAACAGTAATACAAGTTTTTTGATCCTGAACATAATATTATTTTTTAGTCATTGATATTTAGTAAAACTATGAATGTTTTTTTGATAAAACAAGGTTATACAATATAATGAAGACTATATTTTTACCGGCACCTTCCATAACACTATGACCCTTGAAAAAGAGAGGGCTTTTTCTTTAGCAACGAATGTCACGAATTTGCACGAATAGTTTCGTGCCCATTTGCTTGATCTGTGGTAAATACAATATGGGATTCTAATTCTCGAATTTTATGAAGATATTTTAGTGGCTTCATCCTTTCTCCATAACAGGACCGACGGAGACGATAGCAAAGGTAACGGCTTTCCTGTCTCCCGGTATGTCGCATCTGTGTTTCCATTATCTTCACCACATCATGCAGGTCTTTACAAAGCTGCACAGTGAGGGCAGGTTTTTCCGGTGCCAGATCATGTAACTCACATCTCGCTTTCTCATATGTATCGGCCCGTTTCCTGTTCTCTTCACGTATTGCACTGAACGGTGTGATGGGACTCTACACTGTAACAAAAGTCCAAAAGGTAGAATTTGTCACCCTGGGGTAATTACCACACCGGCACCTGGCGGTTCCTCCCACCCCGATTCATCCACCAGGAAGAAAAAGATGGTGGGAGAACATGGCATGGATTGTTGAGCAGGACGGCAGAAATAAACACCTAAAAGCAAAGCAGTCAAAAAAATACATTTACCCATTACATGTTGCTCCGGCTTTTTCTTGGTAAGAATATTGATTTTTCAATACTACATTGCTTCCGATGAGTAAATTATTCCTTAGGACATCCTCTTATCATAGATTTTGGAGAGTTTATCAAAATCGCCGAAAAAACGAATAAAATGATGCAACATTTCAGGAGGGAAATCGTAAAGCAGGTTGTTTACTAATATTATATTACCTGACATTTTATATTTACCATGAAAAACATATTTATTTCAGTGAGCATCCTGATTTTGGGTGTCAATTTATTTTTCTCCGGACAGATGTATGGACAATCCCCGGATAAACTGAGTTACCAGGCAATTTTACGCAACAGCAGCCATGAGTTGTTAAAGGATCAACAGGTTGGGATGCGCATCAGCATATTGCAAGGATCTACCGACGGCATAGTGGTTTACATTGAGACGCAAACCCTTTCAACTAACAGCAACGGACTGATCTCCTTAGAAATCGGTACGGGAACCGTTGTTTCAGGAGATTTCTCGACGATCGACTGGGCTGCCGGACCTTATTTTTTAAAGACAGAAACCGACCCGACGGGAGGAACGAATTACACCATTACAGGAATCATCCAATTAGTAAGTGTACCCTATGCACTTTATGCTAAAAAGGCAGGGAACACATTCAGTGGAAATTATAATGATCTGATCAATACTCCGGATCTTTCAGGATATATCACAACAGAGACCGACCCCATTTTTACTGCATCACCTGCCCATGGTATCACAGGTGCAGATACCGCAAAATGGAACAATAAGCTGGACAGCTATACAGAAACAGATCCGGTCTTCGGGGCCTCTGTTGCATATGGTATCTCACAATCCGATACGGCTTCCTGGAACAATAAACTGGACAGTTATACAGAAACAGATCCGGTCTTCGGGGCCTCCGTTGCATATGGTATCTCACAAGGCGACACAGCTTCCTGGAACAATAAACTGGACAGTTATACAGAAACAGATCCGGTCTTCGGGGCCTCCGTTGCATATGGTATCTCACAAAGCGACACAGCTTCCTGGAACAATAAACTGGATAGCTATACAGAAACAGATCCGGTCTTCCAAGCTTCCACTGCAAAAAATATCACACCCGATGATACTACAAAATGGAGTATGGCTTATGACTGGGGAAATCATGCGAATGCCGGATACGATCCCAGCAGTGACAGTTGGAAAGGAGACTCACTGACTTTTACAATGAGAAACATTGGAATTAAAACAACTCCAACATTGGTTAACTTGCAACTGGGAAAACCATATAATAATTTTTTTACAAATTCTTTTCAGGAGGTTGATACGGCAAAGGATCGAACATTAATGGTCTCCGGGATATGGGAAGCAGGAACACATTCGAAGAGTATAATATTTCTGGGGGGCAACTGGGTTAATCCCAATCAAGTGACAGGCAGCCTGACATTCGCTTCCGGGGCATATGAAAATGCTGCCATTCAGGGCCGGGAAGGAAATAACACGGATTGGTCGGGGGAGCTGGTTTTTTTGACCCGCCACGACAACAACCCCATGACTGAAAAAGTGAGGATCACGGAAAACGGTGATGTAGGAATAGGCACTTCTGCTCCATCCAGTAAACTCACGGTAAATGGCACTATAGAAACTACCACAGGGGGGGTTAAATTTCCGGATGGGACCACACAGACCACTGCTGCACCCAAACATTATATTGGTGAATTATTTGGTGGGGGAATTGTCTTTTATGTATATGATAACGGACAACACGGTCTAATTGCCAGTCCGGATGACCTGGACGGGGGGACCGGTGTTCCATGGGGTTTATCAGGCACCGACGTACCGAACTGCGAAAGTGGCTGGGACGGCGCGTCAAACACAGCTGCCATTATTGCCGCAGGAGGAGCTGCAAATGAAGCAGCGGGGTTATGCTACAATTATACCGGAGGGGGCTTCACGGACTGGTACCTCCCGTCCTCATGGGAGCTCAATAATTTATATGTTAGTGCTTATGTTATTGCCAAAATTCTGGAGTCGGACGGGGATCCCAATACCAATGGTTTGGTAAATGATCAAAAGTATTGGTCATCAACCGAGAGAGATGCTGATTATGCTTTTCCTCTGTTTGGTTATAACAATGCTGCCGACTACTTAAAGACCAATAATTATCGGGTGCGGGCCGTACGCTCTTTTTAATTAACTCAAATGACTGTTTTTCAACGAGTACGTTTTTTAAATTTCGTAGAGAAATAATCTATTATTTCCTTTTTTCCTTAAATTCCACATGGATGGAATGATATCCATTTATCAACTATATCTGATATTTGTCAAAAATTAACAATTTTATATCGGGATTTTGAAACATAATTTTGATTGCCCCGTTTTTATAAAGTCTTCAATAGTTCATATATTTGTAATTATCTGTATTTATATAATTTCAACGAGATGAAACATGTATTAAATATATACCTGAAGAAAACGGAGTTTTTACGTTTTATACTCTTTTTTATTTTTTTATCCGCCATGTTTTCCTGTGTGTCTAACAAAGAAGCGCTCTATGTTCAGCCAAAGGACAACAAAGTTAATTTTGACGCCTACCTTAAAGCAGCAAATACTATTAAAATCGGGGATGAGTTATATATCAGAGTGAATTCGGAAAAAGAGGAAACCAATATTTTCAGTCAATGGGGAGATAATACTATGGCACAAAGAGATATTACGCTGGCCAGTTATCAAGTCAATCAAGAAGGATCTATACGGTTCCCTTTAATAGGGTATGTGCAACTTAAAGGTCTGTCTCTGGATGAGGCTTCCAGCGTAATCGAAAAAGCACTGATCGGCATGATTAACAATCCTGTTGTTACGGTGCGATTTGTAAATAAAACCGTCACCGTTTTAGGGGAAGTAAATGCTCCCGGAAGATACGACTTCCCGGACCAGAATATTAATATCTTTCAGGCACTAGGTTATGCCGGAGATATTGCTTACTATGGAAATCGAAAACATGTCATGATTATCAGAAAAACAAATAATACTATTGAGCGGCATTTCATAGATTTGACTGATGAACATTTATTGGAATCTGGCTTTTACTATATCTTGCCTGGCGATATCCTCTATGTAGAACCTCTTAAAAGAAAACGCTGGGGGTTCCAGGCATTTCCCTGGGGCATTGCTATGGGAATTGTTTCTACAACGTTGGTTATTCTAACTTATTTACATGCATTGCCATAACTATTTCCAGCAAACTTAACAGACAACAACCAATGAATCGTGATTCAGAAAATAAAAATGAGATTTTCAATGTCAGAATTTTATTAAATAAAATTATACACTATTGGTATCTGTTTCTCATTTCGTTTATCGTGTTTTTTGGCCTGGGTATTTTATACCTTCGATATGCGGCTCCAACCTATGAAGTCAGCTCCTTGTTGACTTTATCGGGATCAGGGAGAAGCAGAAGCAACGCTCCTTCTTATGCCGAAGGGCTTGAGATAAGCAATCGTCTTAGTGATTTAAGGAATGAAGTACTTACACTCAGCTCCTACCCTTTGATTGAACAGGTAATTAAAAATCTGGGATTTGAAATATCTTATTACTACAAAGAGGATTTTGTCCCGTTTCAGAAACCCTTCTTTAAAAATTTCCCTCATCTTATACTGAAGGAAATGTACAAAAGCGTCCCTTTTGAGGTAATTATCAACAAAGATCACATTCAACCCGTTGGCGTTATTTTTTATATCAACATTATTGATAACAAAGAATTCTATCTTACCGCACATGCCAGGGATGTTACACTTTACAATTACAAAACAGAAAAAATTGAAGGGATTGTGGACTGGCTTGATCTGGATGGTAAATATAAATTCGGAGAAGAAATTTCAGGACCGGATTATTCTTTTAAAATCTTACTTAATTCCAGTTTTAAAAGTGATTACGAAGGCATGGATCTTTATTTTGCATTTAATGGCATCCATAGTCTGGCAATGCAATATAAAAAAGCATTGGATATAGGAACGCCTTCTTATGAAGGAAGGACAATCAGCATAACCTTTCGCGGTGGAAATGTTCAGAAATCTATGGACTTTGTAAAAGGGTTGGAAGATGAATACATGAAAAAAAACCTGAACAAAAAGTATGAAACAGCCATTGCCACCATACAGAATATCGACCGGCAGATCATTACTATCTCAGATTCTTTAAATCTCACAGAAAAAGAACTAAAAAACTTCAGGCGGCAGCACAATGTGATGAATATACAGGACAAAGCTCAGCGGGTAGCCGATCAAAAACAAAATCTTGAAAATCAAAAAAGAGAAAAAACTCAGCAATTAAAATTTTATAAAGAGCTGTATCAGAATTTTAAAGAAAATAAAAATTCAACCAATCTTATAACCCCTGCCTCTATGGGAGTAAATGATCCAGCTTTGAACACCATGGTTGAACAACTTGTTGCAAACAACATTGAAAAAAAGGCATTGGAAGATCAGAACCAGACGAGAACATCTCATTACCACACACTGGTAAAACAAATTGAAGAACTAAAGACCTCCATCGCTCAAAACATCCAATTCTTCATTACAAACACCGAATCCTCATTAAATGAAATTAACAATCAACTGTCCCGGATAAATTACGATCAGAATGTACTCCCCCAGACTCAATTACAATTACGTGATATCGAAAGGAAATCAAGTCTGAATGATGAACTTTTCACATTTTTATTGCGGAAACGTTCAGAAGCACAAATAGCAAAAGCCGCTCTCAAACCTGATATTGAGATTATAGAGCCGCCCTATTACTTAGGAATTTCTTCTCCCAGCGTAATAAAAACTTTCGTTTTCTCCCTGTTTTTTGCATTGGGATTTCCCGGAGCGTTTCTTTTCCTTGTTTTCTTTTTTGACAATAAAATTCATAGTGTCAGGGATATTAAGGAAATTTCAGAGGCACCCATTCTGGGGCAGGTATTGCATAATACTAAGAAAAGTAATAATGCAATCAAATATTACCCGTTGTCTCCTGTCGCTGAATCCATCCGTTCTCTCAGGACCAATATTTTTAATTTTAAAAAAGGGGAGCAACATCAAGTAATTTTAATCACCTCTATGGACAGCAATGAGGGAAAATCTTTTATCGCATTGAACCTGGCCTCAGGGATGGCCGCACTGAAAAAGAAAACGGTTTTACTTGGATTTGATTTAAGAAAACCAAATGATCTCATGAAACTACAACAGGAAGAACAGGAGAACGGGATTGCATCTTTTCTGGAAGGGAAGATCACAAATATTCAAGAATTAATCCTCTCAACAAATTTCCCTTATCTTGATTTTATACCTGCAGGAACCTTATTTTCCGATAATCCTGGTCAAAATACTTCGGATTTTATTCCACCCAATCCCACCGAATTAATTGATTCTGAACAAACAGAAACATTATTCCAACAATTAAAAGAAAAATATGACTATATCATTATTGACACTCCTCCTGTTGGGCCGGTTACGGATGCGTTGATTCTTATGAGATATTCTGACATAAACCTGTTCATCGTGCGGCAGAATGTTTCAGACAAAAACACTCTGAAAAATGTATTAACTGAAATTGATGATCACGATAGTAGCAATATCGGGTTTGTACTGAATGATTTGAGCCCGGGAAAAATGTATGGATACAAAAAGAATTATTCCTATAAGTATTACGGACAGATTGGCAAGAAAAATATTTTTAAGAAAATATTCAAGGTTTAATTGCCGTATTAATAAATCCTTCCGGCTGAATCAGAAAAATTTATATAGTGATAGTAACACCAAATAATGTGCGAATAATATACCAGAAC
>JANTHB010000101.1 GCA_024762655.1 Bacteroidales bacterium
CTGCATGCAACGGCCGGCGACACGCAACATGACGGTGCCGTTAAGGAATTGACATGGAGAACATGAGAAAATTACCGGTAATAACCAGGAACCAGGAATGAGTAACCAGGAAACAATTTAATATACCCATATGGACGAAACCATTGAAGTGATTGTCGAGCGACCTTGGCAGGGAACCGTACTGGCGGTCTTCCAGATCTTGAATACCCTGGCTGTAGCAGGTATTCTGGCTGTTATGATGATTGCCGGATTTGAGGGATTCAAGGGAGGAGAGATGGGGTTTATGGTTGGAGTGGCCGGCGTGGGGGGTCTGGTCTTTCTGCTCCCGTTGCTGATTGTAATGATCTTTATGGTCTTTGCCATTTTTAAAGGCAGAAGATGGGCGGTGATGGCTGCCCTGACGATTTCTCTGCTGGCATTCTTCCCGGTAATGTTTACCCTCGGGGAAGGGCTGGAGGCTTTTCTGCCCGTATTTATTTTGTGGGGATTTATCTTGTGGCTGGAGATCGCCTGCCTGAAAAATCCTTTCTACGCAAAAAAATATAAATCCCGGGATATTCGGTAAAGAAGTTTCTCAATAAAAAATTTCCTGGTTATAGTTCCCCCGAACACATTCAGGGAAATTTATGAACTCTTTTCAGGAAGAGGTGAGGGACCTCCGGGAGTAAACTTTTGATCAAAAGCCTGCCATAACAGCCAGGTATAAAATAAAATACAAAATATCTACGTAGGCGCCTACGTAGGAAAACCTTTCTTGTCCCGTGAGAGATTATTGATACTTACCCCAGATTATTTGTGAATCTAAAAAAAATTATTTAAATTTGACCATTCAATTAAACCAAATAGTTAAATTAAATGGTTAATTCTATACAAACCGAAGATAAAATACTTATTGCAGCCCGGGAAGTGTTTATCAGGGAAGGATATGATGGGGCAAGAATGCAGCACATTGCCGATGAAGCGGGCATAAATAAAGCTTTGCTGCATTATTATTACGGAACGAAGGAAAAACTTTTCACAGCGGTATTTGAACGTGTTTTTACCGAAATACTGAACCGGATCTTTTCCTTAATGGAAGAGCAGCAATCCCTGAAGGTTTTTTTAGATGTCTTTTTCCGGGAGCATATAACTTTTTTATTATCGGATCCCAGGTTGCCGGCTTTTATTATCAATGAAGTCTCCCTCCATCCGGACTTGTTATCGAACATTTTTGGAAAATTCAGTTCCTATGGGATAGAGAAATTCGGCATGCTGGTTGAAAAAGAAAAAGAACAGGGATTGATCGCTCCGGGAACGGATCCTTTACAGTTGTTTATCAATATCCTCTCACTAAGTATTTTTCCGGTTGTGATTGAACCGATTATCAGAAATGTTTTGCAGATGGACACAAAAGAAACGGAAACATTTTTACGGCAGCGTATTGAATTATTGCCGGAAATGGTTTTGGCATCTGTCAGAAAAGAGAATAGTAAAAAGTAAAAAAAGATAGTGATGGTTAAAATGGTTTATGTCTTTCTTTTATTTCTGCTCCCGGGATTGTTTACCTCCCTGGAAGCCCGGGGACAGACGCTCGATACGCTGTCCCTGCCGGGGTGTTTCAGACTCGCTACAGAGCGGTTTCCCCTGATCGCAGGGAAACAGATTTTAAAAAAACAGATCAGTCTGGAAGATGAGAATCTGAAGAGTGCTTTTTATCCGGAGATGAATCTGAATGCCGGAGCTACCTATTATTCCGATGTGGTAACGATCGATGTCGAACCGGCTGTCCCGGGGATTACCTTTCCGCAGCCTCATCACGATCAGTATGCCGTGACCATGGATATCCGGCAGCTGATCTATGACGGAGGGGCCGTCAAAAACCAGCGGATGGTACAGGAGCGTGCCAATGCGATCAAACAACAGGATCTGGAAGTTAAACTATATGCTTATAAACAGAAACTTGCCGGTGTGTTTTTTTCTGCCTTGTTCCTGGATGATAATTATAAAATACTAGAACAAAACCTGTTGCAACTTCGCAAAGCAACACAACAAGCAGAGGTGGCAAAAGAAAAGGGAAGTATATTGCAGGGAGACGTGAACATTCTGAAAGCCTCGCAACTGGATATCCGGCAAAAGATGATTGCCAACCGTCACGACAGGATCGCTGTGGTGAAGATCCTGGGAAGGTACCTGGATACGATTTTTCCCGCAGATGTGGTATTGAATGTTCCTGCTCCGGGGATCATCGCCGGGCCTCCCGCCAGACCTGAATTCCGCCTTTTTTCATTGCAACAGTCCTGGCTGGATGCAGGCATGCGGTTGCAGAATGTGAAGAGATACCCGAAGTTTTCCGGGTTTGGTCAGGTAGGATATGGCCGGCCCGGTCTGAATCCTTTGAATGAGCATTTTAACGCCTTCTACTTGGTAGGGGCCAATCTTACCTGGAATATATGGGATTGGAACCGGTCTAAAAGGCAGAAGAAAATCCTCTCCTTCGAACAGGACCTGGTGAAAAACCGGAAAAAATGGTTTGATCAGCAAGTGAATACCGATCTTATAAAGATCAACGAAGAGATTGAAAAGCTGGAAAAAATCATAGCGCTGGATAAACAACGGGTGCTGCTAAGAAAAGAAATCACGGAAGAATATGCCGGTAAACTCTCGGGGGGGACCATTACTCCCGCTGAATATGAACGACAGCTCACAGCCTGGCAGAATTCACAGGTCCAGCTTAATCTTCATCAGAAACAATTAATGGAAAAACATATTGAGTACCTGGTTACGAACGGAAATCTTAATGATTATGAAACACAAAAGTAGAACCCTGGTTGCGGGGATTGTCCTGATCGCTGTAATGGCGGGATGTTCACAGCAAAAGAAGGTTTCGGATGCCTATGGAAATTTTGAGACCGTCACCCTGTTGGTTTCGGCCCGGGGCAGCGGACAACTGGAATGGTTTCGGGTGGAAGAAGGAAAGAAATTGTCCGTAAACGATACCGTAGGACTGATTGATACTACGGCCCTTTCGCTGCAGAAAAAAACCCTGTTGGCCCGGTTGTCTGTTATACGTGCAAAGGGGACTGGACTGGATGCTAAAAAGGAAGTAATGAGACGGCAACTGATGAATGCAAGGGTGGAGCAAAAGAGAATACAAGGTCTTTTTGATGGTCATGCCGCCACACAACAACAACTGGATAATGTGAACGGTAAAGTGGATGTCCTGAAACTTCAGATTCGGGAAATGGATGTTCAACGTCAGTCGGTGCTTAGAGAAATGGATGTGGTCCGTTCACAGATTGCCGCTGTAAAAGACAGGATAGACAAATGCTTTATCCTCCCACCGGCCGACGGAATGGTTCTGGAAAAATATGCAGAAGCCGGCGAACTGGTACAACCCGGGAAAACATTGTTCAAATTGGGGGATATGACACATATGTACCTGCGTGTTTATGTAGATGAGACCCTCTTGCCTGAAATAATAACGGGCGGGAAAGCGGAGATTCTGACAGACCGACCGGGCGGCCTGATGGATACGCTCCGGGGCACGATAGCCTGGATCTCGGATGAGGCAGAGTTTACCCCTAAAATCATTCAGACACGGAAAGAACGGGTAAATCTGGTGTATGCGGTGAAAATAAGGGTTGAGAATGACGGACGTCTGAAAATCGGGATGCCGGGGGAAGCAAACTTCCGTAAAACACAATGACCATGATCCGGATTGTCGATGTTACCAAGTCTTTTGGTGAAAACAAAGCATTATCCGGAGTGTCCCTGGATATCTTCGATGGAGAGCTGTTTGTGCTGATAGGCCCGGATGGTGCAGGGAAATCCACCTTGTTCAGAATACTGGTTACCTTATTATTGCCTGACAAAGGACATGTTCTGATAAAAGGACTGGATGTGGTGAAGGATTTTTGGAAGATACGCACGATTATGGGATATATGCCCGGCACTTTTTCCCTGTACCCCGATCTTACCGTAGAGGAAAATCTGGCTTTTTATGCCCGTATTTTCGGTACGTCTCTGCAAAAGAATTACCCGCTGATCCGGGACGTATATGAGCAGATAGAACCTTTCAAAAAACGGGCTGCCGGCAAACTGTCGGGAGGGATGAAACAAAAACTGGCTTTGTCATGTGCCCTGATACACCGGCCGGAAGTCCTGGTGCTGGATGAACCTACTACCGGCGTGGATGCGGCTTCCCGGAAAGAGTTCTGGCAGATGCTGAAAAATATACAGCAGGAAGGGATCACCGTCATTGTGTCCACCGCATATATGGACGAAGCTTCCAGAGGTGACCGTGCATGCTTCTTGCATAAGGGAAAATTGCTGAAGGCGGGGACACCGGAAGAAATCAGGGAAAGCTACCCTTATCCGTTATATGCCTGCCGTTCGAAGGATAATTTTGCACTTCTGAAAGTACTTCGCAACGAACCTTCCACTGCTTCGGCCATGCTTTATGGAAAAACCATTCATTACAGTCCCGCCCGGAAGAACTTTTCGGTCGGGACCTTCCTGTCCGATCTGGAAAAGACAGGGAAATATGGATCCATAGAATACCGGAAAACCACTCCGTCGGTGGAAGACAGTTTTGCATTTTTAAGTAAACAATAGTCATTTCGTGTCAGAATGAATGAACAAGACAAGAACATAGGCGGCGGGAATACGGAGCATGTCGTGGAAGTCCGTGATCTGACCAAGCGATTCGGCACGTTTACAGCGGTGAATAGCATCTCTTTTGAGGTATACAAAGGGGAAGTGTTCGGACTGCTCGGGGCCAATGGTGCCGGGAAAACAACCCTGATCAGGATGCTTAGCGGGCTGCTGCGGCCTACAGAAGGGGTGGCCAGGGTGGCAGGATACGATGTGGTACACCATCCGGAAAGGGTGAAGTTCAGTATTGGGTATATGAGCCAGAAATTTTCCCTGTATGAAGATCTTACCGTGGCCGAGAATATTCGTTTTTTCGGAGGGATTTATGGGATGAAAAAAAAAGACCTGGCAAAGGCCGGCGAAGCGATGATCCATAAACTGGGAATGGAAGAGGTTGAAGACCGGCTGATCGCAACCTTACCGCTGGGGTGGAAGCAGAGGATCGCATTCTCAATAGCTATCCTTCACCGGCCCGGTCTGGTTTTTTTGGATGAGCCTACCAGTGGGGTGGACCCTGTCACCCGGCGACAGTTCTGGGAAATGATCCTTGAGACTGCCCGTGAAGGATTTACCATTATTGTTACCACGCATTATATGGATGAAGCAGAATATTGTGACCGGATAGCGATCATGTCCCGGGGGGACATTGCCGGTCTTGACAGCCCGGAAAACCTGCAGAGCCAATTCAGTGTATCATCCATGGAAGACCTTTTCTGGAAGATTACACGTGAACATAAAACCACCGACGCTATTCCCGGATTATGAAAAGATTTCTGGCATTTACCATAAAGGAATTCAGGCATATCCTCAGGGATACCAGGACCCTTTTGATTCTTTTCGGAATCCCTGTGGCTGAGATTATTATATTCGGATACGTGGTAACCAATGAAATACGTCATGTGCCGGTAGTGATCCTGGATAAATCAAGGGATGTGACCACCCAAAAGATCACAGACAGAATACTGGCTTCACCCTGGTTTCTGGAAGAGACAACCATACAAAGTGAACAGGAAATACATGATCTTTTTAAAAAAGGAAATGTACGGTTGGCAGTAATCTTCGGACAGGATTTCGAAAAGAATCTGATGCGCGGGGGAAAAGTCCCGATACAGGTTATTGCTGACGGCTCTGATCCCAATGCTGCCCGTTTGATGGTGGGATATCTCTCCGCTATTGCAATACAGGCACAGAAAGACCTGAACAAAGAAAAGGAAACAACAGGCCGTTTGCTTATAAAATCAAGAATGGAATTTAACCCGGAACTGAAGGGAGCCTTTATGTTTGTTCCGGGAACCATAGCCATGATCCTGATGCTGATCTCGGCGATGATGACCTCCATTTCCATTGCCCGGGAGAAGGAAACGGGAACCATGGAAGCCATGCTCGTATCCCCTTTGCATCCCTTGCAGATTATTCTTGGCAAAGTGGTTCCGTATGTGGCCATTGCTTTTGTTGATGCCGTGATTATCATGGCTTTGGGAGGGGTGATCTTCGGGGTGCCTCTGAAAGGAAGCCTACTCCTGCTGATGGGTGAGGTGATCCTTTTTATTTTTCTCTCGCTTTCGCTGGGAATTATGTTATCAACCATGAGCAGTACACAAATGGAAGCAATGTTTCTAAGCTTATTTGTCCTGTTACTGCCTACGGTTCTTCTTTCGGGATTTATTTATCCGATTGAGGACATGCCTGTCGCGCTGCAATGGTTCAGCGCACTTATGCCGGCACGGTGGTTCATCGTGATTCTGAAAAGTATCATGCTGAAAGGAGCCGGTTTCCTGTTTGTATGGAAAGAGACCCTTATTTTGGCCGGAATGACCTTACTATTCTTATTGGTCAGCATAAAAAAGTTCACCATCCGCCTGGAATAAAAAACATCTTTTAGTGAGAACGATATTGATCATAATAAAGAAAGAGTTTTTACAGGTTTTCCGCAACCGCATGATGCTGCCGATGATCTTCATCGTCCCGCTTGTGCAAATGCTGATACTGGTATATGCCGCTACTATGGAGGTAAAACAGATAGATCTGCTGGTCGTCGACCGGGACAACAGCTCATACTCCAGGGGATTGATAAGCAAACTGTCGGGCATGAAGATGTATCGTGTCAAAGTAATCCCTTCCGCCGGGGAAAAGGCGGAAACCTCCCTGCTGGACAACAGTGCGGATGCGGTATTGGAGATCCCGCCGGATTGTGAGCGCTTGCTTATGCAAAGACAAAACAGCTCTGTGCAGCTCAGGATGGATGCCGTGAATGGGATGGCTGCGGGCATCATCAACCAATATACATCTCTGACGATAAACCGCTACCACCAAAAATGGCTGGCCTCCCTGATGCCTCGGAATGCCGGGGCTGGCCTCCGGCAGATAAGGGTTATCCCCCGTTACTGGTATAATCCCGGATTGAACTATAAGCATTACATGTTGCCCGGGATCCTGGTGATCCTGGTGACCATAATGGGAATGTTTCTCTCGGCGATTAATCTGGTGAGGGAAAAAGAACTGGGGACCATTGAACAGATCAATGTAACCCCCATCCGGCGTATTCATTTTATCCCGGGGAAACTGATCCCTTTCTGGATCATCGCATTGGGTGAGCTTTCTTTCGGATTGGCTATCGGCTGGTTGTTGTTCCGGGTGCCGGTGCGGGGCAGCCTGCTCTTGTTGTTTGGATTCACTTCGGTCTACCTGCTGGCCGTAATGGGCATCGGCCTCTTTCTGGCAGCCCTCTCCCGAACTCAACAACAACTGATGTTCATGTTCTTCTTTTTTATGCTCACCTTTCTGCTCATGAGCGGTCTGTTCACCCCCGTGGAGAGTATGCCGCAGTGGGCACAGACGATTAACCACCTTAATCCCTTTGCTTACTTCATGAGGGTGATAAGGATGATCCTTCTGAAAGGATCCGGCTTCCGAGATATCCTGCCGGAATTTGTGTCTATGAGTATTTATGCTGTGGCAGCGCTGACCCTGGCCGTATGGAGGTACCGGAAAACAATCTGAAAAACGGCATGCTTATTTGAATGAGATTTACCGGCTGCAGGAATATTTTTTGTAAATTGGCCAGAAATTCCCTAATAAACAATAAAATGAAGACCAGACGTCTTTTGTTAATGATCCTGATCCTGACTGTAATCCTGGGAACAGGATGTACCTCTGACAAAGAAAAAAAACAATCTTCCGGGTCTCTGTTGTGTGTGGGAGCCTGTCAAACTCCGGAGCAGGGAAAGGCACAACTGGAAAAGTTTGCTTCCGGATATCACAATGTGCAGGAATGGGAAAAACGTGCGCAAAAAACACGTGAGGTTTTCAGGCAGGGATCAGGAATTGACAGTGTACTGAAAAAATACCGGCATCTTCCTTTTAAGGCCATTATTAATCATAAACATGTCATGGACGGATATACCGTTGAAAACATTGCCATTGAGGGCATGCCCGGTCATTATATTACAGGAAATTTGTATAAACCTGCTGCTTTTCAGGGGAAAATCCCGGCGATCCTTTGTCCCCACGGTCACTGGTATTATCCGGACAATTACGGACGTTTCCGGCCGGATATGCAGAAACGGTCTGCCGCTTTTGCCCGGATGGGTGCCATCGTGTTTGCCTATGACATGATCGGTTACGGAGAATGTACCACTTACCGTCATGATGATCCGCTGGCACTGCAGATACAGACCTTTAACAGTATCAGGGTCGTGGATTATCTCTGTTCACTCGACGATATGGATACATCCCGTATCGGCGTAACCGGTGCTTCGGGAGGAGGGACCCAGACCATTTATCTCTCATTGATTGATCCACGGATAAAAGTATCAGTCCCTGTGGTGATGGTATCTGCTTATTTTTACGGAGGTTGTATTTGTGAGAGCGGCATGCCTGTGGCCCGTAATGCCGATCATGTAACCAACCTGGCCGATATGGCAGCTACTTTTGCTCCCAAACCCTTGTTGATCGTCTCTGACGGTAAGGATTGGACCCGTTTTGTTCCGGAAACGGAATATCCCTATATCCGGAATGTATATAGATTATATGGCGCAGAAGATAATGTGGAAAATGCTCATTTCCCCAAAGAAGGTCATGATTATGGTTTTTCCAAGCGAAAAGCGGTATATCCTTTCATGGCCAAACATCTCGGACTGGATCTCAGCAGGATACTCAATGATTCGGGAAAGGTGGACGAGAGCTTTGTGACCCCGCTGGCGATGCAGGAGCTGAAAGTCTTCCCCGACAAGCCGGTGGCTTTCCTGTGCGGCAACGTACATTACAACCCTTCCTCTCCTCTGTATGATAAAAAACGAAAAAAATAACCATGTCAACACGCAGAAAATTTCTTCAAAACACCGCCGCCGGAGCTTTGGTTACGATGGTCTGGCCGGGCACACCTCTCTCTGCCGGCCAGGTGTCCCTGAACCGTGATACGAAAGAAAAAAAACATATACACATCGGGATCATCGGAGCGGAAAACAGTCACACCATCGCTTTGGGAAAGTTGTTTAATATTGAAAAACGTTTTCCCGGCGTGGAAGTGAAATATGTCTGGGGTGAGACGGAAGCGTTTGCCCGGAGAGCGGTGGAAAAGGGGGGAATCCCAACCAGGGTTAAGGATCCGCGGGAGATGCTGGGAAAAATAGATGCGCTGATTGTGGATCATCGCCATCCCAAATATCATCTTCCGGCTGCCTGGCCCTTCCTGGAAGAAGCCATTCCCATGTTTATCGACAAACCATTTTGTTACCGTGTTGAAGAAGGAAAGGCTTTCCTGGAAAAAGCGATAGAGAAAGGAGCGCCCGTTACTTCCTACAGCAGTATTGCCCAGAGCAACACCACCTTTGATATCCGCGATCAGGTGAAGGAAATGCAGGATATCGAGCAGGTGATACGCTATGGCGTAAACCGCCCCGGCATGCACAATAAATATGGCGGGATATTTTTTTACAGCGTACATACCGTCCAGCCCCTGATGTATATTTTCGGGGAAGATATACGGGAAGTTCGTATGACGGAGAACGGCGATAACTGGACCGCCAGTGTGGCTTATAATAACGGACTGCTGGCAACCCTGGTATTTATGAAAGGATACTACGGATGGAAGACCTTTGTGACCGTAAAAGAAGGAGTGAAAGAGCTGATTTCAAGGGTTTCCGAAACCGATCCTCCCCGGAATTATACCGATATGGTACGGATGTTCCGCACCGGGGAACGGCCCCGCACCTACCAGAGCATCCTGAATGGGGTTTCTGTGTTGGAAGCGTTGGAGAGATCCGTGGAAAGCAGGAAATGGGAAGAGGTGAAGTATGTGAAGATCGGAGGTTGATACGCTGAAAGGTTGTTGACAGGGGATCAACATTCATACACCGGGCGTCAACCGTTATTTGCCGGTTGATCCGCTATTTCCGGTCAACGTTTCGAACAGTTTCAGATATTGACCGGCCACTTTCTCCCA
>JANTHB010000102.1 GCA_024762655.1 Bacteroidales bacterium
TCTATAGCGCTTGATTTAAAAAAACGAGTATAAACTTTTTCAATTTCATTTACCCTCCCATAAGTTAATCAAAAGAATACTACGGGACTCTGACCCGATAGTTTATTATTATTTTCGGGTATTCTGGGATACATTCTTTTCTCTATACAAAATTAGTCAAATAATCAAAATGAGCAAAAGAGATAATTACTAGTCATTACGTTGCCGAAACAATCTTTTTACATCTTGTACACAACCCGTTTTTATAAGAAAAAAATGGTCTTATCTCCCCGATAAAGGAAATGAGTTGAACCTTTCTCCGGGGATGAGTCTAATATTTTGACAAAAAAGTGTTATATTTCGCATTACCGGTTGTTTATTGTTCAATATTACTTATTGTGGACAGGTGTGATATAATATGGCAAAATTGTAAGTTGAAAGAAACAGGCACCATCAACCTGTTTAGACTTAAAAAATGAAAGAAAACACCATAAAATACCTTTAATACAGAAAAAGAAATGAAATCAAAACAAATAACAAGAGTGTTCATTTTATTATGTTTAACTTCTCTGCTAACAACAAATTGCAAAAAGAAAGCATCTGACACTCCGGAAATTTTAAAAAAAGAACCTGCTTCCTCTTCTGTTTTTGCGAGCGGGATGAATCAACGGCTGGCCCGGACGGTAAATCTGGGAAATGCCCTGGAAGCCCCGCACGAAGGAGACTGGGGCATGGTGATTCGAAAAGCCTATATAGACAGCATTGCGGGGGCAGGATTCACGGCAGTTCGTATTCCCATCAAATGGTCGGCCCATGCAGGTAGCCATAAACCCTACCCTGTTGACCCTGCCTTTTTCAACCGGATTGATGAAGTGACGGAATGGTGTCTTGGTGCGGGCCTGAATGCCATTATTGACTTTCACCATTACGATGAACTGACCTCCGATCCGGAGCGGCATAAAGAGCGGTTTCTTGCCATCTGGCAACAGATATCCGCACATTACAAAAATGCTCCTGACAGTATCTTTTTCGAGCTGCTGAACGAGCCACATGATGCGCTCACGTCAGCGTTGTGGAACCGTTACCTGGCCGAAGCCGTTGCGGTAATACGCCGGGACAATCCCCAAAGGATACTGATTGCAGGACCGGTACACTGGAATGGATTGGAAAGCCTTGTCAATCTGGTTCTTCCTCCCGACACTATGCTCATTGCCACGTTTCACTATTATCATCCCTTCCATTTCACCCACCAGGGTGCAGGCTGGGTTGAGGGAAGCGATGCGTGGTTGGGCACCACATGGACGGGGACCCCGGAAGAAAAACAGGCCGTCGAAGATGATTTTTCCACCGTCGCCGATTGGAGCAGAACCTATAAAAGACCCGTATTCCTAGGTGAATTCGGTGCTTATGAAAAAGCCGATTCGGCTTCACGGGTTACCTGGACGCGCTCTATCAGGGAAACTGCAGAAAAAAACAATTTCTCCTGGGCATACTGGGAGTTTGGTGCCGGATTCGGTATTTACGACCGTGAACAAAACAGATGGCGGGAAAGATTATTGCATGCACTTATCCCCCGATAGATATTATTCATTCAGGGGGTTAGTATTTTTTCAAACGGCTTATTTTACCGGATTTTTTTTTACAGGTTTGTTTCACTGCCATGGAAATTTAATAGAGTTTTTTATCTCCATCCTCCATATCATAAAGGAATTTTACTTAAAACTTTTACAGGTAACCGGACGGGACTTCAAATAAACAACAGGTACTCTTTTTCTATGGACCTTAACAGTTGGTGATACAAAATATTGTGACCTTAGTTCAGCCGGTCATTAGGGCATTTTTGTAATACGTAACCCTTCATGGCGGTCCCTGTTTTTAATGTTCATCTTTTGGGTAATTGTGTGGTTTCATTCATTCGTTTTGGCTCTGTTTGTCATTAAGCCAAGCATTACCAGCAACGTGGTCAGAATAATTACCTGAATAATGAGTGATCTATTCACGAATGAAATAGCATGTCTCTGCTCAATGGAAATAAACAGTAAAATGGTTATAAGTCCTCTCGGTGCTACAAACAGCAGAGGATTTAAGGGGATTTTCGACAGCTTAAGTTGAATTGACCGGAAAAAGAAAATGAAAAACACAATGCCTAAAGCCCAGAGAAAAGTATCCGGGTTCAGTACTTCAGAAGTTTCAATAAGGTATCCGAACAAAAGAAAAAACAATGCCCTAACTAAAAATGCTCCTTCAATAATTATCTCTTTGAATCTCTTAACTTCTTTGTTCAACTCATCCGGTTTGAACTTTTCAACCCATTTAATTTTTTTCAACTCCTTAAGGTTTCCTACTGATAAACCGAAGAGCAAAATGAACACGAGTCCCGGGAGATGGTAAAATTTTGAAACAGCATAAATTAAGATAACCAGCAAAATGATTGGAACGTACTTTACGTGATGTTCTATTTTGCTTAGCAGTAAGGAAATACCAATGGTTGCGAGTAAAGAACCAATGGCCACAATGAATAGTTCCAACGCAAAGTGTGCGAATGAAGCTGTGCCTATCGTTTCGTTTAATAAAAGAAAATTGAAAAAAAGGACCCCTAAAATGTCTGAAAAACTGCTTTCATATATCACAAACTCTTTGTTGTGTGATGCTAAATTTATAACACTTGGAATAGCAATAGCACTACTGATTACGCAAAACGGAATTGCATTTATCAAACTGTCTTTAAACCTGAATTGTCCGAAATGCATAAATGCAAGCGCAAGCAGAAATGCCAGGGCAATCATTGGGACGAAAGCCCCGAAAAAGGATTTTCTGATCATTCCGAACTTGGATTTATTAAATTCAAGCTCCAATGAACCTTCAAGCACAATCAAAATCAGTCCTATAGTGCCTAACACAGGAAGCATGGGAGAGAAATCAGGATGTTGAATGTCAAACCAATCAGTCAGTTGTCTGACAACCCATCCCAATAGCAACAGAAGAATAACTGAAGGAATTTTCGTTTTAGCAGATGTCAAATCAAAAACATAGGCAATAAGCAATAAAATGCAAAATATTATTATAATCGTTATTGCCATTACTGTTAGCTAATTATTTGATTTATGTTGTTCATTTTCAGGCTTTCACTTTAGAACATGATCGTTAATCTGTTTTTGAGAAACGGTTACTTGCAAACTGCTTCCAAATATGTGTAGAAAATTAAAATGATTATTTCCGGATAAAAATAAATCATACATTCAGTTTATCCAAAAGGTTGCCGATGTTTTATTCAAAAACATTTCCCCTGATTTCCGTTTAGATCTCCCCTGAGGAGAGGTCGAAACCTTTTAAGAAAGTGTTGAGAGAGGTATAATCAGGAAATTTGCTGATTCCCGTAATCCTGATTTATAAATAAAATTTGCATCTTTGTATGGAGCCCTAACCTGTCAGGAAAAATATTATGAGTACCAAACTGATACTTATCTTACTAACACTTTCCGTAGTGACCGGTTGCAGGAGCCACCGGATGCCTGAAACCATTGACCTGTCCGGTACCTGGCATTTCTCTCCGGACACGGGCCAGGCAGGTATGCGGGAGAAATGGTATGCCGCTGGCTTTGATGATTCCGGCTGGGATACGCTTCATGCCGGAGAACGATGGGAAGATCAGGGATATCCGGATCTGGATGGCAATGCCTGGTACAGGAAAAGGGTTGATATCCCTGACGCCTGGAAAGGGAAAGAGGTGTGGATAAAATTCGGAGGGGTGAATGATGCGTATGTGTTGTTTGTGAATGGCCAACAAGCAAGCAGATTTGGCAATTCTCATTATTCTTTTGCCGGAAGACCTTCTTTTACAAAGGTTACGGATAAAGTCCTGTTCGGAAAGTCCAACCTGATCGCTGTAAAAGTCAATGACTGGGGCAACAGCGGAGGGTTGTGGCACCTGCCTGTGATAATAACCGTGGACAAGTCTGAAACCGACCTGTATAAACCTTTGTCAGATAAACCGTTTGTGCCGGTACGGGAAGGGTATAAGCTGGTCTGGAAAGATGATTTTAACGGGGACAAGCTGGACTCTGCAAAATGGAGAAATCGTGCTTTGGGACCGAGACGGGGTGGTTATGGCACACCGGATGCCGTTCAGGTTAAAGACGGGTATCTCCATATCCGTGCTTATATGAAAGATGATACTTTAAGAGTCGGTGCCATCAGCACAGAAGGGATAAAGGGTTTTAAGTACGGGTATTTTGAGTGTCGTGCCAAGCTGCCAAAAACGACCGGCCCCTGGGCTGCTTTCTGGATACAGTCTCCTCTTATCTCTGCCGGTGAAGACCCTGCCAGGTATGGTGTCGAAATAGATATTTTTGAATACTTTAAAAGTCAGGGGGGAGATTTTGTTTCACATGACCTTCACTGGGCTTACGGTCCCCACCAAAAAACCTCGGGAGCATTCCTCAGTAAGGTAAAAGGGGTAGGAGAAGGGTTCCATACGTTTGCCGTGGAATGGACGCCTGAAAAGTACGCTTTCTTTATTGACGGACTGAAATATTACGAGTATAAGAAGGCTATCTCCCATATTAAGGAAAACATTATTCTGAGTTTTGAACCCTGTTCGGTAAAGGAACTTGAAACAGCTACCCTGCCTGATGTTTTTACTGTGGACTACGTAAAAGTGTATCAAAAGAAATAGGCGGTGGGTACCTGTGACAAAAAGTTGATTGCAAACCGGAGGATCCGGGAATGAAATGACAGACAGACAACTTTATAAACCAAATAATTCTAATAAAATGAGTAGGAAAAGATGTTTTTATGCCGGGCTTTTACTTATGGTGGTTCCTTTAATCACGCAATCCTGTGCTGATAAAGAACGATCCGTGAATAAAACGCCTCAATTAGGCAAAGATAAAATTGAAGCGGTCATTGCAGCTATGACCCCCGAAGAGAAAATCGGCCTGACAGTAGGTGACGGGAAATTCATCATAGCCAGATCAAAAGCTGAAAATATGAATAAAGAAGTGCCTGTTGCCAACAAAAACTCAAAACCGGTCATCCCGCGTCTTAACATCAGGACCACTGCCCTGACCGACGGGCCGTCAGGCATCAATAAGCCTGCTCCTCCCGAAGGGGCGAAAGAGTATACCTATACTACCGCTTTCCCTTCTCCTGTCTGTATGGCTGCTACCTGGAATACCGGAATCGTGAATGAAGAGGGGAAAGCTTTTGGAAACGAGTTATTGGAATATGACTATGATCTTGTGCTTATGCCGGCACTCAACCTGCATCGTAATCCTAAGTGCGGGCGTAATTTCGAGTATTATTCCGAGGATCCTTTGCTGTCGGGCAAAATGGCTGCGGCCATAGTCAAAGGGGTTCAGTCTGTTGGTGTAGGGACCACTTTAAAGCATTTTGTGGCAAATAATCAGGAAACCAACCGGAGGACCTATAATGCGGTGATCAGTCAACGGGCTTTACGGGAACTGTACCTGCGCGGTTTTGAGATCGCCGTGAAAGAGAGCAAGCCCTGGGCCATCATGACCTCGTACAACCGGTTAAATGGTTTTTATACGGCCGAGAACCCCGAATTATTACAAGACATTGTGCGACAGGAATGGGGATTTAAAGGATTGTTCATGACTGATTTTGACGGGTACGGTAGTGCCGTGGCAAAAGTCAGGGCAGGCAATAATATGCTGATGGGCGGTAACATGAACGAATACAACGAACTGAAAGCTGCGCTGAAAGATAAGACCCTTGACGAAAGTACCCTGGACAGCAACCTGGTATATAACCTGAAACTCAAACTAAAATCACCCGGCATGAAAGGATATGTTCCTTCTTACAAGCCGGATCTGGAAGCGCATGCCAGGATTGCCAGGGAAGCGGCTGCCGAAGGAATGGTGTTACTGAAAAACAAGGATCATACCCTTCCTTTAAAACAGGATAAAAAAATTGCCGTTTTCGGGAAGATCTCCTATTATCTGATAGCCAACGGAACCGGAAGCGGAGAAGTAAGAAGTTACAAGTATAAAGTGTCTGTGAACCAGGGACTGAAAGATGCCGGATTTGTGGTGTTGAAGGACCTTGAAAAAGAATATAAGGATTATATAGAAAAGATAAAAAGGGAAAATCTGGTACCTCCTTATTTTGATAATCCTAAAATGCGCAAGGATAATGGCATTGTAGGAAACCAGGCTCCTCCCCATTTCAAAAACAGGCTGGTGGCATTCAGTAAAGAAAAAGTGGTTTCGAGAGAGGAAATAAAAAAGTATGAATCCCGGACGGATGTTGCTGTTCTTACCCTTGGCAGGAGTGCCGGAGAAAATTATGAAAACGGGTACCTCCCGATCACTCCGGTAGAACTTAACCTTGTGCGCAATATCAGTGAAGTGTTTCATGCTGCGGGGAAAAAAGTCATTGTTGTGCTCAATGTGGCCGGGGTGTGGGAGACGGCGAGCTGGAGGGATTATGCCGATGCGATTCTTCTGGCCTGGTTACCGGGGCAGGAGGGAGGACATGCTGTCGCGGACATCCTGAAAGGAAGCGTCAATCCGTCGGGAAAGCTGCCTGATACCTTCCCGCTGAAATATGAAGATGTTCCCTCGGCAACGACTTTCCCGGGGGTGCCGCCTGAAAACCCCGTCAATTCTTTTTACAAAGAAGGGATTTATGTGGGGTATCGTTATTACGGTACGTTTCATGTGCCGGTGGCTTATGAGTTTGGGTATGGTTTGTCGTATACCACCTTTGAATATTCCGCACTGAAACTGAGCAGCCCGGTTTTTACCTCTGAAATGAATGTTTCCGTTACGGTGAAGAATACCGGGAAGGTGGCAGGGAAAGAAGTGGTTCAGTTATACCTGGCAGCGCCGCAGACAGAGATAGAGAAACCGGCACAGGAACTCAAGGGGTTTGCCAAGACAAAATTGCTAAAACCCGGAGAAAGTCAGCAACTGACCTTTAACCTGGATGCCCGTGATCTGGCTTCTTTCCGGAGTGGGAAAAGCGAATGGATCGCAGATAAAGGGACTTATGAAGTGCGTATGGGGGCGTCTTCCAAAGATATCCGGCTGAAAGCCTCTTTTGTCCTGCCCAAAGAAATCATGGTTGAAAAAGTGCATGATGTGCTCTATCCCAACTTTGCCATGAAAGAACTGCATCAGTCTGATAAATAACGAATTTTAAAATCTTTTCACTGTTATACCGGCAGAAAGAGAGGGATTTTACTCCGGTCGGAATGACAGATATAGATTCTTTTATTTGCAGCATAAAACAGAACCATGAAATACGGTACCGTGAAACGTACATTCCTTGTTGTATTTGTTGCCCTGTCATGGGCCGGGGGGTTCTCCTGCAGTTTCCGTCAGACTGTTTCTGAAGGGCCGGGAAAAGAAGTTGTGTTAAGACTGGAGCCAAAACCGGGGAACCCACGGAATAGTGAAGGAGATTTTATCCGGCTTAAAGACGGGCGTATCCTGTTCGTTTATACTCATTTTACGGGCGGAGCAGGAGATAACTCCGGCGCTTATCTGGCAGGCCGCTATTCAGGGGATGGTGGGAAGACCTGGACGAAAAAAGATGTGATGATCCTTCCCAATGAAGGGAGAATGAATATCATGTCGGTTTCCTTGCTGCGATTAAAAAACGGGAAAATAGCTTTGCTGTACCTGAGGAAAAATTCCGTTACGGATTGTATTCCTTATATGCGTCTTTCAGGTGATGAGGCGAAAACGTGGAGCCGGCCCATAAGATGTATTAATGCAAATGGATATTATGTGGTGAATAACGACCGGTTGGTTCAGTTGTTCGGGGGCCGGATCATATTCCCGGCGGCATTACATGATGCCGGCGCTGTGGGAAAGATAATGTGTTATTATTCAGATGATCAAGGAGCGTCCTGGACGAAATCGCAACAGGTGGCAAATCCTGACAACATCGTATTACAGGAACCGGGAATCGTTGCCTTGAAGAATGGCAAGATCATGATGTTTTGCAGAACGAATGCCGGGGTGCAGTATTTTTCTTTTTCTGAGGATCAGGGGGAGACATGGACTCCTGTAGTACCGGGGAATATCAAGTCGCCCCTTTCTCCGGCTTCTATTGAAAGGATCCCTGCGACGGGTGATTTGTTGCTGGTATGGAACAATAACTATGAACCGGGAAGAGACGGAGGTAAACGAACACCCTATAATCTTGCTATTTCCAAAGATGACGGAAAACACTGGATAAAGGTAAAATCTATAGAGAGTGACCCGGCCGGATGGTATTGTTACACAGCCATTGAGTTCGTTGGCAACCATGTGTTGTTGGGGCATTGTGCGGGGAATACAAGAATACAAAACGGACTGTCAACCACACATATCACACGCTTGAGCCTGGACTGGATCTACCGTGACGCCACAGCTGAGCCTTCGGTGATCTCAGATAGCCACGGTGTGGTAAAACTGGCCTGTAAGGATAAAAAGGCACACATCTACTATACATTGGATGGGACACTGCCAACTTCTGAAAACGCTGTTGAATATGACAAACCGATTGTGGTGACTAAATTGACGAATTTATACATGCAGGCCTCTTCACCGGATAAAACCAACAGCCAGATTGTATTTGCGCAGGTAGGAAAAGATATCTATCAAAAGGCCCGGCATCTATCCGGTAATCTTATGCATGGGTTGTCTTATCAGTATTATGAATGTGAAACGAGAAAGACAGACAATATTATGAAATATCAGCCTGTTAAAACCGGGGTTGCCTTGCGATTCTCTACAGAAAAACGTCAACAAGATAGTGACTTTGCTTTTATTTTTAAGGGCTACATCCAGGTTCCCCGGGACGGGCTTTACACTTTTTATCTTGAATCCAATGACGGGAGTGTGTTGTGTCTGGATGATGATAAACTCATTGATAATGACGGGCCGCATGGAGATTATGAAGAAAAAGCCTCCGTTTCATTAAGAAAAGGGATGCATAAAGTGGTCGTTAAGTATTTCCAAATGGGGGGCGGACAATCGCTCAAAGTATCGTGGAGCGGACCGGGTTTTGAAAAAACAACGGTTTCTCCCAAAGTGTTATTCCGGATTGCGCAATAGAGATTTTGAAAAAATCATCTATTGCGCACCCGCCTGCGGTCGGGTACCGGGTAAATTTGGGATTATTTCATGAATGAGCCTTTGCATTTTTTCATTACTTTTGAGATAAGAAGAGGAGGGGAAGAATCTTCCGGTTAAAATCAGGTATAAATATTTACCATTAATAATTTAATTATGAACATTATCAGGAATCTAAAAAGGATGAAGAGCCCTTTTTTATGGGTCTTTTTTTTGTTTGTGTTTACGGTTATGGGTTGTCAGAATGTGCATCCTCCGGCCCGGGGTGTAGTCTTAAATCCTCTTTTTGGGGAGAATATGGTCTTGCAGCAGAAACAGAAAATCCCGGTGTGGGGTACTGCCGAACCCGGGGGTGAAGTGACCGTTGTCCTGGATGAACAAAAACAGAAAGGGATCGCTGACAGTGCCGGAAACTGGCGTGTGAATCTGGCGCCGGTGGTGGCGGGAGGCCCTTATGAGTTGATCGTCAAGGGCAGAAAAACCATAAAGATCAGGAATGTCATGGTGGGAGAAGTATGGTTATGTTCCGGACAGTCGAATATGGAGATGCCTGTTTCCGGAAGCTGGGCGAAGGTGATGAATGCCCAGGAAGAAGTGGCACAGGCCAGTTACCCGGATATACGACTGGTGATGATTGATAAAGTGACGGCCAACAGGCCGCAAAAAGTCGCCGGAAACAGTGGCTGGAAAGAATGTTCGCCCAAAACGGTACCTCAATTTTCAGCAGTAGCTTATTTCTTCGGGCGTTATCTTTATAAAAAACTACATGTGCCGGTCGGCCTGATCGAATCCTCCTGGGGAGGTACGGTGGTGGAAGCCTGGACCAGCGGTAAGACACTAAAGGAACTTCCGGAGTTTGCAGATGTGGTGCAGGAGATTGAATCGGACACCCGCACGAAGCAGGAAAAA
>JANTHB010000103.1 GCA_024762655.1 Bacteroidales bacterium
AAAGCATCCCATAAAATCCACACCCCGGAGGGGTGGAAGAATTATCCCAAGCCCGCCCTGGGGATTGTTTGTTTTTAAGAAATATCTTTATCGTATCCTGAGGTCTTCACCTCGTAAAATCTAAAATCGATATTCCTTGTTCGATATTCTTCAATCCCTTGGGTTTGCGGGTTCTGATACTCTTTGCCCTACGCGCTATGCTCTAAACTCTCCTTACTTTCCTTACTCTATGACCCTTCGACCCTTCGACCCTACGACTCTTTTAATTCCCCATGGATCGTTCGTTTTAGGGAATTTCTTTTTTAAATTAAATTTGGAAATTAATGGATGTTTTTTCCCCCTCCCACACCGGGGGAGGGGGCTAGGGGGTGGGGTGATAACCGGCTCTTCCCCGTGGCTCGTTCGTTCTAGTAAACATCTTTACTGTATGCTTATGGTTTTTTTCAGAGCCGGCCGGGATAAATTGTTTTCAAAATATTCGATCAGATAGGTTCCCCTGTCAAACACGATATCCAGGTCCGGCTCTTTTCCTGAGCTCGTAAATTCCTGACTTATTATCTCGGAATTAAATTCGGACACATTCCAGTCCTTAACGCTGCCGACCTGATAGTGCCAGTAGGCAGTAGTGTCCGGGCTGGATATGAAAGAGATACGGATCTTTAACCGGAGACAGGAGACAGGCAACCTGGCGGCAAAACTGTAATCGGTATGGTGCGCATAACCGGCAGTATTCAGATCCAGGATGTTTTTCCCGTGGGCCCCTGAAGACGGATATTCAATGACCCGGTAGTTATCCGGAAAATCACTTTCACTGATGAATCCGGAAATATATTTTCCGAAAAACGGAACATTGACGGCGATGCCCAGGTCGTTGTATCTTTCCGCAAGGTTGTTTTTTATCTGCAGGGTGTCCAGCAGTTTGGCATGGGCCAGCAGGTTTGCTCCCGTGTTTTTGCTGTCCAGTTTCCCGTCTTCACGGAGGTCCGTGGCAATATTTGCCAGAAGTTCGGAAAAATCCCCTTCGCTTCTGTAGCCTTGCAGGAGAGAAGACACTGCAATCAGGATGGCATCTCCTTCCGAATTTTTGGATATGTCCAGCAACTCTGAATTTTTGATCTCCTGTGCCGGGGTGATCCCGAAAACACGGAGGATCTCCCCCTGAGCCTGCTCCTTGGCATCCGCAAAGGCGGTTCCGTGGCTGACAAGGTATTCAACCCTCGGTTTTTCAAGGTGGGTCAGGATATTGATGTTTATGGCCGTTTCTCCTGCTACATCCACAAGACCGTTCAGGGTGATCTGAGATTTGGATATCCCACCGCATACTTCGTTGAAATAAAACCCGTCTGTACGTATGCCTGCATATTGTGAGGCCAGCGTAACATCTTTGAGTTCAAAGGCTCCCGAGTTATCCAGGATCTGCGTGCTGTAGCTCTTTCCGGTCTGGGAATAATCCCCGTCAAGTTCGGACAGCGTAACCGATGAACCGTTCAGAAAAGGCCCTTTCTGGGCAAAACCGGTGATCCTGCTTTTCACCACCGGCGTTGTGTGCTGATCTTTGCTGCAAGCAGTGAAAAGCACAAGGATCATTGAAAAAAATATTAGCTTCATGGTGTTGGAAGGTTGATGAACTTGTGTCTGCGGATGAAGTCCTGAATTTTTTTTATAAATTTAAAGAAATTTACGTATATTTAAAAAGAAATATTTAAAACATTTATCATGGACAGGCGACAGTTTATTGGTTCTGCTGCCACGGCAGCTTCTCTCATCGGTTTTGTGCCCGGGGCGATTGCTAACATGTCCCGTGAGTTTGATCCACCCAGGCTGGAAAAAAGATCTCTCGGAAAAACAGGAGAAAAACTCTCCATTTTGGGTTTCGGAGGCATCGTAGTGATGAATGCCACCCCCCGGCAGGCTGCTTCACGCGTGGCTGAAGCCATTGATTACGGGGTGAACTATTTTGATGTGGCACCTACTTACGGGAATGCCGAGATCATGCTGGGGCCTGCCCTGAAGCCTTACCGGAAAAAGGTGTTCCTGGCCTGCAAGACCACGGAGCGGAAAAAGGAGGGAGCCCGGAAAGAGCTGGAACAGTCGCTCAAACACCTGCAGACAGACCATTTTGATCTGTACCAGTTGCATGCGGTGACGACCAGACAGGATGTGGAGACGATCTTTGCCAAAGGAGGAGCCCTGGAAACCTTCCTGGAGGCACGCAAAGAGGGGAAGGTACGGTTCATCGGTTTCTCTGCCCATTCGGTGGAGGCGGCCCTGTCGCTGATGGAGCGGTTTGATTTCGACACCATCCTTTTCCCCGTCAACTTTGCCACGTGGTATGCCGGAAACTTTGGTCCCCAGGTACTGAGAAAGGCACAGGAAAAAGAGATGGGCATTCTGGCGCTGAAGGCCATGGCCAGACAGCCTTATCCGGAAGGAACCAAAGAGAAAGTGCCCAAGTGCTGGTACCAGCCGCTGACCACGGAGGAGGAGGCCGCTATGGGGTTGCGTTTCACCCTCTCCCATGCCGTGACGGCAGCTATTCCACCGGGCAATGAGGACCTGTTCAGGATGGCGCTGAAACTGGCAGCCGGTTTTACACCTCTCACACCGCCGGAGGTGGAGGAGGTGAAGCGAAAAGGCCAGGCAACGAAGCCGATCTTCAGGTATCCGTCGGAGAAGTATGTATAGGCACAGAGGTGATTACTGCCTGAGGACATGAAATTATGCCGCTGTCGCAACGAATTGAACAGGTCTCGCCCACGTCATTCGTTTGTCATGCGGGAAAGATAAGGCTTGCCCTGTCTGTGCTGACGTTTGGGTTGTTTTTTTAGAGGATGATCCTATGAGCCGGCAGGAAAGGATTCATATTGAAAAGAGTAGCACCGGGTATAGAAAAGAATTTTCCGGAATGATCCTGCGCTCAGCGGATTATTTTAACAAATTGTTTGGCGAAAATATCCAACCGGTACTTGAAAAATTATATGTCCGGGGAAAGAACCTATTCAGCTATCAGCATTGCTATGTGGCAAAAAAAGACCATGAGATCGCTTCGATGGTGTTGTGTTATGATTATGAAACGAAACGGCGTGAGAATCTCCGCACAGGCTGGTTGCTGTTCAGATTTCTAAAGTCAAACTTTATAAAAAAGATACCTGTGTTGATGCAGATGAACAAAACCATCGGACATCTGATACCCGGTGATTTTTTTATCAGCAATATCGCAACTTTTGATAAGTATAAAAGAGAGGGACTGGCTAAAAAGCTGCTTTCGGAATGTGAACATATCGCATCAAACAAACAGTTGAAAAGGATGAAACTGGATGTGGAGAAGGAAAATATGCCGGCGATATCACTGTATGAATCTATGGGTTACATTATCTCTGAAAAGTTTGACATAAAAAGTAAAAAAATAGATCTTGAATTTCTTAGAATGGTAAAAAACATCAAATGAACAAAATATCCCATACTATTATTTTATTTATGGTTTTCTCTTTCCTGAGCGGATCGTTATTAGCTCAGCAAAATAAACATAAATTAACGGTGATAGTGGACAATATTAAGATGGTAAGTGGGAAACTGGAAGTTTCATTATATAATGACCCCAAAAGTTTTCCTAAGGATAATGGTGAGTATATGACAAAATCAATCCCTGTGGATAGCAATATTGTTCAATGTATATTTTATGTTCCGCCGGGGACTTATGCCATTGCCCTTTATCATGATGCAAACATCAATAATATATGTGACAAGAATTTTCTGGGTAAGCCTTTAGAAGGGTTTGGCTTTTCAAATAATGTAAAGCCAATAGTCCGGGCGCCTTCTTTTAATGCTTGTAAATTTCAGGTTTCCGGGGATACGAAGATATACATATCATTATTGCACGACTGATCTATAAATTACCGATTCGTTGCCGGAGTGGTTTTGGCAATACTGGCAGGTATCTCTCCATTATGCATCCCTGATCATCCTTAGTGGTTTTTTATGGGCTTCCGGTAATAAAATCACCCAGAGATGTGCAAAGTTCTCATCACGTTAATATAAAAATCATGAGGTCTTCGCCTTATAAGATCAAACATCATTGTTCCTTATTCGATATTCTTTAATCCTTTGGGATGAATTCCTAAATTGGGATATACCCAGTATCCGCCCACAGGCGGGGGTCCGGGGGTGGGGTGATCTCCGGGCTCGGGAGGAAGGGTTGACCCCCTTCGGGGATCGGAGTCTGTTGCGTTGTGTACCACCCCGGTAACGGGGTGGTTATTCATGTTTTGCCACTTCGTGGCAGGTTCAAAATGAGAAACCTTTTGAATGGCCGAATGGCTTCGTTCAGCCGAACGGGCTCGTCCCGTGGATCGTTCGTTTTAAGAAATTTCTTTATTTATGATGAGAAGAGTTATAAAGATATATATTTTCGTCAACCCCATCCGGGGTTGTTTTGCGTGTAAGGACCTCCTTGTACCCCGGGTGGGACCGGGGTTATTCTCTGCGACCACTCCGTGGTAAGTAAGATAAACTACTAACCTCCACCAACTGCACCTTAAGGGGTTTCTGTAATTCAAATAGACCCCGGAGGGGTCGGACGAAAGTAGCCACAGTTCCACCTGTGGCATAAGGCATCCAGTAAAATCACCACCCCGGAGGGGTGGAATAATTATCCCAGGCTCGCCCCGGGGATTGTTTGTTTTTAAGAAATTTCTTTACGAAAATCATGAGATCTTCCCCTCGTAAAATCTAAAATCGTTATTCCTTGTTCGATATTCTTCAATACTATTCGACCCTTCGACCTTTTGACCTTTTGACCCTTTGGCTCTTTGACTTTTTGAATTCCCGGGGAATCGTTCGTTATAAAAAATTTCTAAATTAAAATTCTGAGGTCTTCCCCTTATAAAATCATAAATCATTGGACCTTGTTCGATATTCTTCAATCTCTTGGGATTGCTAGTTTTAATGCCCTTTGCCAACGCCCTATGCGCTATGCTCTAAGCTCTCCGCACGCTTCGACCCTTCGACTTTCAGACTTTCAGACTTTCAGACTTTTAGTCATTTCCGGATCGCCCGGTAGATCGCTTCCAGAATATTCGTCCGGATGTTCATGTCGATCAGTTTGTGGTTGAGGCGGGTAGGATAGACGCGGTTGGAGAAGAATATATATAACAGACCGTTGTCCGGATCAACCCAGGTGAAGGTGCCGGTATATCCCGAATGTCCGAAACTGTTGGGGCCGGCGTCCGGGCAGGGATAGACTTTTTCGGGAGGGCGTTGGTCATTGTCAGGATAAGGCTTGTCGAAACCCAGCCCCCGGCGGTTGTCATTGTCCGGAAACTGCCAGCGGCTGAACTCCCGCATGGTGCTGTCGCTGATAATACGGCGCCCGCCGAAGGTGCCCATGTTCAGATACATCTGCATCAGTTTAGCCAGGTCGTTGGCCGTGCCGAAGAGGCCGGCGTTGCCCGATACCCCGCCCATCATGGCTGCCCCCTCGTCATGCACCCAGCCCTGCAACTGCTCCTTGCGGAAGAACGTATCGTTCTCGGTGGGAGCTATACGTGACAGGGGATAATGCTTGTACGGGTTAAACGTCAGGTCCCAGGCGCCCAACGGCAGGTACACGGAATCTTTCAGGTAGGTCTCGTAATCCCGACCTGTCAGGTTTTCGATGATCTGCGGCCAGAGATAAAAGCTCAGCCCTGAATACAGGTACTTTTTCTCAGGCAGCAAGGGAGATTTTTTGATGGCCTTATAGATCTTTTTGCGGTAGCTGGTTCTGAGGAATATCCTCGGAGCTACGTAATAAGAGTACCGGTTGGAGGAGTCGAGCGAGTAATAAATGCGTCGCAGTTCATCCTGTTTGTTAACGGTGTTTCTCCAGTAAGGGATCCACGACTGCAGGCGGCCCTGGTGGGCCAGCACGTCACGGATTATGACATTTTTTTTGTTGGAATGTCTGAAGGCAGGCCAGTAAGTGCTCAGGGGTACATCCAGTTTGAATTTTCCCTGATCGTGCAGACGCATCAGCGCCGGCAGGGGGCCTGTAATCTTGGTGACGGAGGCAAAGTCATACAACGCATCAGGCGTTACCGGCGATTGCCGGGCATAGGTGAAATACCCGTAACATTTATTGAAAACGACTGTGCCGTTGCGTGCCACCAGCACTTCACAGCCCGGATAAGCGGCCGAGTCGAGGCCGGTGCGGGCAATTGAGTCGATGGTTTGCTCCAGCAGGCGGGAGTCCATGCCCACGGCCTCCGGGATGTCGTAACGCAACCGGCCTGTAGCTGTGGTGATAATCCCGTCACCCATGTTGAAAAGCCCGTTTACGGCGACAGGTAACTTCCCTTTGATCCCGTAAGCTCCGAAAACCATCTGTGCAGCCAGCTCTTCCATGACAGGCGTTTCCTGGTAGGTGATAAGCAACGCCTTGCTCTCTTTGATGCCGGGGATGAGACCCAGGGCAAACGGATTGCCGAAGAAGACCGTGATGGCAGAATGGTTATGTACGATCGTATCTATCAGGGAGATCTCGTCTGTGCTTAGCCCGAAATGGCGGTAGGGCCGCTGGTCCAACCCCTGAACACCCAGAATGACCAGTGAATAGTTTTGAAGGCGATTCAACATCCTGGTCCGGGCAGCCGTATCTTTGGGTACGACAAACAGATCCATCCGGGTGTATTTCTTCAGATAATCCTGAAAACGGGTGAGGGTATCGCTGCCAACGACTACGGCAGCGATCTTTTGTTTTTCCAGATGCCGTACAGGCAGGATACTGTCCTGGTTCTGCAACAAGGTGACGGCCTCTTCCGAGAGTTGGCGGTTGAGCATACGGGCTGCCGGCGTGTTGAGGTCTTTCCGTAGATTGTGAAGACTGACAGGCTGGTAATGATCCAGTCCTGCCCGGTACTTGGCACGCAGGATCTTTTTAACCCGCCGGTCCATATCTTCTTGTCTGAGGGGTCCGTTTTTGAGTGCATGCATGACCTCCCGGATA
The DNA here is from genome assembly GCA_024762655.1 of Bacteroidales bacterium. Classification (GTDB taxonomy): domain Bacteria; phylum Bacteroidota; class Bacteroidia; order Bacteroidales; family VadinHA17; genus DRPN01. The sequence goes on from JANTHB010000103.1 coordinate 6,983, forward strand.
GCTTTGGGGATATCTTTGGAAAATTCTACCAAATCATTGCCGGCTTCGATGGCTTTTACATCGGCGATGCCGGGGGGGTAATAGTCTGCCACGCCTTTCATGTTCATAGCGTCGGTGACAACGATACCTTTAAAGCCCAGTTCATCCTTTAAAAGGTCCGTGACGATGGGTTTGGAGAGGGTGGAGGCCTGGTTGGGGGTGGTGTCCAGGGAGGGTATGCTGAGGTGTGCTACCATAATGGCGGCCACACCACGGTCTATCAATCTTTTGAAAGGATAAAGCTCTACGCTGTCCAGGTGGGAACGGCTTTGCCGGATCACCGGTAAAGTTAGATGGGAGTCGGTGCCGGTGTCGCCGTGGCCGGGAAAGTGCTTGGCCGTAGCCAGGATGCCGTGATCCTGCATGCCCAGCATATAGAGGCTGCCCTTGCGGGCAACATTGTCACGGTCCATGCCGAACGAGCGGAAATTGATGACCGGATTGCGGGGATTGTTATTGATATCCACTACCGGGGCAAAGTTCATCTGCATGCCTACGCGTTTGAATTCACGGGCGATCTCCGTGCCCATGTCATAGATCAGCGAGTCGTTCTGTATGGCGCCCAGTGTCATCTGGTAAGGAAAACGCAGGGTCCCCTCCAGGCGCATGCCCGGACCCCATTCCCCATCCAGGGCGATGAGTAACGGGACTCTGGATTGCAACTGGAAATAGTTGGTCAGCTCGGCCTGCCGTTCCGGCGTGCCCTGAAAGAAGATAAGTCCGCCGATGTGTTGTTCCCGGATTAGTTTCAGGAGTGCATCGGTATGTTCAGGTCCGCGGTTGGAATAAGCGGCAGCCATGAACAACTGACCGATACGTTCCTGCAATGTAAGGGATTGAAAAACAGAATCAACCCAGTGTTGTTCTTCCGGTGAAGCCGGCGTGGTGAGGTCGGCGAAAGGATTCTGCTGGGCGGAAAGAAAAGAGGTAATCGTAAAAAACGGCAGGAGAAACATGCCTGCTACAAAGTGTCTGGTTTTATTCATGCGCTTTGGATATTGAATATTGGAAATTGAGAATTATTTGGATTCTGAAACTTGTTTATTGGAATTGTATCGCATTATCACATCGCGTTATCTCTTCATCGTCTTTTAGCGTGTTCCTCCAGCACCCTGCGTACCGATCCGTATTTCAGCAGGCGCGATCGTGCTTCCGCTTCGGGCAGTCCCAGTTCTTCCATAATGATGCGTGTGCCGCGGTTAACCAGTTTCTGGTTGGTAAGCTGCATGTCTACCATTTTGTTGCCTTTGATACGGCCCAACTTGATCATGGTGCCGGTGGTGATCATATTGAGGATCATCTTGGTGGCGGTGCCGGCTTTCAGGCGTGTGCTGCCGGTGATGAACTCCGGGCCTACGACCGCCACGATGGGAATGTCCACTTCTTTCTCCAGCGGCGTGTCGGGGTTGCAGGTGATGCAGGCCGTCAGCACACCATGCTTGCGGGCATCCCGTACACCGCCGATGACGTAAGGGGTGCGCCCCGAGGCGGCGATACCCACCAGCGTGTCTTTGTCGTTGATGTCGTAGGCCAGCAGGTCTTTCCAGGCCTGGGTGTAGTCATCTTCGGCCGATTCAACGGCTTTGCGGATGGCCGAATCACCCCCGGCGATCAGGCCGATGACCATATCGTCGGGCATACCGAATGTGGGAGGTACCTCCGAGGCATCGAGGATGCCCAGACGACCGCTGGTGCCGGCGCCGATATAAAAGAGACGGCCCCCTTCCTTCATACGTTCCACAATACCGTGGATCAGCTTCTCAATCTGCGGTATGACCTGACGTACCGCCAGATGGACCGTCTCGTCCTCCTTGTTGATGTTTACCAGAATCTCCCGTACCGACATCTTGTCGAGATGATCGAAACGGGAAGGTTGTTCGGTGATATTCTCCACAGAAAACAGGGTTTGATTTGAGTCGGTAAAATTAATAAAAAAAACATCCCGGCTCTCTTTTCTTTTTTCTTTATCTTCGGCATGTCAAAATAATGTAAAACGGAAATAGTAAAGATATTGACGGATCATAATAAAATACAACTGGCTTCCCTGTTCATGTCCTGGTCGGGACAGGATGTCCTGCGGATGGAGGAATTGCCTCCTTCCGGTTCAAACCGGGAGTATGTGCGCATCTTCGGCCCCAGAGATACCGCTATCGGCGTATATAACCCCGACCGGAAAGAAAACCGTGCTTTTCTCTCTTTCTCAAAGCATTTTAAGGCACACGGCTTGCCGGTGCCGGAGATATATGCAGAATCGAATGACGGTCTGTTGTACCTGGAGGAGGACCTGGGAAATATGACGTTGTTTAGTTTTTTGACGGAGGTGAGGGAGCAGGAAGGTTTTACGGAGGAGATCATACATGTGTACGAGAAGGTGCTGGATCACCTGGTGCGTTTTCAGGTGGAAGCCGGCCCGTCGGTGGACTACTCGGTATGCTATCCCCGGGCATCCTTCGACAAACAATCCATGTTGTGGGATCTGCACTATTTTAAATATTATTTTCTGAAACTGGCAAAAGTAGCCTTTGACGAGCAACTGCTGGAGGATGATTTTCATCGTTTTTCCGGGTA
>JANTHB010000104.1 GCA_024762655.1 Bacteroidales bacterium
GACGTTCGCACTACATTATTTGAGGACATATAAACACAGAATCATAACATAATGTGATTAAAAAGATTCAATTATGAAATAACCGAAGGAGCTCCTAAAAACAAGGTGCATCTTACCAATTATGTTGATATTTATTAATGATAACTAACAAATAGAACATTTCCATCGATTCCTTTAGATCCAGGATTTCCTAATGAATTTCCTCCAAATCCGCCTTGTCCGGCAGTTCCTCCAATAAATGAATTTTCAAATGTCGAATTAGCATAATCGGGAGAACCTGTAACGTTCTTTGTGTAAATACCTGCCGCTATACCACCGGCACCACCTCCACCGCCTCCACCATGACCTCCATTTCCACCTTTGCCTCCTGAACCGCCTATGCCAGAACAAAAAGTATCATGACCATTATTAATACCTCCTGCTCCTCCTACGCCTCCGTGTCCACCAGTACCGCCATTACCGCCATTACCACCGTTGCCACCTGTTCCAATAAAGATAGTTGTATTTTCAATTTCCGTAGCAACACTATTTATAATAAAAATCCCAAATGATCCACCACCGGCAATACCGCCTTTACCTCCAAGACCTCCACCTGCTCCTGAACCGCCGCCACCACCGTGTGCACCCAGTATGTCGGGAGAAGCACAGTTGGCAACGGCACCGCCTCCGGCACCACCTCCACCGCCACCGCCGCCATTACCGCCATTTTCTCCATCAGTTCCAATATTTCCAATCCAATGATTTGCCGTAACAATACCTTGACTGTCTGAAGCACCTATTCCGCCAAGACCATTTTCACCATCCTGACCATTTTCACCATCCTGTCCTGTCATGTCACTTTGATAGCGATTGCATAAATTGCAATAGTCTCCAGATAGAGAAAGGTCCAAACTAGCACCTCCACCATTACCACCTTGCCCACCGTATGGGGATAGTCCGGATAAACCATTCATGCCGTCATGGCCGCTACTCTTAGTATTTGCTATTGGAGGGCAAGTATTACCCCCTCCATTACCTCCACTAATATTATTCCCATTAACTATTAATGATCCACCATTATTATACTGTCTGTTATTATCAGGACTGCAAGACTGGCTACTACCACTAACAACAAATGCATCATACAATGATCCGTCTGTTCGTCCCTGACCATTAGTACCATTAGTACCCGAAGCTCCGGGGATACTATTTTGTGTGTTACCACCATGTCCGCTATTAATAATTATATGATGTAATGAAATTATACCGGTAGCATTATTAATATAAATACCATATGAATTTTTGCCAATACTTGCATCCTTACCATAAATAACAAGACCTTCTATACGAGTATCCATTGTGATATTATCAGCAATGACTGTGACTGTATGAGAATCAATATATCCTGTTCCGAAAATTGAACTGCTCGAACTGTTTTCATTCTTTATCCAGGTGTTTGGGTCATATCCGCCGTGTAAACTGATACCACTTTGAAGCGTAATCGTTTCAAAATAATTACCATTAGCTATATATACGTTTTTTAGTGCATTATTTAAAGCTTCAGTGATTCCATAACCAATTGTTTTACATGGTGCCTGGAAGGAGCCTGCTCCGGCAGTATCTTTGCCAAATGGTGAAACAAAAATGCCGTTATCCGGTATTGAACTCGTTGTTGAATATATCGTTTGCCATGCTTCACCGTCACAAACTTGTAATTTATTTGTTATAGTGTCAAAGCGTATGCAGCCACGTGTAGAAGAATCACATACTTCGCAATTTCCAATTAAAAGATTATCTACAGAATGGTAAGAAGCGTCATTACCTGAATTTAATACGGTGTTTATATCTGGTTTATTACCACCAATATTGTCAACATAAGATTTTGTGGCGACATCCTTAGCTTCAGTAGGATCTGCAATGTTTTTTATTTGTGTTGAGCCAGCATCGTTACTTACACTTAAAACCTCAGACAAATTTTGTAGCTCGTTGGTAGTATCTCCATCAACTTCTGTTCTTACAAACTGAGTTGTGGTATCCAATACTTCTATTACAGTATCAATTATTGCAGGTTTATCGGTTAAATCGTTGTAAGATTTGTTCCAGGCTGTATAAACAGGGTCGGTTTCCGTTGTAATAAATCCACTTACATCGGGTATATCTGCTCGTATTTGTGAGGCTGTATCCTGTATTGCCTGTTGGTTGGTTGCCATACCGCTTATATCCTGGTCGCCTGTGTTTGTACCACTTAAATTACTTAAATTGGTAATGTCGGTAGCTGTTATATTCGCGGCCTGGCTGTTTGTGTAAACAGGGTCGGTTTCTGTAATTGTTCCTGTTACATTTTCGGCCGTTTTGGCGTGTAAAGCATAAGGTACACTCAACAGTTGACTTGTGCCTGTTATAGTGTAATTGGTTCCTCCTGTCGGGTCCGTTTCGGTTTTAATGAAATAAGGTCCGTTTGCCCAGTCGATTGTGGTAAAATCGCCACTGATCACTGTACCTGTACCAATCTCTATGCTTACCAGACCATTGGCATTGGTGGTTGGGGTTTGGGTTTCCACATAGACGGCTGTGCCGTCTGCCGAGCCCTGCAAAATACTTATCTGCATACCGATGGACTGCTTGGTTACCAACTGGTCTGATGCGTTTCTCACTACGGATTGATAACTCATTTTCTCGGGACTTTGTGCCCATAATGTTGCACTGATTACTACGGCAACTAAAATGGTATAAATTCGTTTCATTGTATATTCCTCCTTATTTTTTGATGATCTTAAATACTTTGATTGATTTACCTCCTGAAATTACTTTTACAAAATAGGTTGACGGCATAAGGTTGCTCATGTCGATCTGTGTTTCAGTGCCTGTCAGTTTTTTGTTTTGTAAAAGTTTTCCCTGCATATCGTACAATTGAAACGACAATGACTGGATGCTGAGCGTAGTCGAAGCATCAACTTTCAGGATTAAATAATCGGTTGCAGGGTTTGGGTATGCCGTAACACTCAGGTCTATGTCTTTGGCTTCTTCAATCGCTGTTACTACTGAGATCTCGTAGGGTTGCTGTACGCCTTCGGCTACTGTGCCGTTTGTTCCGCTATGGATGGTGTAAACAACCTGTCCCACGGAGTAGCTCTCAGAACCCCCGCTGCCCGAAGCATTACCCCCTGTAGTGTTAACGCTTGTTTGTGCTGTGGCAGATGAAAGAGAAAAGGCACAGGTTAAGAGTGTTGCCACGCCTAAGCTTTTTACTTTCCACTTTCTGTTTTTTACTTTTTGTTTGTGTCTCATTTATGATCTTCTTTTTTAATGGTGGATAAACACTTGATTTTCCTGTTTTTGTTAATGTTCCATTCTGTTACCAGGGTCTTTCTCCAATGAAGGCCGACTCCACGTCTTTGTATCTTGATGCTGTAATAAATACATTAAGCCTTCTGCATAATGCTGGACATATTTCTGCCATAAGTTACTGCTTTCAGACAGTAACATGCAACAGGTAATGACTATTCGCAGGGGGTTATTTCCTATTCGCAGGGAGTTATTTCCTATTCGAAGATCTTTTTCAGGATATCCTTTTTCCGCTGTGCGACGGGGATGATGTGGCCGTTCGACATCTGTATCGTCATGTTGGTTGTATTGAACCTGACCACATGGTTGGCATTTACCAGGTGGGACTGGTGCACACGGTAAAACTGGTTGCCTGCCAACAGCTCTTCATATTCCCGTAAGGGTCTGGACACAAAGATGGCCTTGCCGTTATCGAGAAAAAAACGGGTGTAGTTCTGGCTGGCTTCGCAATGCACGATCCGGTCCAGTTCGACCAGGTACTGTTCTTCGCGGGTTTTCAAGGTTATTTTCCGGGGTTTGCCCGGGGATGTCTCCAGGTATTCCATCAGCGCAACCATATCGATACCGGGAAGAGGCCGGTTCAATGCTTCCCTGCTTTTGGCTACGGCACTCACCAGCTCATCGCTGATCACGGGCTTCAGTAAGTAATCCACGGCACTGAAGCGGAAGGCTTTTATCGCAAATTCTTCGAATGCCGTAACAAAAACAACCTTAAAGTGATTGATCCCGCATTTCTCCAACAGGTCAAAACCGGTGCCGTCGGGCATGGAAACATCCAGAAAGACAAGATCCGGCTTTGTCTTATTAAGTACCTCAATGCCTTCCCGTACACTGCCTGCACGGCCGGTAATAACCAGGTCATGGCAACAGGAAGAGATCATGTTTTCCAGATCTTCCCGGGCCTTGGGTTCATCGTCAATGATTACGGTATGGAGCATCTGACCAAGTCTTTCGCAGAATAGATAAAATTACATAAATTATTTAATATGCAGCCTGTAAATTGTGAAAAATTTATAGTATAGGAACCGGGAAAGATATGCGTGTACCGGAGGGGGCGCCGTCGGCACCGGACAGATGTTCAATATGAATTAACTCCCGGAATTTCACAGGATACTTAAACCGCTGCAGCCGTTCCCGGGTGATGCTGATGGCATAGGAAGTGTGTTCTTTCCGTTCCCGTTCGGCGGCTTTCTCCATACCCACTCCGTCATCTTCAATGGTGAAGAGGATATATCCCTTTTTCAAAGAAAAGGAAATGAGGATATTTCCTTTCTCCGGTTTGGGCACAACGCCATGCAGGATACTGTTCTCAATAAAAGGCTGCGCCAGCATGGGCGGGATATGCATGATGTCCGGTAGGATGTCCGGGTCCGCCACTATCTTATAGTCAAACTTATCTTCAAACCGTAGTTTCTGAAGCCTGAGGTAATGATCCAGGAATTCGATTTCACTGGCAAACGGGATGGAGGCTTTTCTTGAATTTTCCAGGATCATACGCATCAGCCGGGCAAACTTCGAAAGATATTTTCCCGCCTCTTCCGGCGAAGCAGATAAGATATAGTTGTGGATGGCCTGCAGGGCATTAAAGATAAAGTGCGGATTCATCTGGGAACGCAGCAACCGTTGCTCCAGCTCCAGTGCCTCCTGGCGTGTCTTGAGTTTCTGCTGTTCCTGGTAGAACCAGGTCAGGACACCCAGGATCATGAGCAGGATCATGCCCAGTAAGGAATAGATCCGTGTGCGTTTCAGTTTTCGCTCCCGGGCCTGTTTTTCATCCGTCATCACCTCCAGGGTACGTTCCTGGTTGCGGTATTTGTATTCAGCCTGCAACAGGGCCAGTGTTTTGCTTATTTCCCGGTCGAAAAAGGTTTTCTGTGCGGCGGCGATCCTTTTGTAGTAGCTTCCCGCACTGTCGGCATTGCCGGAACGTTCATACAAAGAAGCCAGTTCGCGGCAGATATCCAGTCTGTTTTTTATCAGACCTGCCTTTCCTGCCATGGCAAGACCGTGATGTAAATAATAATAAGCACTGTCCCTGTTTCCGGACATTGAATAGACACGACCCAGTTTCAGGCAGAGGTCTGCCCCGGGTTCTTCCATGCCGCTCAGATCCGCGTTGCGCAAGGCTGTTTTATAGGATGCAAAAGCTTTTTCTGTTTCCCCCGAGCGTAAATAAAAATCTCCCATATACGCCATGGCCCTGTTTATCTCGGGACGGTTGTCCAGGTTCTGAAAGATCACCAGGGCCTGATGATAATTGGTGGCGGCCCTGTTCAGCACATTCATCTTCATGTAAGCATTTCCCTTTTCCAGCAAAATATCTGCTTTCCCCTTTTCATAACCTATCCGCCTGGCCAGGGAGAAGGCCGTATCCAACGCCTGGAGCGCCAGTTGCGGCTTATCCCAGGCGAGATATAACTGTCCCATTTTCAGATATGTTACCGACCTGCTTTCCGCTGCCTGATTGTATCTGAAACCACCCACACCAACCCGTTTCATGAATTGAACGATAAGTGTGTCGGCTCTTTGAAGATAGAAGAGGGCTTTTAAAAAATTTCCCGTCCTTTTCTGTACTTCTCCCAAACCGTCATAGCATGCCCCTACGCCGAGAATATCACCGGCATTTTCCCTTATCCTCATGGATTTTTCCAGGAAAAAAACCGCACTGTCTAGTTTGCCCTGCTGAATACAGACCAGCCCCATCCCTTCCTGCTGGTTTGCTATATTTATTTTCAGGTTACTGGTGAGCCAGGGGGATGATAAAAATACCTTTATGGCTTTCCGGTGCCAGGTCAGCGCCTGCGGATAGTGTCCCCACATGTAGTGGGTGCGGGCAATATTACCGGTAAATTGCCCTTTGTGTAAAATCTCATCAACTGTGGTATCTGAAACCTGTGTCTCCAGGGCCCGGTTAAAACAGGCAAGGGCTTCGCGGTACTCTCCGTGTGTCAGGTAAAAATACCCGGTGGCGTTCAGCATGATAGCGGTACTGTCCGGAATATGGCGGTTGTTAAAAAAAGCAACCAGCGTGTCATAACATGCCAGCTCTTCGGTAAAACGGCCGGTTTTACGATAAATAAAAGCAAGATTTACATAATTGGGTGCTGTTAATTCCGGGAACTGAAAGACAAGGCTTTTTTGCAGAAACGCTTCGGCTTCCTCTTCTTTGCCTAAAACATTGCTGAGGTTACCCAATTCATAGTATGTTTGGGCCATCCCTTTTTCATAGCTGCCGGATTCATAAAGTTTTAAAAGACGCGTGTAAATACGATATGCTCCGTCCCAGTCTCTCATAGTCAAACAGGAGTCTGCCTGTTTTTTCAGGGAATCTGTAAGCTCTTTTTTCAATTTCCTCTGTGTATGATCTGAAGGGGTCCCTGTCCGGTTGGAGATGGCGGGAAAATATGCATTGACCTCCGGGGAAGCTGTTCTCCCGGCATTGGAAACGGTAAGGAATACTATCAAAAAGATCAAAAAACGCAACTTACATCGCTTAAAAGAAGATTTTGATCAAATCAGGCCAACTTATAAAGATACAAAAAATTTCATTGGTTTCCGGGAAAATTGTTTTTCTGATTTTTATTCACCCCTTTCAGGGATGCCGGACCCTTGATTGTAGCAACCCCCCTGTTGCCGGTGACCCGGCAACAGGGGGGTTATTCAAATATTGCCCCTCCGGGGCAAAGGATAGCTTATTTCCGATGAATTCCGGGGACCCATCTTGCAGAAAACCGCAAGGTATTGAAATGCTTCCCACTGATTATCATTGTTTATTGTTTGGGCCTTTTCACGCATGAAAGACATGTAGAAAGGACTAAAACCTGAGAAACTATCCAAGCCAGGTGTGGTAGAGTGGCATAGAATCTCTTTTTCTTTATTGGTGTTTGCCACGAAGTGGCTAAATTTGACTAACCGTCCGCGTACCGGACGGTTAGCATCGGCTATCAAACCGATCCCCGAAGTGGGTCAACAACAAACAATTGTGGGTAGCTGTCATCAAATTCCCTGTCACCTTATTTTCCGAACCAAAAACAGCAAAAAAACAATATTACTCCAACAGTCAGATATGCTTTTCGTTTATATTACAGGTATAATTAAATCCCAAATTCCAACATTCCACTATTTCACTATTCCAATATTCCCTGCCTGCCCTGCCTACCCTGCCTACCCTGCCTACCGGCAGGCAGGCGGCAGGCAGGCAACATTCCATCCTTCCATCCTTCCATGATCTCTGCTCTATGGGTGAGAATCAAAGCCACCTTATTTGAGGGTGGATTATTTATTATTGTTTGAGAGTTGGCGGCAGTAACATTTTTTCTATATTTGCAGTCAGTAATCGCTGATAATGAATATATATATTACCTATAGCATTTGTTGTTGTTCCCGAATGGATTTTTGCCGGGAGGAATACGATGTTAGGTAAGTAATATTTGGAAAGATACTTTCGTATCGAAACTCCCGGTCCTAAGCCGGGAGTTTTTAATTTTAAACTGTTTTGAAATGGTGTATAATAGTATTATTGATTCGATTGGAAATACCCCCGTGGTCAGACTGCGCTCCGGTATTTCCGGAAAAGCGCTTATTTATGCCAAGCTGGAAGGACAGAATCCCGGAGGGTCGGTGAAAGACCGGGTGGCTGTGGCTATGATCGAAACTGCTGAAAAAGAAGGGTTGCTGGAAGGGGATAAGGTGATCCTTGAGCCTACCTCGGGAAATACCGGAATAGGGTTGGCCATGGTGGGTATAGCCAAAGGGTATCCGGTAACGTTAACCATGTCGGCGGCCATGAGCAGGGAACGTAAGACGATTCTGCGTGCCATGGGGGCAAAAATTGTGGAAACGGATCCGGCACTGGGTACCGATGGGGCCATAGAGGAAGCCAGGAGGATCTTTTCTGAGGACCCCGGCCGCTATTGGATGCCTTTTCAGTTTGATAACCCGGCCAACGTACTGGCACATTATCAGACGACGGCCCCTGAAATCATTCGCCAGGTGCCGGATATTACCTGTTTTGTCGCAGCCATAGGGACTACCGGAACATTGATGGGGGCCGGAAAACGGCTGAAGGAATATAACCCGGATATTTGTATTGTGGGCGTGGAGCCGGAAAAAGGTCATAAAATACAGGGGTTGAAAAACCTGGAAGAGGCCTTTGTGCCCGGGATCTATGATCCGTCGGTGGCAGACAGAATCCTTGAGGTTACTACGGAAGAGGCTTATCAGACGGCACGCGACCTGGCACTGCAGGAAGGAATCGTTGCCGGGATGAGCTCAGGAGCAGCGTTGGCCGGCGCCCGTAAAATCGCCGGGGAACTGCCCCGGGGAAAAATAGTGGTTGTTTTTCCGGACCGCGGTGAGAAATACCTCAGTACCCCTCTGTTCAATAAATAAGAAAGGGGATCGGATAAACCGGCTATTCTTTTCTGTGTTGGGCCCGGACTACCCAAAGGAACAGGCTGAGGAGGATCAGGACTTCTCCCGATAAGAACGGGATCCAGTAGAAATGCTGGGGGACATAATGGGTGATGGCTGTGATGAGGTCCCGTCCGTGCATGGTTTTTTCTTCGGCATGGAGGAGATACCGGATGCAAAGTGCCGCATAGTCGCGGATGAAGGTGATGAAAATAATAAAGGCGCCGGATAAAAGGAAAGTCCATTCGTTCCTGTTAAGCCGCGAGGCATGCCTGTATCTTTGTTTCAGATTCAGCATCAGACCGTAAAAGATCATCGTTACAGCACAGATCAGTGGAGCCAGCACAGGAGCAGTCCAGATCACGGGGATTAAAAAAAGAATGTCCCACGTGAGCAGGCTCTCCGGCCAGCCCAGCAACCACTTCAGAAAAAGGTAATAAAAAATGTCCCAGAAACCGAAAGAAAATAAAAACCATCCAAATCGTCCGGAAAAATTCTTCCCTGCCAGATAACCTATGGCCGCCAACATAATGAGGGTGGCTAATTCGCGAAGGTACTCAATGAAAACAACGTTACCAGGCAAAAGGACCAAAGGAAAATGAAACCCAGCCGGATAATAAAGCTTTCGCAGATAGATAACAACCACAGTCTCCAGATAGCCCATGGCCATGGCGTATAAAAACAACGCAAAAGCCGTTTTCCAGACCCTGGTTCGCTTCATTTTATCTTTTTTTCTAAATATATAGAATTTGCGGTAAAAAAAAAAGTGATCCCCCAAATTATGCTATACACGAAATAAGATATACAATAAAAAAAATCTACGTAGAAT
>JANTHB010000105.1 GCA_024762655.1 Bacteroidales bacterium
GAGATTCACCGCAAGGCACGCGCCAACAGCCGGCAGCTTGCCCTGGAACGATGTGAAAAGATACAATTCTCTTACAAAATCAGAAAAAATCATTTGTTCATTGATCCGTGGTTCGAGTGCGGAAAAACCTGGTATGCGCCGGAAGTAGATATACGTTTACGCCTGCCCGAAGGAACCGTTATCTGCCTGGATAGAAGCCTGCGGCATCTGTTGGATCATGTTCCCAATAAGGGAAGACACCGAAGTTATAACCTGGCCGGAAAATGCTGGATAATGACACAGGACGGGCTGGAGGAGGCAGACAAATAAGAGCGACACCTGCACACCGTCCCCCCTGTTATTTTCCTGCTGTACATGCGTAATTTCCCCACTTTGGACGGCAGGAATAAACAGATTGGTTTAGCGGGTCCTGCAGGAACTCACCTGCAACTCCACCGTTGATTATTTATTCATCAGAATAAAGGCGCCCCAGTAAAAAGGTGCGGGATATTGTTTTTTAACATCGCGCTGGGCCAGGAGGAGGGCTTTTTGTTTATCCCCGGTTTGCAGCCAATAGGAATAGAAAAGAGACATCAATTTCCGGGTTACCTCATCGCTTACCTGCCACAGGGAGATCATGACCGAGGAAGCTCCTGCCAGTTGGAAAGAACGCTGCAATCCATAAACCCCTTCACCGTTTTGTATCTCACCCAGGCCGGTTTCGCAGGCGCTGAGAACCACCAGGCCTGTTCCGGAGAGATCCAGCATAGAAGCCTCATAGGCATTCAGAATACCGTCATCTTCATTGTTTGCCAGAGAGTCAAGATTCTGGATCGTTTTATCCGCTCCGGCGAATAGTAATCCGGATCGCAGCAACGGATTGGCCATAGCCTGCCGGGGTTCTATGCCAAAGATCCGTTCTTCGGCCGGAGGCACATCCGGCAAGAAATAACCATGGGTTGCCAGGTGCAGTACTGCCGGCCGGGATACTTTCCTGATACGTTTTTCCGTGGCCTCTTCCTTCAGATACACCGTGACCTTCCATTGATGAGCGGAAAGAACCTCTTTCACCTGTTTCACCTCCGTCTCGGTCCCGGGCAACTCGGGCAGGGGCATCTTCTTCATTTTATCCCAATCAAAACCCAGATCATACTCCGGATTGCCTGCCAGTACGGCTTTTTTGTTCCCGAAATTCTTTTTTGTTAATTTCAATCCCAGCACATCCCGTGTATTTGTCATATAATTGATTTCGCGTGTGTCCAGAAGACTGGTTCCTTTCCGATCCAGTAAGGTGTTCAGGTTGATAAAATTATAAATCCCGTCGGGGGAGACGTACAAGGTTTGTTTTCCCCGTAAGGGTTGATCCAGCGGCCCCCAGAATATGCCGGAATAGGGCACTTTTTCCAGGGCCTGTTGCATCGCTTCACGGTATTCGGTAATATATTTTCGTTCCAGATCATTGCCCCCCTCGATTTTTACGAGACGGGGTTCCTTCTGATCGCGGGTTACAACCAGGGCTACATACCGTACCAGGGTATCCGGTCGTAAAAAATGGTAAACCGGAAAACGGACAAATTCAACACAGGCTTCATCCGAAGCCAGTACATTCACAATATCACCGTAAGCCACCCTCCTGTTAACCATTCCTTTGCCGAACAACCCGGATTTTCCGGATAATTCTTTTTCAATGTTGTCAGCAGCATTCTCCAGAGAATCCACGTTGATCTTTTCCGATAGGATCTCCTCGCGCGTCATGGAATAAACCTTCCCCAGATATTGTTTTATATCCAGCCATTGTTTATAAAGATTGCGCAGGGCCGGATCGTTGCTGTCCAGAATATTCTTCCGGATACGGTTGGTGGTATTCAGCAGCAAGGCTTTGGTGGCGATCTGGTAATTGTACATGGATTGTGAGGCTTCCGGAATTTTCTCTCCGGCTTCCGTGACCAGGTTGTAAAAACGCAGAAACCTGGGATGTACGGTTTTCCAGAAGCTGGCCTGACCGTATTCACTCAGGGCCGGGAAATACCGGTCGATCTGAAGAATATATTCATCCAGTACTTTCCGGTAATCTTCAAAAGCTTTGTTATACTTGCTCTCTTCCCATTCAAGGATCGCTGCCGTTTCCCGGCAATCGGCCAGGGATGGATGGTTTTCGGGCAGAGTTTTTTCCAGCACGGCAATGGCTTCTTTGATTTCAGATCGCGCTTTTTGCGGTTGTTCCATCCATAAATGATACCGTGCCAGGTCGGCCAGGGTGGCAGCGTAGGACGGATGATTTACGCCGAATTTATTGCGGTATATCCCCAACGCTTCTTTGAGCGGTTTTTCAACTTTGTCATTTTTCCCGTTTTCCAGGTATAAGCCGGCCAGGTTTTGCAGCATCACGGCATAGTCCGGATGGTGGGTTCCCATCCGTCTTTTTTTCAGGGCTATCGCTTCCAGGAATATTTTTTCCGCCTGATCTTTTTTCCCTTGCAGTTGATAGAGCATGGCCAGATTTACCTTCATCCGCACAAAGTTGGGCGATTTGTTCCCCAGCTGGTCTTTTGCAATGGAAAGGGCCCGGTTCATCTCCTGCTCAGCCCTTTTATACTTCCCCAATTGCTGATCCAGTACCGCCTTGTTGTTGAGAACAATAGCATAAGCCACACTTTCTTTTCCCGGGGCACGGGCTGTCATCTCCAGCGCTTTATCAAGATAACGATCAGCCTCTGCGTAGTTTCCGGTCTCCTTAAACAAGACTCCCAGGTTATTATAAGAAGCTCCCAGCGGGGCAGGGTTTTTAATAGCCTTCCGCAGCGCCAGTGCTTTTTCAGAAAATTCCTGTGCCAGGTTATAACGGCCGGTAGTCTGGTACAACAGACCCAAATTGCTCTCTACCAGGGCATATTTTTCTGTCCGGGTCCTGTTTTTATCCTGCATGATCAGCAAAGCTATTTTAAAAGCATTCTCCGCCGAATGATAATGTCCCGTGGCGTAAAACAGTTGTCCGCTCCGGTTGTAGTTATCCTCGTCGATCTCCTTTACCTGCCCTTCCAGCTTCGCTTCAAAGGTCCCGGGTTTCACGGCAAAGCCAATGATCGAACGTTTATAACTTTCAAACTTGTCTTCAGCTTCGTACATGCCGGAATTGTCACTGAAAGAAACGGCATAGTTCAGTTCGGCAGGATCATAAGATTCGCTCCATTTAATGATCCGCTGCTGCAAAGAGTCCACTGCCGTTTCTGCAACTTGTCTGGCCAGTTGGATGGCCTCCTTCTTAGCCTCCTCTTTCAGATTTTTTAGCAGATTTTTCCAATTTTGGGCATGTCCCGAAGGAACGATAATTAAAAAACAGAAAAAAACAATGAAAAAATATTTTCGTCGCATAACTTTCTCTTTTAAATTCCTTGTCCGGTCGTTTCCTTCTCCCGCCCTTCTCTTCCTTTTGATCCCGAAACGTTGATGAAGCGAATAGCGACGAGTCCGGGACGGAAGATATGGTACTTTATTCTATAATACGTTTTCATAGCCGCTAAACATTTTTTATAACCCCGCCTGGTACTCCCTTTTTAGCAGTCATGAGAGTAACGATCATGACGGCGGCAAAAGCCAGCACAAAAGAGGCAAAGCGTACGGACAGAGCCTGGTCAAGGACCTTGATTTCTGACCAGACCACTGTGATTACCGAGCCTGTGATCATACCTGCCAGAACTCCCTGCCAGTTTGTTTTCTTCCATTTCAGCAACAGCAGCAGGGCAGGCCCGAAAGAAGCGCCCAGTCCGGACCACGCATAGGACACCAGTCCAAATACCAGCTTGGTCGAAGTTACGGCGATTACGAAAGCAAACACCCCTATCAATACGGTGATCACCCGGCTAAAGGTTAGCATGGCCCGGTTAGAGAGTTCTTTTTTAAGGGTTTTATGATAAAAATCTTCTATTACCGATGAAGTTATCACCAACAGTTGACTGTCGGCGGTAGACATCATGGCAGCAATGGCACCTGAGATAAATATCCCGGCGAGCCAGGCAGGAAGAAAATTGTTTGCCAGGGCAGGCATTACCTGTTCCACATCCTGAAAATGTCCTTCGCCGAACATAGCCAGTCCGATCACTCCGATCAGAAAAGCGCCGGTAAAGGCCGGGATGGCCCAGGCAATGGCAATGCGGCGGCTCACCCTTATCTTTTCACTGTCTTTTATGGCCATAAACCGCGTCAGCAGATGGGGTTGTCCCATATAACCGAAAAACCAGCTCAGACCTCCCAGTACCACACTCACGGCAGCAAGGCCGGTTGCTCCGCCGGTGAGGCTGGCGTAATGGGGCCCGGCCATATGTACGGCCGAACGCAGTGAGTGTCCTGTTTCGGACACTTCGATGAGCCCGATAACGGGAAGGATCACAAGGGTGCCGATCATAATGATCCCCTGAATAAAGTCGGTCCACGCCACTGCAAAAAATCCACCCATCATCGTATAAAAGATAATCACGACAGCGCCGATAACAATGCCCCAGAAAGTGGGAATATGAAAAGTCACAAACAGCACCTTCCCTGCACCGTTAAACTGGGCAGCCAGGTAAAAAGTAAAGAAAAAAACAATAATCAGAGAGGATACGATACGGATAATATTCCCTCCTTCTCCCAGTTTCTCGGAGAAAAAGTTGGGTAGGGTAATGGCATCAAACTGCTCCGACTGAACCCGCAGGTCTTTGGCGATCACAAACCAATAAAAGATGATACCGAGTACACAACCCATAGCCGTCCATACATGAAGGAAACCCGCTGCCAATGCGGCTCCCGGCAGCCCTACCAGCAGCCAGGCAGACTCGCCGGAAGCTCTTTCTGAAAAAGCCACCACCCACGGATTCAGTTTTCGTCCGGCAAGAAAAAAATCTTTGTGGGATTTGTTGGAATGGTAGGTCAGAAAACCAACGAGCAAGACCAGGATCAGGTAAATGATAAAACCAATCAGCGTATAGTTCATGATATTTATCTTTTTGGAAAGGTAAAGATAAAAAGAAAAGGGATCGTGAACAATCCCTTTTCCTCCTGCTTTTTATTACCCGGTTATTAACCTGTAACCTTTGTCTGTTATAATGACGTTTGAAATACAAAAATGTTGCAACAAATCAACATTTTAATTCTTACCTTTACACACTTTAAATTTTAGGGACTTATCATGTCGGTAACGGTAAAAGATGTCACAAAATGGTACGGTGAACAAAAAGCGCTGGATCATGTTTCGTTCACGGTTTCCAGGGGAGAAGTGACCGGATTTCTGGGACCCAACGGCGCCGGTAAATCCACCATGATGAAAATCATTACGGGATTTCTCCCTCCTTCTTCGGGAGAGATATTTGTAGACGGGTTGGATGTCAGGAACCATTTACTGGAAGTAAGAAAACGCATCGGCTACCTGCCGGAACACAACCCTCTGTATCCTGAAATGTATATCCGGGAATACCTTAATTATGTAGCAGGACTTTATGCTCTGGGGACCCGGAAAAAATCACGGGTACAGGAGATCATCCGGTTGACCGGCCTTGAACCGGAACAACACAAGAAAATCGGAGCTCTTTCGAAAGGATACCGTCAGCGGGTGGGGTTGGCGCAAGCCCTTTTACACAACCCGGAGGTATTGATCCTGGACGAACCTACCTCGGGACTGGACCCTAACCAGATCGTTGAGATCCGCGAACTGATTAAGCATCTGGGCAAGGAAAAGACCGTGCTGTTGTCCACCCATATCATGCAGGAAGTGGAAGCGATCTGCGAGCGGGTGATCATCATCCACAAAGGAAAGATCATTGCCGACGGGGCGGAGAAGGCTTTGGTAAACCTTCAACCGAAACAGTCCTGGTTTACCATTTACACAGAATTTAAGGAAACAATCTCCCCGGAGCAATTAACCGCTCTCTCCCATGTCACGGAAGTAATTCCCCAGGGTAACCACATTTTTACCCTTCGTTGTGAAAAAGACATCCGCGAGCAGATCTTTCAATTTGCCCGGGAGCAATCCCTGACCTTATTAAGCCTGTCACTCATAAGCCAGAATCTTGAAGAAGTGTTCAGGGAACTGACCAGCGAGGGTTGAGGGATTTTTTTTGTAAAATCATGATTTTATATTTCCTTTGTAGTCCCGTGGAAAGATTTGGCTGATTGCAACCACGGTAAAAAAATGCTAAAACAGTATTCTTTGCCCGGCATTTTTCAGCCACACTTTTCCAGGAAAATTTTCTGCTTATAAACTAAAAACATACGCATTATGTCTTATTTATTTACATCAGAGTCCGTATCAGAAGGACATCCTGATAAACTGGCCGATCAGATTTCAGACGCTTTACTGGATGAGTTTCTCCGTTATGATCCGGATTCAAAAGTTGCCTGCGAAACCATGGTAACCACGGGTCTTGTCGTTTGTGGGGGAGAAGTTAAAACAGACGGATGGGTAAACATCCAGGATATTGTCCGTCAGGTAATCCGGGATGTCGGATATACCCATGCCGAATATCGTTTCGATGCCGATTCGTGTGGGATCATTTCGGCCATCCATGAGCAAAGTCCCGATATCAACCAGGGCGTTGTAAGGGAGCACGAGGAAGACCAGGGCGCCGGCGACCAGGGGATGATGTTCGGATATGCCAACCGGGACATGGACAATTATATGCCTCTGGCCCTTGAACTGGCTCATTTGTTGTTGCGCGAACTGGCAGCCATCCGCAAGGAAGAAAAACACATGACTTACCTGCGTCCCGATTCCAAATCACAGGTTACGATCGAATATGATGATGACGGTACCCCTGTCCGCATAGACACCCTGCTGATCTCTACCCAGCATGACGAGTTCATCGTACCTAAAGACGGATCGAAGGAAGCAGAACGGATTGCACAAAAAGCCATGCAGGATAAGATCCGGGAAGACATAGAAGAATACCTGATCCCCAGGGTGAGAAAAAAATGTCCCGAACGAATCAAACATCTTTTTGAAAACGGTTATAAACTTATTGTAAATCCCACCGGCAAATTTGTGATCGGGGGTCCCCATGGTGACACCGGGCTTACGGGGCGCAAGATCATCGTTGACACATACGGCGGCAAAGGAGCACACGGTGGCGGTGCTTTCTCCGGGAAAGATTCTTCCAAAGTAGACCGTTCGGCAGCTTATGCAGCACGTCATATCGCCAAAAACATGGTGGCTGCAGGCATTGCCGATGAAGTACTGGTTCAGGTGGCTTATGCCATTGGCATCGCACAGCCTGTAGGTGTTTTCGTTAATACTTACGGAACCGCTAAAGTGAAAGATGAAAACGGGAACCTGCTCTCTGACGGTCAGATTGCAGAAAAAATCAAAGATATCTTTGACCTGCGACCTTATGCCATTGTAAAACGTTTCGGACTGAAAAACCCTGTTTTCCGGAGCACATCTTCCTACGGTCATTTTGGCCAGGAACCTTTCATCGACGAGGTTGAGGTTTATTACAACGACCATCCGGATGTTGTTACCAAAACGGTGGACGGAAAAGAAAAAAGATTTAAGAAAGTGGAGTTCTTTGCCTGGGAAAAACTGGACTATGTTGATACCCTGAAAAAAGCTTTCGCTCTTTAACCTTTCCTTCCAATAACATCATCGGTATATGGGCAGTCCTTATCTTATCCTGGAGGTAACTGATAAAAAAACGGCAAAAGCCTTTCTTCAGTTACCCCTGAGAATCTACAAGAATGATAAGAATTGGATCAGGCCGCTGGACCGGGACATTGAAGAGGTTTTCGATCCGGGGAAAAACAAGGAATACCGTCACGGGGAGGCCGTACGCTGGATTTTGTTGGATAACAACAACAAGACGGCAGGGCGGGTGGCCGCTTTCACGAGCGATGCACTGTCCAGGCAATATAAATACCCTGTCGGGGGAATGGGTTTCTTTGAATGTATTGAAGACCGGGAGGCGGCTTTCATGCTTTTTGATCAATGCAAAAAGTGGCTTGAAAAAAAGGGCGTTAAAGCCATGGACGGACCGGTCAATTTCGGTAAAAGGGACCGTTGGTGGGGCCTTCTGGCAGATGGGTTTTTCGAACCCGGCTATTGTATTCCCTATAACCCTCCTTACTACAAAGATTTTTTCGAAGCCTACGGCTTCCGGAATTTTTTCAACCAGTATATTTATTACAGTAAGGTAGAGTGCAGAGGACTGCAACCCCAGCTTAAGCAACGGGGACAGCGCCTGTTGGAGAATCCCCGTTATTCTTTTGACTATGTTCCCAAAAACAGGTTCGAAGAATTGCCGGAGATGCTCCGGACTGTCTTTAACAAAGCCTGGGCCAGGTTTCCCGGAGTGAACCCCCTGTCCAAAGCCCATGCCAGGGCTTTATACAAAAGTCTGAAACCCATTTTGGATGAAAAACTGCTCTGGTTTGGATATTATGACGGAAAGCCCATTTCCTTTTTCCTGATGATTCCCGAGATTAATCAGGTTATCAAGCACCTGAATGGAAAACTCAACCTTTTTAATAAGCTCCGTTTCTTCTATTTCAAAGACATACGGAAAATTATCACCCGGGCCGTGGGAATTCTTTTCGGAGTTGTCCCCGAGCATCAGGGAAAAGGCGTGGAAGCGGCAATGATCCTGTCTTTTGCCAATCTGGCCTGTTCCGGAAACTTTCGCTACAAAGAACTGGAAATGAACTGGATCGGGGATTTTAACCCCACCATGATGAAAGTTCTGGAACAAATCGGTGCCACCATCCGGAAAACCCATATTACATATCGTTATCTCTTTGACCCGGAAATAAAATTTGAACGCGCTGCACATGTTAACCGATAATGACAGGATCACTTCTGTTATCTGGGACTGGAACGGCACACTGCTGGATGATCTCCAGGTAAGCGTTCAAACGGTAAACGGCTTTCTTACCTCCAATGGCCAGAAACCAATTTCCGTTTCCTATTACAGAGACCATTTCACTTTTCCCGTCAGAGATTTCTACGAAAAAATAGGCATTGAGTTTTCCCCTTCCGGCCATGATTTCAGTGAAATGTCAAAGCGCTTTATACAATATTATTTCGAGAATCTTACAAAAGCAAAGTTACACAATGGGGTAAAAGAAACCCTGCAATTTCTCCGGGATTCCGGTATCAGACAATTTGTTTTGTCCGCAATGGAACAAACCCGGCTCGAAAAGTCTCTGAAAAATTATGGAATTTATTCTTTTTTTGAAGGCATTCAGGGCCTTGACGATCTTTATGCCGAAGGAAAAACCGGTGCCGGAAAAAAAATGATCGAAAAATATAATTTAGCCCCCTCTTCCTCCTGGATGGTTGGTGACACTTTGCATGACCTGGAGGTGGCAAAACACCTGGGAACCCATTGTATCCTGTTTTCCGGGGGACATACTTCCGGAAAACGCCTGCACAATCAGAATGTTCCCGTGGCGGATAATTTTAACCGTTCCTCAGTGAAATGGAATAAATAAACCATTTCACGGTTATAAAAAAAAGAATTAGAAACGATGGAAACTTTTATAATATTTTTTGTTTCCTGTGTATTTTTGATCTATATTTGCCCCGGAATTTA
>JANTHB010000106.1 GCA_024762655.1 Bacteroidales bacterium
TGGGGGAGGAAGAAACTTCTTCCGGAGATTTTGCCCGCCGCACCGGCAATGAGATGCTCTTCCTGATGCAGGCTTTTGCCAATATTGAAATATTCAGCGGGTACGGCATCCGGAAAATGATCACCTGCGATCCCCATGTGTACAACACTTTTAAAAATGAATACCCGGATTTCGGCGGGATGCCGGACGTAATGCATCACACCCGATTCCTGCAACAGCACCTGGAACGACTGACCGCAAAAGCAGGGGAGACGTTTTCCGGGGCGACAAAGGTTACCTATCATGATCCCTGTTATCTGGGGCGTATCAACAAAGAATTTGAGGCGCCCCGGCAGGTGATCCGGGCCATGGGTCTGAAGATAAGAGAGATGCCCCGCAACAAAGCCAATGCCTTATGCTGTGGCGGAGGCGGTGGCCAGATGTTCCGCGAGTCGGACCATGGTAAAAATGAGATCTTCCTGCAACGTACCGGTGAGGCCCTGGAGACCGGCGCAGAGGTCGTCGTTACTGCCTGTCCTTACTGCATGACCATGTTAAGCGACGGCGTAAAATACCTGCACCGCGAACAGGATACCCGCAACCTCGATGTGGCGGAGATCGTGGCAGAACGTCTGGGAATATGAAAAGGCTTACCCCGTAATGACTACCGAATGACGCGAGCGATAGCGAGCAAATGACAACTTTATTTCGCCGCGATAGCGGCATAATTTCGCGCCGCAGGCGCTAATTTCGGCTGCGCAGCAGCCTAGTGACTACTGTATGACCATTGTATGACCACCGAATGACCACTTAATTTCGCTGCGAGCCTGCGAGCAGCTAATTACGTGAGGGTGCAGCCCGAACTAATTTCGCGGCGTTAGCCGCTAATTTCTACTTAATTACGGCTGCGAAGCAGCCTATTGACTATTATCAAATCCTAAAACCTTCATCTTTTCCCTTTTATCTTTTATCTTTCCTTGATCTTTCGTATTTTTACACGGTATTTCGGATGTTGGCATTTTTAATATTGATTTATCAAGCATATGAAAAAAACAAAGGCGATTCTTCTGATTGCGTTGATAGCCCTGATGTTTTCATCGGGTAGTTGCAAGAAACAAACCTGCGGCTGTGAAGGGAAGGTGTCTTTTGAACTGAACCAGGTTCCCGGGACGATCTATTATGAAGATACCAAATTCACATACTTTATTTCAGACGGTTTATATTCTTATTTTACGGTCTGTGATCCTGGAACAACCTGGGATGAGGTTTCCAAGTTCAAGTCGGGAGAACATGTTATCGTGAGCGGAAAAGCCATGGACGATTGTATGAAACAGATGTCCTATTATTACAGTTCCAATTACGTGCTTCATCTTGAAGAGATCAAACGCCCGGAGTTCTAGCTTTTATGATTGCAGGCAGGCGTATTTATGACAAAAAACAAAAAATCCTTTTCCATTATTTTTATCGGTGCCGGCCGGGTCGCCGGTCATCTCTCCCGTGCGTTGCATGATGCCGGTCACAGGATCATCCAGGTGATAAGCCGGACGGAAGAATCGGCACGCTCCCTGGCAGATGTGTTCGGTTGTGCCTGGGGGACAGATATTGAACAGTTGCGGCATGACTCCGATCTGATTGTCTTTTCCGTGAGGGATGATGCCTTGCAGGCGTTGATTGCCCGTATGGATGCGGGAGAGACTCCCGTAGTCCATACCGGGGGCAGTATCCCCATGCGTGCGTTTGAAGGAAAAGCACGAAACTACGGGGTCTTCTATCCTTTGCAGACCTTTTCCAAAGGCCGCACACCCGATATACGGAAGATCCCTATGTGTATTGAGGCCAATACCCCCGGAAATGAAGAGATGCTCCTGGCGTTGGCCCGGCAAATCAGCGACGTGGTGCTCAGGGTGGACTCAACGCAACGCCTTACCCTCCATCTGGCAGCCATTATGGTAAATAATTTCGGGAATCATCTTTTGGCGCTGGCACAGGAGATTCTGCAGAAAGACCATCTTCCCTTCGACCTGCTGCATCCTCTGATCGAAGAAACCGTGGCCAAAGCCTTTGACCTGGGCCCCGGAAAGGCACAGACAGGCCCGGCGGTAAGAAATGACGAAATTGTTATAAAAAAGCATTTGGATTTATTATCTTGGTCACCGGAAATTCAACGGGTTTATCAGGTTTTGACGGAGAGTATCCGGCACCGTACGGCAAAGATAAAGTAACAAGGGAAATCTTTTGGCAGATGCATATAAGTAATTTCAAAGAGGAGCTCAGAAAAGTAAAAGCTTTTGTTTTTGATGTGGATGGAGTATTGTCCCGGACGGTGATGCCTTTGCATCCTTCGGGCGAGCCGATGCGGACCGTGAACATTAAAGACGGTTATGCCCTGCAACTGGCCTCCAAAAAAGAGTATCCTATCGGCATTATCACCGGAGGGAGTACACCGGCAGTGCGACAGCGTTTTGAAAACCTGGGCGTGAAGGATATCTACATGGGATCTTCCCATAAAAAAGAAGATTTTCAGAAATTTCTGGACAAGCATGGTCTCGACCCCGATAATGTGCTGTACATGGGCGATGACCTGCCGGATTATGAGATCATGCAAATGGTGGGGTTTCCGACAGCTCCCGCCGATGCAGTGGCCGAGATCAAACAGGCGGCACGTTATATCTCCTGGCTGAATGGCGGAGAAGGCTGTGTGCGGGATGTGATAGAACAGGTGCTGCGCCTGCATAACAAATGGATGGACGGAGATGCATTTCATTGGTAAAGACTATGATTAAAGCTTTTTTCAGAATTATTCGCTGGCCCAATCTGCTGATTATCATCCTTACGCAGGTTCTGATGCGTTACGGACTGGTGGGACCTATGCTGCATCATCTGCCCGGCAGCTACAACGGACAGCCGGCGGTGGTGCCTGACGTCAGCCTGGTAATGAGTGATTTCTACTTTTTCCTGCTGGTGTTTGCCACCGTGATGCTGACGGCAGCCGGATATGTTATCAACGATTATTTCGATACCCGCACGGATATGATCAACCGGCCCGACAGGGTGGTGGTCGGGAAAGTGATACCCCGCCGTAAAGCGCTGGTGATTCATATTGTTCTGAATGTGCTGGGGGTAGGCGCCGGCATCTTTCTTTCCTGGGCCATCGGACTCTCTTTCCTGGGTATCGTCTTCATCCTGGCTGCCGGGTTGCTGTGGTTCTATTCCACCACCTATAAACGCCAGTTCCTGGTAGGAAACCTGTTGGTGGCTTTTCTTACGGCCCTGGTGCCTTTTATGGTTCCTTTGTTTGAGATCCCTTTGGTCAACAAACAGTATGCTTCTGTCATGATCCTCTATCATGCTACCTGGAGACCCATCATGGTATGGTCGGCGGGCATATCCTTCTTTGCTTTTTTGCTGACGCTGATACGGGAAATCATCAAGGATATGGAAGATTATGAGGGCGACTGGTCTTTTGGGCGTAACTCCATGCCCGTGGTGGCCGGACTCGACACAACCCGTTATATCGTGCTGGGGGTTATCGTGATCACCATCCTGCTGGTCTTGTGGGTTATCTTATTTTATCTCGGCGACACGGCTACGATCGTTTATGGTCTGGCAGCCGTCGTGGCACCATTGGCCTGGTTGATCATAAAAATGATAAGAGCCCGTTCTCCGCGAGATTATCATAAGGCCAGCACCCTGACCAAATGGATCATGCTGACAGGCCTGGCATACATCCTGGTGGCCGATTATTTATTCTCTGCTTTGATCCGTTGATTGCGATGATATTGCCATGGCCGAAAAATAAAAGGGTAATCCTGGCTTCCGCCTCCCCGCGCCGCAAGATGCTTATGGAGGGACTGGATATCCCCCTTGAGATCGTGCAGGCCAACCAGGTGGATGAGTCTTATCCTGGCAACCTGCCTCCCGAAAAAATCCCGGCTTATCTGGCAGGTAAAAAAGCCGATGCGGCACAGGACCTGCTGAAGGAAGATGCCATACTGGTAACCGCCGATACCATTGTGATCCTCGACGGAGAAGTGATAGAGAAACCGCAGGACGAAGTCCATGCCCGGGAGATGCTTTCCAGGTTGTCCGGAAACATGCATCGTGTATTGACAGGGGTCTGTATGAGATCTGTGGATAAGGAAGTATGCTTTACCGCCGAATCCAGGGTTTATTTTGGAAAATTATCGCAGGAGGAAATTGCGTATTACATAAACACCTATAAACCCTTTGACAAAGCCGGCGCCTACGGTATCCAGGAATGGATAGGGTATGTCAGCGTCGAACGGATCGAAGGTTCTTTTTACAACGTTATGGGGCTGCCGGTGCATCAGGTGTACCGGTATCTGAAAGATTTTTAGCCAAAGAACGCAAAATGAAGTACCGGTAATCAATAACTACAAATTATGAAAAAATTATTCTCATCCATTCTTTTCTCGTTGCTCATAGCCGTTCACCTGCTCCATGCTGACGAGGGCATGTGGATCCCGATGTTGCTGGATCAATTTAACATTGATATCATGCACCGGGAAGGTTTCAGGCTGACTGCCGAAGATATTTACAGCATCAACCGGGCCAGTATGAAAGACGCCGTGGTGATCTTCGGAGGCGGATGTACGGCTGAGCTGATCTCTCCCGACGGGTTGCTTATCACGAACCATCACTGCGGATACCGCAGCATTCAGCGGCATTCCACCCTGGAGCATGACTACCTGACCAACGGTTTCTGGGCGATGTCCCGCGAAGAAGAACTGCCCAATCCGGGGCTGACGGTAACTTTCCTGAAACGGATGGAAGATGTGACGGAACGCATCCTCGGTAAAGTGAACGATACCATGAGCGAGGAGGAAAGAGACAGGGTCGTCCGGGAAGAGAGCCGTAAAATTGAACAGGAGGCCACCCACGGAACCGGCCTGAAAGCGGTAGTCAAACCTTTTTATATGGGGAACCAGTATTTTCTGCTGGTGCAGAAGGTGTACCGTGACGTCCGTTTGGTGGGAGCACCCCCTTCAGCCATTGGGAAATTCGGGGGCGATACCGACAACTGGATGTGGCCCCGCCATACCGGCGATTTTTCCCTGTTCCGTATCTATGCCGGTAAAGACAACGAGCCGGCCGGGTATGCCGCAGACAATCAGCCTTATCATCCTGATTATTTTTTCCCCATATCCCTGAAAGGAGTGCATCCGGGCGACTTTACCATGATCATCGGATATCCGGGAAGTACCTATGAATACGTGCCTTCTTATCACCTGAAAATGCTGGTGGAGGATATCTACCCCAAACTGATAGACATACGTACCAAAAAACTGGATATTATCAATGCCGGAATGAATTCGGATCCGAAGATAAGAATCCAGTATGCCGCCAAAAATGCCGGCCTGAGTAATTCATGGAAGTGCTGGAAAGGAGAGATACGCGGACTCAACAAACTGAATGCCATACAAAAGAAACAGGACTATGAATATCGTTTTTTGCAATGGACCCACGAGGATCCGCAGCGGAAAAGTAAATACGGTGCCTTACTGGCCGAATACCGGAAGCTTTATCCGGAATACAGCCGTTATCTGCTGGCTTCCGATTATATCAATGAAGTGTTTTTCAGGTACGGCGCCGAGGCCGTTAATCTGGCACATTATTTTACCCCCCTGGTGGAAATGACGGAGCAGCGCGCGGACAAGGACCAGATAAACCGGGAGGTAGAAGCGCTTAAATCCCGTTGCAAAAGTTTCTTCAGGGATTATAACAAACCGGTGGATGAAAAACTCTTTGGGGCCGGGGTGAGAATGTATGTGGTGAATATGCCCCGTGAGTTCTATCCGCTGGCATTGCTCTCCTGGCAGGGGAAAACCGGGAAGTATATGGAGCATGTCTATGGAAAAACGATGTTTGCCGATTCGGCGAAAGTGTTTGATTTGCTCGACGGCTTTTCCGCAGCATCTGTCAAAAAGTTGCAAAAGGATCCGGCCTATGCCCTGGCAGTCGATGTAAAACGCTTGTATGACGATAAAATAGAGCCCGAACTGCGACGCCTGAGGGTGGAGAAAAAGCGGCTGGACCGGTTGTATATGGCGGCCCAGCTTGCGTTTAACAAAGGGAAGCATCTGTATCCCGACGCCAATTTTACCATGCGTGTCACGTATGGAAAAATCAGAGGCTATGAGCCGAGGGATGCGGTGGATTACAGGTTTCAGACCACACTGAACGGCGTGATGGAGAAAGATAATCCTGCCATTTACGATTATCATGTGCCGGAGAAACTGAAAGAGCTGTACCGTAACAAGGATTATGGCCCGTACGGGGAGAAAGGTCGCCTGCCGGTATGTTTCATTGCCACCAACCATACCACCGGCGGAAATTCGGGGAGCCCCGTGATCGACGCCAACGGGTATCTGGTAGGGGTTAACTTCGACAGAGCGTGGGAGGGTGTGATGAGCGACCTGATGTTCAACCCCAGCCAGTGCCGCAACATCTCCCTGGACATCCGGTATGCCCTCTTTCTGATTGATAAGTATGCCGGAGCAGGTTATCTGTTAAGGGAAATGAAACTAATACGGTAAATTATCGTAAAAAACAATATAGTTTTCCTCCCTAAATCAACCCATTATGAAAAAGTATTTTGTTTCCGCATTTCTTGCCGGAGTCTTTTTGACTGTGGCTGTCTTTTTGTCTTCATGCACCAAAGAAGAGCATCTGAACAAGGTAAGCACCTTGTCTGTATCACAGGGGACTTATCTGGGTGTGGTTCATCTTTCATGGGATCCTGTGCCGGATGCCCAGTATTACAATATAGAAAGACTGGATCCTGAAACAGGACAATGGCTAAATGCCGCTACCAGTTCCGGGACCGAAGTGGATGACTACGGTTTTAACCTGCCGGATAACAAGCTGGTTTACGGCGAACATTATAAATACCGCATCTCGGCTGATTCAAAAGATGCAGATAACAGTGGGTTTAAGGAATTTGATCAGTATGGCTGGACCTACCTCCCGGCGCCGCTGGTCCCGACGGCCGAATGGCAGAACAACGATCATGTGAAAGTAACGTGGAGCGACCCGATTGCGGGAGATGTGATCGCAGGAAAAGTGAAAAATGTATGGAGGGTGAAGTATGAAATCTACAGAAAACAAAAAGGAAGTCAGGATTCATCCAAAATTACGACAACAGACAATATTTCCTTATCACCGGGTATGGACCCCGGTACGTTGACAAATATGTCCTATGAAGATCCTTCACCGGGAGATGAGCCGGTGTATGCGATCCGGGCAAATTATGAATACCGGTTTATCAATATGGATTGGGGAACACAGGATGCCCCCTATTATGCTGTGACGGCCAATATCCCGGCCGAAGGAGGCTCGGGGGTGGGTCCGGTAGCCTATGACTGGCTTCCCATAAGCGATGTCTTTTCTTCGTCAGGCAAAGGGGTCGCATACGTGACCCTGAAGACTTTTTCTTCCTCCGTGTATGCAGGTATTTTGAAAGAGGCTACGGCCGATTATGGTACGCCGGGCATCTACCGTTTCAACGGGGCCCAGTGGGAACTGCAGGGAGATCCTTATCCGGGGGACCTGATGAATTCAACCTCGATGAACAGGATGGACTTTACCCGGGCCGATAATAAATTATGGCTCGCAGCCCTGGATCATGACTCCTTGTATGTATATTATTATGATAACAATACC
This sequence comes from Bacteroidales bacterium, assembly GCA_024762655.1. Taxonomy (GTDB): domain Bacteria; phylum Bacteroidota; class Bacteroidia; order Bacteroidales; family VadinHA17; genus DRPN01. Next base: position 7,663 of record JANTHB010000106.1, read on the forward strand.
TGGTCGGAGAACCTGACCCCCGGCAACCTGGGGGCTTCCGGCGGTCCTTCCTCTTTGTCATTGGATAATAATCTGGATGACGATAAACCCTACCTGGCCATCACCCAGGCGCCGGATTATAACCTGAAAGTATTGAAGTGGACCGGAACCGCATGGGAAACCGTAGGAGGAGACAGCAACGGTTTTCTGACCACCGGGAAAGATGTTTTTAGCCTGGAGCTGAAGAATATCGGCGGATCATTGTATCTGTCTTATCTTACAAAAAACAGCGATTTTAACGCTACGCTGCACATATTGCGGTGGAACGGATCTTCATGGGAGACCGTGCTGGAATGGACGGCTGACAACCTTATTGATGTGCATATTAACGGAAACGGAAACGCTTTGTATTTTATCAGCAAAAGTCAGAAAGTCGCGGAATGGCCCGGCGGAGTGTTCAGGGTTATCTCACAAAATACCGTTGAGAATCTTATCCCTGCCAACAGTGCATGGTTCATGGATCCGATGGCGCTGACAACCGATACGGATAATCATCTTTTTATCGTATCTACTAAGTTCGTTTCAGCGCAGGAGATCTATCCGGCTATATTCAGGTATGATGGGAGTAACTGGAATATATTCTCGGGGGATTTCTCGGGCGGTACTTACCCGGCCGGGATCATATGTATGGGTACGGATATTTATTATACTTACGGAGATGCTAATAACCTGGATGTATACAACCATCCCAAAACATTAAAAGCGGCCAAATTTATGGTGCATTTTAAGTAGGAAGAAAGAAGCAGGATCGTTAGCATAGGGTTTTCCGGAAAATCAGGTATCTTTATCCCCCCGGTTTTCCGGAAATTTTTTATGATGAACACTTTTTCGTTACGTATCAACGGCCGTGGTAACGCCTGGCCCATACCGATCGGGCAGCATCATCCGTTTTATGACCTGCCCGGCGCTCCGGATTATGCCAATGCTTCCTATTCTCTGCTGGAACAGAACAGAGAAGGGAAGATCAAAAAAGACTTCCTGATCGATGCAGGACACGGCATCGTGCCCTTCCTGCTGCGGAATGGGAACCGCATTCCCGATGCCCTGCTGATCACCCACCCCCATTTCGATCATACCCTGGGCATGGACTGGATCATACAGAGTTATTACCGGTTCAGGGGGAAGAAGAAATATCCCGTATATGCTACCAAAGGATGCCGGGAGCAGATCATCAAAACGATGCCGCATCTTGGAGAATTGTGCGATTTCAGGGAGCTGTCGTATGGCAGACCCATACCGGTCAGGGAAGCGGGAGAGGGGATAACCGTCACTGCTTTTCCCGTATATCACGGGGTCCATGCCCGGGCAGCCGCTATGCTGCTGGTGGAGATCGTTCCGGCCGGGAAAAGGCTGCTCTTTACCGGCGATGTGCTGGTACCCATGCTGAAGCAGGCGGACATCATGGCATTGCATAACGCAGATTGGCTCATCACCGACGCCAACAACCGTTTTCCCTGTCCCAAAACCAACCACTGGTCTGTGACGCGCAACACCCCGGAAGATGAACAGTACCTGCAGCCCTGGCTTGAGGCTCTGACGCCCGAAAGCCTCATGGCACCCCACAATTTTCAGAGCTATACCAATTACAAGTACCTGCTGGATTTCTTCCGGGATTTTCCTGAAAAGGGAGACTATATCCTGACCGTGCTGGATTTTGCCGCCCGGATCAAACCGCGGAACCTTTTACTGGCTCATTACAGCGGTCTGGAGGACGAAAAGTATTATAAAGATACCCTGCTGGATACCCCCGGACTGGAAAAATGGGC